>JBIPLV010000021.1:0-23312 GCA_044369475.1 Cyanobium sp. | reverse complement strand
AGCGCTCAAAAGAACCAGAGTAGGAAAGGGCGGCACATTATTCTATTTAGTGCAACCCCTCAACTGGATTATCTACGGACATCAGGAGGGAGGCTTTTAGTAGACACTGCTGGCATCATGGATGCCTTCACCATGGAGGGCCTTCACATGGGGAATAGCCATGTTTTTGTCTTTCTCAAAAGGGTTAGCAGCGGCCTCTTGCGCAATGCCCGCTCTTCATATATGTACTTCCCCAGATAGTGCTTTTTAAAAAAGTGGGCTTGATTCTTCGCAATAAGAGCTTTCCGATTTGGCAGGGTACCGCTTGTTGTACAGTGATTGTGAAGCAAGAAGGTCGTATTCACGTAGCCATTTACAAAGCCAGCGTAAAGCGATCGAAAGCTATAATCGTCATCTTCAAAAAAAGCTGGTGAGAAGTCCTCGTCTAAAAAGCCAACGGCCTCAAAGGTTGAGCGACGAAGCATAACGCAGCAAAAGAATGGGGTTAAACTAGGAGTAAAGGAGCTTTTGTAACGGCTCAGCAGACTTTTGTACCGCTTAAGATAGTTCATTCTATTAATCTTACTGGAAAGGTTGATGCGAGGCGAAGCAAGGCCGACCGTGGGCTCAGAAAGCAATAACTCTCTCATTCGCGGCAGCCAGTTTGGCGTAAACAGGATGTCATTATTAAACAATCCAATGATCTCAGCATCATTTGAAATCATACGCAGACCTTGATTATTTCCCTTGGAGTAGCCCAGGTTTGTCTTATTGAACAAGACTTTCATGTTGGGTCTTTTTCGGGCTTCAATCATCAAATAGTCTACGGTCCCATCCTGACTACCATTATCGACAACGATTAGCTCAAAATCGTCTGGATCAGTATATTTGTAGAGTGAGTCAAGGTAAGGGATGGTGGCTTCGTTCAGTTTATTCCATGTGAGCGTTACAATTGCTGTTTTCATCTGGTCAATTTCTTGGCTGTTAATTCTGAGAATCCGGGTAAAACGTGCGCCTGCATCTGCAGCGACAATATTAAAGGCGCTGGTGCTCCTCCGAGTGGAGTGGCTATGGAGGTCCTGCGCCCCTTTCTGAAGGGTGAACAGGAGCAGTCAGAGGTTCACTGCCTGGAAGCTGATTGCGCAGCTCCATCGATCCACTATGAACCCTTATCGCTGAAAGTGCAACTCAGTGATCGAGTCAAATCGTGTAGATCGAGGAAGGAGATGGACCATTTCAGCTGATGGTTGATTCTACTTGCTGAGCGGGATCACCCTCGTTGAGCTCAAGCGGGTCCTTCGGCTCGGGGTTGTTGGCCATGGTGGCCTTGCAGGAGCTGGCTGCCCATCAGCCTCAGAGTTGCGGCGTCATTGGGGAAGATACCGACGACGTTGGTGCGTCGCTTGAACTCTTTGTTCAGTCGCTCAAGCGGGTCATCACAGGCGGCCTCCATTCCGGCACGGCGGTGGGGAACGGTTTGCGCAGCATCTCGGTGACCCGATGCAAGTGCGATCACACCTGATCCGGACCCTGAATCTCAAACACGGCCTTCATCGCCGCCGCCACCATGGTCTGGCCAGCATTATTGAGCCCGTGGCTCAGCAGGTTGCGCAGGAAGTGCGCCCAGCAGCTCTGCGAAGTCCTCTGCCTCGCTGTCGCCCACGACGATGCCCTGCACCTCGCAGTAGCCGAGGGCATCGAGGTAGGTGGAAGGGAGATGGACATGATCCAGGCGCCAAGCGATCTCCTTGTTCATCATTCCCACGGCCACCAGCTGCAGCAGGCACCGGGGCTCGCATCATTTCCATTCATGAAGCATGGAGTTAGGAGGCACCAAAAAAACAGAGATGGCCTAAAATAAGCCAACTTTATATAATTGCTACCCGCAGTGCTGCTTATATGTTATCAGACTTTAACTCAACCAAGCCTCGCGACTGGTTCATAGGCCTCATGGTGGCAGCCCCAGTCGTGGCCTTCCCCTTTTCCAAGATATATACTGCTTTTTTCATCATCATACTAATACTGGGATGTATTAATTGGCGCAACTCATTCCGATCAGAAAGCCATAAGCCATTGCTTTTAGGAATTGCCGCTATCGCAGTTCCAGTCTTGATTACAACCTTAGCTTTACCATTTTTAGGAAATGATTGGGACTTCCTCTTATTAAAGAAACTGGCCACTGTGCTTCTAGGTGGCGCCTTTGGGCTGGCAACTATTTCTTTGATTAAAGAACAGCCAGGGGCACTAAGAATAGCCAAAGCCGCTATTTGCATAACAATACTATTTTGGTCCTTTGATGGTTTTATTCAACTGATCTATGGCCAAGATTTATTTGGCTTTCCACTGAACGACGGCAGAGTTGGCATTTTTGCATCAAGGCCAGAAGATTTTGGATGGTATTTTCCATTTTTTGCGATATTTCCTATATTTGATACCCTCAACTTCTCACACAGATCCAAGCTCTGTGCACCCAACAAGATATTATCGCTGCTAATTTTAATTTTTTCTAACATTATGGTATGTTCCGGTGGATCTCGCAATTCAATCCTTTTAATTAGCATTATCTCATTAATTTGGGCCGCTGCAATTGCTCGGGAAGCCCCACCACGATATCGCAATATTAGTATTGCCTGTTTCTTGGGCGGGTTTGTATTGTTTGTGGTCTTATTTTATAATTTCAATGGCGTATTTCAAGGGCGAATAAATCAGTCACTGAAAATCCTAGTTGATCCCAGCTATCAACAGATGAATGAAGTCTTGAGCAAGAGGTTTGATGTATGGCTGCCAGCAATTGAAATCGTACAGAATAATATTTGGTTTGGCATTGGACCCGATCGATTCCGAGACGCTGTTCTTGATATCCTAAAACCAGGCAATTACTTTTACCAGAACGGACGCATCATGCATGCCCATCAAGTACTTATTGAGGTGATTCTTGGTACTGGCATCATTGGCTTATTCTGCTTTCTAGCTTATTATATCTACGTAACTAGATATCTTTGTCTGCGCCTTAAACTTTTGGTCGACTCAAATCGCTTTGGATTTGCAGGAATCCTAGCTTTCTTGTTGATGTGGCTCCCTTTCGGAACCCATTTTAGTGTCTATGGATCAATGCAGCTTTTTTACTCTTTTTATTTTCTAGCACTTGGATTTGCGACATTACCTGACAAACCCGACAAACAGCTTTACACTTCCTCCTAGGCCGACATGCTTGCTTCTATCTGGCAGATCGATGTCTAGTAAGTTTTGACGACTTTAGGGTTGGAGGTTTAATAGACTGAGGGTGACTTGGCCAAAGGGCGCTTCGATAAGTCGAAACCTCAGATGATTAAAGCATTGACTGAGCTATAATCAGATTGCTTATATTAGAGCGTGCATTGGGACAAAGAGGCTTCTGGTACAAACAGTACAGAGTCTTCAAGATCTAGAATAAAAAACCAGTTCTTAGGCGAATAGCTGAATCGATCCCATGAGAATCTTGCCATCCGGCTCTTGAATGGGGTTACACGCAGGATCGCAAGAGCAATGCAGGCAGTTAGAAGATTGATCCTCTGATCCTATTGATGCCACAACTGTCACCTTTTTTCGAGAGAGTCTTAAAAAGGCTGAAGTGATCGAGGAGCTCTTTTGAGATGTTTGAGTCATACCTCCGCTCCCAGAGTCTTCAAGCCTGTGGCGGTCAAATGATCGACACAACTCTGGTCCCAGTTCCCAGGCAACGCAATACCCGTGAAGAGAACAAGGAAATCATGGCCGGGATGATAAAGGAACCGGATGGCTGGAACGAAAACCCAAATCGAATGCAAAAGAAAGACTTGGACACCCCTGGGTCAAAAAGAATGGCATCAACTACTACGGCTACAAGAATAGCATCTGCATCGATGTTGACATGGTTTTATTCGCCGTTATGCCATGCCCCCGTCAATACAACGACAGCCACATAGTTCCAGATTTACTAGATCCGGAGAATGTAAATAACTACTTCTGGACAGATTCTACATATTCCGGCGAATGTTTCGAGAGCCTTTTGAGTCTCGGTGGCTTCGAAGGCCTGAGCCATGAATGGGAGCACGCAATCAACCTCTTGGTAACGCGGCCAAAAAGCAAAATCGCATCAAATCAGCAATCAGAACATTTATTGAGCATATTTTTGGCAGTATGACCATGTCAATGCATGGAAAGCTAATGAGAAAGATTGGGCTTAAGAGAACCAAGACTGGTGGGGATTGAAGAATCTTACTTTTAACTTTCTCCGCTATCTCCAACGCACTTATAGTATCGCCCTCGTAGCCTAACAGGCACTGAGAAGATCTCAACCTATTTTCTGGTATAGACAAGATCTGATATAAGCTCTTTGGCGCTGCCGCTCTTTGTGCAGGCCTTTTATATTTATGGATACCCGGTAAAGCTCCGATTGCTCAAGGTAGCTTAAATTTGCTTATGGCTAATTTGAGCTGACAAGGCGAGCATAGACCTGATGAATACAATCAGCTTCATGCTCGATCGAATGGGCAGCAACTGCTTTAGATTTCGCCGCAGATGCCATCTGATCAAGTCGCACTGCGTCACCCATCAGAGCATCCAGGCAAGCAAACAGAGCTGCTGGCTGACCCATATCGATGGCACAACCAAAGTCATGGTGAATGATCCATGGCCAGGCACCAGCTGTTGAAGTGACCGGTACACAACCACTGGCCATCGCCTCCAGGGGGGTCAGGCCAAAACCCTCGCGGCGCGAGGCGGCCACACAGATGGAGGTGCGTTGATACCAGCGCCGGATCTCGGTCGATTCCAGATCACCCACAAACCAGATACGCTGCTCGAGCCCAGCAGCCACAATTCGCTGTTTGAGGGAATCTAGGAAGGGCTGATCGCGGCGTTGACACAGGCCGGTGACCACACCCATCCAACCCGAATGGTGGGGCAGCAGTTGGATCAAGGCCTCCACGAACAGGTCGGTGCCCTTGCTGGGGCGGATCCGCCCGAAGCTGGCGATCACCTGCTTTCCAGCCAGGCCCACCTCCGCCAGGGCCGCCTGGCGATCGGCAGGCGGGTGAAACAGCTGGCAATCCACCCCGTGAAAGATCACCGCATCGCAGCGCTCCAGAAACGCAGCCGAGCGCGGAGAAGTGGCGATCACCGCATCGCAACGCCGGATCAGCTGGCCCAGCCACCAACCCGGGGGTTTCGGGGCCGCCGAGGTGAACACCACCCGCCAGGGCTGCCGCAGCAGCGAACGGAGCAACAGGCCGATCAGAATTTCGATGTCACGGCGAGCATGCCAAATGCGCCAGCGACCCCGATGGGGCCGGCTCCAGCCCCAGCGCAGCAACGACCAGAACCCGATCTCACCCCCCAAGCCCAGCTGACCCCAGTCCCACACCACCAGCTCCTGCTGATGCCGCTGCCACGGCACCAGCGCCTGCACGGTGGCGGAGACGCCCGTGAAGCGCCTGTGCAGGTTGGTGACGACAACATCCGCCAGCACCGCCAGCACCCAGGGGATTCAACGCTACCCGGGCCAGCACAGCGGACCGGGTCCCGCCGCCAGAATCACCCGATGGACACCGGTCGCGGCAAAATGGGGCTTCTGCCTTCTCCCCATCCCCGGTGGCAGCTGAACCTCAGCGATGGCAGCACAGCCGCCGGTGATCAACGCCTGAGCGGACCCTGGCGGCTGCTCTTGTTGGGGGATGGCAGCCCCACCCGGCACCTGGAGTCGCTCACGGGCGAGCCGGTGGAGATCGAGTTGATCGCCATGGCGCCAGAACCCACCAACCCTCCGGGGGGTGGCGCCCAGCAGCCCACGAGCGCCCCGCCACCGCCGGAGATCGCCGAACTGGATGGGCCACTGCTGCGGCGTCAGGTGTGGCTGCGCTGCGGCGACCAGACCCTGGCCTGGGCCGAGAGCTGGTGGAATCAGCAGCAGGCCGATGCCTATCTCCAGCAGCGGGAGCAGCCGATCTGGCGCAGCCTCACCAGCCATCGGGCTGAGCTATTTCGGGAGGTCGACGGACTGGCCCTCGTGGATGCCCCCTGGCTGGAGGAGCGCTTTGGCCATGTGGGCCCCTTCTGGAGCCGCCACTACCGCTTTTTCCGCGGCGGTAAGGAGCTCACCGTGATCCGGGAAGTGTTTTCGCCAGCCCTGGAGCACTGGCTGGGGCCCGTTGCAAACCGCATCACAACGCCATAACAGTTTGCAAACTCGGTAACGGGTTGCAGCAATAAGGGCTTGACGGATTGACGCTGGTCATGCTCTTCGCAGCATGGGGACACTCGCGCCGGCAAACCGGGCTATGACCACCTCTACCAAAACCACCCCCACGCCGCCTGCTGCCAATCCAGCGCAGGCCCATTGGTTGAGCCTGACTGACCTCGGCCGGATTTATGGCATTTCCGCCGTGCATTGCGGCCGGCTGCTGAGCGAGGCCGGCCTGCGCCAGGGCAACGGTGCCCCCAGCCCCAGCGCCCTGCGCCAAGGCCTGGCCTACCAACACCATCCCCAGTCCCCCAACCCCAGCGCCGTTTGGAACGCGCAGGGCTGCAGCCCACTGCTGCAGGAGCAGGGTCTACGGCCCATGGCCGAACACCAGTTGGTGGGCCAGTGGGCCGACCTACTGGTGGCCCTGGTGCAGGGCTCACCCGCGATCAGCACCTCCGCCGACGAAATGGCGAGCGACCTGCCCCAGGAGCTGGTGCGGCCGGTGAACCTGGAATTGCAACAACGGGGCTGCAGCTTTCAGGTGGGAGCCCGCACCCCCAGCCGACAAGCTCAGCCCAAGCGCAGGGCCTCCGCCTGCAGGCGGGCCCGCTCAAGCAGCTCCCGCAGCTGATCCTCATCGGTGTGGCTGAGGTTGGTGCGCAGCAGCTTGGCGTGGGGGGCGTGAGCGCGCAGGCGTTCGATCACCCGATCCGGCGTCGCCTCGCGCACCAACAGGCACAGGGCCGCACTGCCACTGGGCAGGGTCTCGCCCAACTCCCGCATGAAGCCATCGTTGATGCCGATGTCGGAGAGGGAGCCGGAGGCCGCGCCCACGCCCGCACCCACAGCTGCACCGAGCAACGGGTTGAGAAACAGCAGGCCCACCAGGGTGCCCCAGAAGCCGCCGCCGAGGGCGCCGGCTGCGGTGAGGTTGATCGCCTGACGCAGGTGCACCTGGCCTTCGCTGTTGTGCTCCACCACCACCGCATCCTCGAGGGCGATCAGCTGCTCGCGCTGGATGTCCACCAGCTCCCGCCGCACCTGCTCGGCCTCCTCAGCCTTGGGAAACCCCACCACCACAAGGCTGCCCATCCCAACCAACCGCAACTGCAAACAGGCTAGGGGCGATTTCCGCTTCGGCCCCTCAGCCGTCGGCGCGGCGCCGGGTGGAGCGGGGCAACGTCCGACCGGGGGATGCCGAAGGCGCCTCGGGCATGGCCTGAGGTGCAGGGGCGGCATCCCCCCGTTGCCAACGGGGCACCACAAAAGCGTCGTCGCTGGGCCACTCGGCCGCCTCCGGCGGCTGGGGCTGGGCGCGGCGGCGGGAGACGGCCTCCAGGGGCCGGCGGCGGGGCCGGATCTCAGCCCTGGGCTCGGGGCGGAGGTCGACGGAGCCGGGCTGGGGCTTGGCCTCCTGCTGGGACTTGGCCTCCTGCCAGGGCTCGCGCCAATCGTCTTCCTCTTCCAGGATCCAATCGAGCTTGTTTTCCACCCAGCGGCCCAGGCCGTCGAGCCGCGGCAAGCCAGGGCGCCCGGACGAGCGGGAACCGGGCCGGGCACCGGACACACCGTCCACCAGCTGGCGGCCGGCACTCACCAACCGATCGAGGCGCTGCTCGAGCGGATCGGAGCCGCGGCGCGGAGCAGAGCGGCGATCGGACCAGGGGTCAGGCATGGGTCCAGGTTAGGGATCCAGCTAGCGCCGCCGGCCGGCCAGCCAGCGCTCGCGACCCAGGCCAACCAGGGCAATGGTGAGCCCGCCAAATTCCAGGGTCCAGAGGAACACGCCCATGGCGATGCCGAGCTGACGTGACCCTAAGCCGCTTGCTCAAAGTGCAAGAGGCAGCTGGCATGCCAGCGCCCGCCATGGAGGCGCTCGCAGCACAGGCGGCAGGCCAGTCCCTTCACCCGGCGTCGGTAGGGCGCTTGCACGCCGCAGCTGGGACAGCAGGCCAACCAGCGGGGCGGCGTGGAGCTGGCAGGCAGGGGATAGCGGTGGCGGATGCTCACCTGAAACTCGCTCTGGGCCGCATTGATGGCGGCCATCCGGGCCCGAAACTGGGGACCATGCACCTCCTGAGTGCCCACCACCCGATCCACCCAGGCATGGATCATTTCGTGGCAGAGGGTGCTGAGGGTGGCCGCCCGGGGCAGGGGGTCGAGCAGGGGCCGCGACAGCACGATCTCGCAGAGGCGCCGGCCATCGGCGTGCCGACCGAAGCGGTACATGCCTGCCGTGCGGCGCATGCGGCCGTCACTCCAACGCAGCTCCACCAGCCGCTGGCCAGCGGGCGCCAGCGAACCCTCAAAGTGCTCCCGATTCAGACGGTGAAACAGCGGCAGCAGGGGCTCGAGGGGCATGCCGGCGTGGCAGTCAGTCAGACTCTGGCCCAGTCAACGCACTTTATTTCGAGATGGACTGGGGTCTCACCCGCGACATCGGCACCAAAGCCCTGCTGGCTGGGGCCGGGACCCTGCTGCTCTACTGGACGATCACGGCGGTGAAGCTGGTGCTGAGCGCCCGCGGCATCAACCCGCTGATCAAGCAGTTCTTCACCCAGGTGGCCAGTGGCCAGGTGGATGGCGCCTACCTGCTCACCACCAAGAACTACCGCTCCCACGTGAACCGGCAGCAGTTCATCCGCTTCCTGGCGGGGCTGCAGCTGAACAAGTACCGCAATCTCAAATCTGGCCGGCCCCGGCTCGACGATGGCCAGCTGATCCTCACCGTGAAGCTCAAGAGCGACGGCAACGACGAACTGCCCCTCGATTTCACCTTCGTGAAGGTGGAGGAGCAGTGGCGCGTGGACCGCATCACCAAGCTGGCCGCTGCCTGAGCCCCCTGCCGTGAGCCAGGCCCGCGCCGACGAGCTGAGGCGGCTGCTCACCCGGGCCGCCCATGCCTACTACGTGCTCGATGCTCCCGAGATGGAGGATCCGGTTTACGACCGCCTCTATAGGGAGCTGCTGGAGCTCGAAACCACCCACCCGGAGCTGATCACCGCCGACAGCCCCACCCAACGGGTGGGGGGCACCCCAGCGGCGGGCTTCCAGAGCGTCGAGCACCGCATCGGTCTGCTGAGCCTCGACAACGCCTTCTCGATCGAAGAGCTGGAGGCCTGGTACAGCCGGCTGCTGAAGGTGCTCGACCGCACGCCAGAACCCGGAGCGCCCCTGCCCCAGCTGGCGATGGTGGGCGAGCTCAAGATCGATGGCAACGCCCTGGCCCTGAGCTACGAGCGGGGCGTGCTGGTGCGAGCCGCCACCAGGGGTGATGGCGAGCGCGGCGAGGAGATCACTGCCAACGTGCGCACGATCCAGAGCGTGCCGCTACGGCTGCAGCTCCAACACCCGCCCGACTGGGTGGAGGTGCGCGGCGAGGCCTTGATTCCCGATGGCACCTTCGCGGCCATCAACGCCGAGCGGCAATCCCGCGGTGAGGCCTTGTTCGCCAACCCCCGCAACGCCTGCGCCGGCACCCTGCGACAACTCGATCCGCAGGTGGTGGCGGCCCGGCGGCTGGATTTCTTCGCTTACACCCTGCACCTGCCGGACGACTGGCGGGCTGAAGGTGGCAGCCCAGAAAGCAGCGACCCGCCGCGGCCCACCAGCCAATGGGAGGCGCTGCAGTGGCTGCAGGCCGCAGGCTTCAAGGTGAATCCCAACGCCGCGCTGCTGGCTGATCTGGCGGCGGTTGAGGCCTTCTTCGCCCGGTGGGAAGAAGGGCGCAAGGCCCTCGATTACGCCACCGACGGCGTGGTGGTGAAGCTCAACGCCCTGCGTCTGCAGGCCGACGCCGGCTTCACCCAGAAGGCCCCCCGCTGGGCGATTGCGCTCAAATACGCCGCTGAAGAGGCCCCCAGCAAACTGCTGCGGCTGGCCTGCCAGGTGGGCCGCACCGGCGTGGTGACCCCCGTGGCTGAGTTTGAACCGGTGCCCCTGGCGGGCACCGTGGTGGGCCGAGCCACCCTGCACAACGCCGACCGGCTGGCGGAACTGGATCTGCACGCAGGCGACACGATCGTGGTGCGCAAGGCCGGCGAGATCATTCCCGAGGTGCTGCGGGTGCTGCCGGAGTTGCGCCCCGCCGGCGCGGTGCGCCTCGAGCTGCCCGACGTGTGCCCCGAATGCGCGTCCGAGCTGGTGCGCGAGGAGGGCGAGGCAGCCACCCGCTGCGTGAACAGCAGCTGCCCGGCGATCCTGCGCGGCGCCCTGCGCCACTGGGTGAGCAAGGGGGCGCTGGATGTGGATGGGCTGGGCAGCAAGTTGATCGAACAACTGGTGGACCGGGGCCTGGTGGGCTCGATCGCCGGTCTCTATGAACTCGATGCCGCCCTGCTCGCCAGCCTGGAACGCATGGGCGCCAAAAGCGCTGACAACCTGGTGGCGGCCCTGGTGGCGTCGAAGGCCCAGCCCTGGCACCGCCAGCTCTACGGCCTTGGCATCCATCACGTGGGTGAGGTGAACGCCAAGGCCCTGGCCAAAACCTTCCCCAGTGCCCTGGACCTGGCCACCGCCGCCACGAAGACCCCCGAACTGATCTCAGCGGTGTATGGCATTGGCGGCGAGATCGCCCAATCCCTGCAGCAGTGGTTCGCCACGCCGGCCAACCAGGAGCTGCTGGAGCAACTGGAGGGCGTGGGATTTTCCCTGGCAGCCAGCGCAGCGGAGCGCGCGGCAGCCGGCGAGGGCGCGGCGGCGGTGCTGGCGGGCCAGACCTTCGTGCTCACCGGCACCCTGCCCAACCTGAGCCGCAGCGCCGCCCAGGCCCTGATCGAAGCGGCCGGCGGCAAGGTGAGCGGTTCGGTGAGCAAAAAAACCAGCTACGTGGTGGCCGGCACGGAGGCCGGCAGCAAGCTCAGCAAGGCGGAGAGCCTCGGGGTTGGAGTACTGGATGAAGCTGAGCTGCGGGCGCTATTGGATCAACCCGCAGGCGCAACCTGAAGCCTCAGCGCAAACCACCGCGGTTGACGGGGCCGCCCATGTTGGGGCCCACTCCGGGACCAGCTGCAGGGTGGTGCTTAGCCGGGCCGCCGTCGTTGGGGCCTACCCCAGGGCCCGCCGCCGGCCGCACGCCAACACCGGGGGCGCCATAACCCACGCCGGGCGTGGGATTCACCACAGGTCCATCAACCGGACCAGCCCCGACGGTGCAACCCACGAGAAAACCCGGTCGAACACAAACAGCCGCCTGGGCCGCAGCGCCAACACTCAAGGCAAGAACTGATCAACACAGAAGTGCTTTGCAGAGAGTCACGGCGTAGCGGAGGCAGTCGAACCATCACCATGGCAGCCGTCTGAATGGCGCGGCACGATGGCGCCATGGAGCAACAATTGCCTCTCGCATACCGCTGGATCAAAACCGAGTGTGGCCGCGCCCAGTACGCCGAATTGGCTGCGCGTCCTGAGCTGCTAGCCCGACTGAGACTGGTCTGGTTCGTACTGATCGCAGCCTTGCGCGACTGGAGCCTGACGGCTCCCGATCAGGGCTGATCGCCAGGCTGAAGCGCCCGCTGTGCCGCCCGGCCCACCAGCCACACCGAGGCCACGGTGGCCAGAATGCCCACCACACGCAGGGCCCAGGTGCCCGCATCAGCCTGGCCGCTGAGCACCTCCCCGAAGCGAGCCACATCCCCGGCCAGGGCCCCCAGGCCACAAAAGAGCACCGTGCCCGGCAGGATCGCCACCAGACCAATGGAGTAGTCGCGCCAGCTCACCTCACTCAGGCCGTAGGCGAAGTTGAGCAGGCTGAACGGAAACGCCGGTGAAAGCCGGGTGAGCAGCACCAGCTTGAGCCCCTCCCGGCTCACCGCCTGCTCCACGGCCTGCAGCTTGGGCATGGCGCTTAAGCGCTGGCGCGCCCATTCCCGCAGCCAGGTGCGGCCCAACAGGAAGGCGGCCTCCGCCCCCAGGCAGGCGCCCACAAACACCACCAGGCTCCCCCACCAGGGGCCATACAGCGCTCCGGCCAGCATCGAGGCCCATACCCCTGGCAACAGCAGCGTCACCCACAGGGCGTAGAGCGGCACAAACGCCAGCGCACCCCCAGGTGAACGCAAGGCCTCGAGCACCTGGGGGAGCCACGCAGAGGGCAGCAATGGCATGGACATCAGATCGATCGCCAACACGCAGCGACACCAAACCAATCCATGCTGCAGCAGAGGGCCGCCTGAGCCGTGATGTGCACCAGAGCACAGTTCGAAAACAGCTCATCTTTGAGGCCTATCAAAGCGAATTGTTTTAGTCTTTTGAGGATCCGCAGTTAAGAAGAACAAGGCAAAAGACAAGAAGTCAAGACCATTCCTTTCCAAGATTGTAGTGAGAGCCGCGAAAGCCACAAGGCTGCGAGAGCTGGCATACAACTCAGACCAACCGGGGTTGACCATGGCCAAAGGGGAACACTGAGGCTATTATTTGAACAGCTCGCCTTCAATCCATAAACCAAACAAAATGACTGAGAACACATCGAGCCACGACGCCCTCAGGTCGCGAGCGCAGCAGCTTACAGGTGAAACAGAAGACATCATCGCTCTCCTACATGATTGGCTTGAAAAGAACTCGCCGACACTGCTCGCCCAAAAGAACGTCGGCGAGTTCAACGGCGTGATGATGCAATGGTTCCATTGGTACTGCGACGACAGTGGCGACCACTGGTCACGTCTTGAACAGGAAGCCCCTGCTCTAGCCAAGGCGGGAGTTACAGCAGTTTGGCTACCACCGGCCTACAAAGGAATGGATGGACCAAAGGACGTCGGCTATGCCATTTACGACCTATTTGATCTTGGCGAGTTCAACCAAAAAGGAAGCATTCGCACGAAATATGGCACCAAAGATGCCTATCTGAAAGCCATACGCACTTGCCGCTCCTATGACATTGAAGTGTATGCAGATGCGGTCTTTAATCACAAAATTGGAGGAGACATCGAAGAAGAGTTCGAAGCGGTTCCCCTCGATGACAACAACCGCCACCACGCACTCGGTAGCTCACGCAAGGTTCGCTCCTGGACTGGATTCACCTTTCCCGGACGCGGAACCACCCATTCATCGATGCAGTGGAGCTGGCAACACTTCGACTCAGTTGACTACAACAGCCTCGAGCCGGGCACCAGGGCTGTATGGCAGGTCAAGGACAAGCCATTGGAAGGCAATGTGGATGGAGAGCGCGGAAACTACGACTTCCTGATGGGCTGCGATCTAGATCTTGACCATCCGGAAGTTAGACAGGAACTCAAGCGCTGGGGGGAATGGACGCTCGACACCACCGGAGCAAGCGGATTTCGACTGGATGCGATCAAACACATCAACAGCGACTTTTTCGTTGATTGGATCAGACACATCGAAAGCTATGTGGGTCACGATATTTTTATCGTTGGTGAATTTTGGAGCTATGACATCAGCACACTGTGCAGCTACGTCGCCAAAACTGGCGGCCAGATGTCTTTGTTCGATGCTCCACTACATCTGAACTTTCATCGCGCCAGCCATTCCGGAGGGAATTACGACATGGGCTCCATCCTGGAAGGCACCCTCATGCGGGAAATCCCTCTGCTAGCCGTAACGCTGGTGGATAACCACGACACCCAACCACTCCAGGCCCTTGAATCCCCCGTCGAGGATTGGTTCAAGCCACTGGCTTACGCCTTGATCCTGCTGCGTGCAGAAGGCTATCCCTGCATCTTCTATCCCGATTATTACGGCGCCGAATACAGGGATTACGGAGCCGACGGCACTCTCAAAACAGTGCAGCTGACCAGCCACAGATATCTAATCGACCGCATGCTTCTGGCACGCAAACATTTCGCCTATGGCGATCAAATTGATTACTTTGACGACCACGACATCATTGGCTGGACACGGCTTGGCACTGAACTCCATCCCCATGGACTCGCGGTGGTGATGAGCGATGGGCCCGGCGGAGAGAAGACCATGCAAACCTGCAAAGCGAAAACCACCTTTGTGGACCTCACCCAGCATTGCCCTGAGAGCGTGTCAACCAACGCGGAGGGGTGGGGATGCTTCCCTTGTCAGGGGGGATCCATCTCAATCTGGATTCCTGAGGAGGCGATCCCCGAAGCACTCAGAAGCCAATTCAATCGCTCCTGAAGAGATCCGTCACCCCGCCGATCTCAACCCAGATCCGCCAGACGCCTGCGCGCCAGTTCCGCCTGGGCTTCTGCCTCCGCCAGGTTGGCCTTGCACTCGGCCACCACCTCCGGTGGGGCCTTGCCCGCGAAGTTGGGATTGGCCAGGCGGCCGGCCAGGCCAGCGATCTCCTTCTCGGCCTTGGCCAGATCTTTCTCGAGCCGGCCCCGCAGGGCATCGAGATCCACCAGGCCCTCAATCGGCAGCAGCACCTGAAGCTCGCCACACACCCCAGCCAGGGTCCGCTGACCAGCAGCACCCCCGCCGGCGGTGGCGGGATCCAGCACCGCGACGCTCTCGGCGCGGGTCAGGGCGGTGATGTCGGCGGTGGCGTCCTGCAGCAGGGCGGCCAGCGCGCTGCGGCCGGTGACAAACTGCACCGGCGCCGGCTGGGCCGGCTTGAGGCCCGCCACCGCCCGCAGGTTGCGCACCACCCGGATCGCCTCGATCAACTCGGCGAAGCTGGTCTCCAGGCCATCGTTGAGGGCGGTCTCATCCACAAGGGGCCAGGGTTGTAGGGCCAGGAAGGTGCCCTCCGGCGCGCCGGTGAGGCCATGCCAGAGCTCTTCGCTGAGGTGTGGCATCAGCGGATGCAGCATGACCAGCAGCGCGTTCAACACCTTGGCGAGCACCTGGCGGGCCGTGCGCTGGTCGGCGAGAGCTTCGGCGCTGGGGGTCTCACCTGGGTTGAGGCGCCGCTTGATCAGCTCCAGATACCAGTCGCACACCTCATTCCAGGCGAACTCGTAGAGCCCCTTGGCGGCCTCCCCTAGGCCATAGCTCTCGTAGCGCGCCGCCGTCTCGCGATTGACTCGGGCGAGGCGCGACAGGATCCAGCGGTCGGCCAATTGCAGAGCCGCAGGATCGGGTTCAGCCAGGGAGGCGGGCGTCGCACCACCCAGGTTCATCAGGGCGAAGCGGGTGGCGTTCCAGAGCTTGTTGGCGAAGTTGCGCGAGGCCTCAACCGTGGCGGAGGTGTCGCTCTTGCGGTCGTAGTCGAGGCGAATGTCC
Organism: Cyanobium sp.; assembly: GCA_044369475.1. Classification (GTDB taxonomy): domain Bacteria; phylum Cyanobacteriota; class Cyanobacteriia; order PCC-6307; family Cyanobiaceae; genus Cyanobium_A. The sequence goes on along the minus strand of JBIPLV010000021.1, from coordinate 7,978 downwards.
TGGCCGGCACCCGCCACTTCACGCACCAGGGCGAAGCGCAGTGCATCGGCGCCGTAGCGCTCAATCAGCAGCAGCGGGTCGATGCCGTTGCCCGCCGATTTGCTCATCTTGCGGTTCTGTTCATCCCGCACCAGGCCGTGGATGTACACATCTCTGAATGGAATCCACGGAATTTCAGACCCTTCTCCCCCACTCATCAAGGCGCCGGCCATCATCGTCATCCGGGCCACCCAGAAAAAGATGATGTCGAAGCCCGTCACCAGCACGCTGGTGGGATACCAGCGCGCCAGATCGGCGGCCTGCCCATCAGGCCAGCCCAGGGTGGAGAAGGGCCACAGGCCGCTGGAGAACCAGGTGTCGAGGGCGTCGGGATCCTGCTCCAGCACCACGGGATGGGCGTGGGTGCCACTGCCAAACATGGACTGGGCCTTCGCCATGGCTTCCACCTCATCCCGGGCCACCACGTAGGGGGTGGTGTCGGTGATGGCGCCGCCGGTTTCACTCACGACAAACCAGGCGGGGATGCGGTGGCCCCACCACAACTGGCGGGAGATGCACCAGTCGCGGATGTCGGTGAGCCAGTCGCGATACACCTTGCTCCAGCGCTCCGGCACGAAGCGGGGATCGGCGTGCTCCAGGGCTGCTCGGCAGCGGGCCGCCAGGGGCTCGGTTTTCACGAACCACTGGGTGGAGAGCAGGGGCTCCACCGGCACCTTGCCGCGGTCGGAAAAGGGCACGCTGTGGCGATAGGGCTCCACCTTCACCAGGAAGCCTTCGGCGTCCATGGCGGCCACCACGGCCTGGCGGGCCTCGAAACGATCCAGGCCCTGGAAGCGGCCAGCGGCCTCGTTCATCGAGCCGTCTTTGGCCATCACCGTGATCAGCGGCAGGTTGTGGCGCTGGCCGATCGCGAAGTCGTTGGGGTCGTGGGCTGGGGTCACCTTCACGCAGCCCGTGCCGAACTCGGCATCCACGTGGTCGTCGGCCACGATCGGGATCAGGCGCCCCACCAGCGGCAGGCTGAGGGTCTGGCCCACCAGCGCCGCGTAGCGGGGGTCCTTGGGATTGACGGCCACGGCCGTATCGCCCAGGAGGGTTTCGGGGCGGGTGGTGGCGACTTCGAGGAAGCCGGTGCCGCTGGTCAAGGGATAGCGGAAGTGCCAGAGGTGACCGTCCACCTCCTTCATCTCCACCTCAAGATCGCTGACGGCCGAGCCGGAGGCGGGGCACCAGTTGACCAGGTATTCACCCCGGTAGATCAGCCCCTGCTCGTGCAGGCGGTTGAAGGCCTCGATCACCGCGGCGCTGCAGCCGGCATCGAGCGTGAACCGCTCCCGCTGCCAATCCACCGAGTAGCCCAGGCGGCGCAATTGGCCCACGATCGTGCCGCCGCTCTGGGCCTTCCACTCCCAGGCCTTCTCCAGGAAGGCTTCCCGGCCCAAATCCTCCTTGCGCTGCCCCTCGGCCTTGAGCTGCTTCTCCAGGATCGTCTGCACAGCGATCGAAGCGTGGTCGGTGCCCGGCAGACACAACACGTTTTTGCCTTGGAGGCGCTGGAAGCGCACGATCGTGTCGATCAGGGCGGTGTTGAAGGCATGGCCCATGTGCAGGCTGCCGGTCACGTTCGGCGGGGGAATCACCACCGAAAACGGCTCGCCCGAAGCATGGGGATCGGGATGGAAGGCGCCGCTGCTCTCCCATGCCTGCTGCCAACGGCTCTCGGTGCCCACCGGGTCGTAGGTCTTGGACAAGGCCGCTTCAGGGGCTGGGGCAGACAGCTCGGTCACGGCGGCAGCGGCGGGCAATCTGGCCATGGTCGCAAAACGGCTCCAAAGCCGGGATGATGGGCGCGCACTCTCCTGCCAAAGCCCTGCATCAGGCTCCCCGATTCAGGTTGCATCGTGGCAAGGGGCTGCTGCTGAGCCTGCTCTGCGGCTTCACCCTGGTGGGCTGCAGCGCCCCACCGCAGCTACCCAATCTCATCTACTTGGCCATCGGCACCAACACCTACCAGACCATCGATGCGGAACTGGTGGAAGATCTCCGCAACCGGATCAACCTGCTCGGCGACGGGTACCGGCAGATCAACCCGGCCACCCACTTTCAATTTGCGCTTTACAGCAAGGAGCAGATCATCGCAGCGATGCGCCGGCGCAACCGGGCCGGCCTCGGACCTGACCTGATGTTCGTGAATGGCCACACCGCCCTCAGGCTGGTGGAGCAAGGGTTGGTGGACCCTTTCCCGCTCACCCCAGATCTGGCGAACCTGTTCAACGCAGGGGACCTGAAGCGGATGCGCACAGGCAACGGCGCCCTGGCCGGGTTGCCCATCTTGATCCAGACCCAGGTGGCCTGCTTCAACCGCAAACGCCTGCCAAATCCGCCGACCAGCCTGGAGGAGTTGCTCAGCGCCAGCGCCCAGGGCAACACCATCGGACTGAGTGTGGATCTCACCAACCTGTTCTGGACGGCCGGCAGCATTGGTGCCCTCAATGCACTGAACCGGGCCGCAGTCGGAGCGCCTCTTAACCCAGAGGAGCGGCGCAGCATCTTCAACTGGCTGGCCTGGTTGCAGAACGCCGGCAACCAGCGACGGGTCACCTTCTATGGCAACGCGTCATCCACCCTGCAGGAGTTCAAAGCCGGCCGACTCGACTGGATCCCCTGTGACAGTGTCAATCTGCCGCGGCTGCGCAAGAGCCTGGGGCCAGCCCTGGGAGTCGCCAGCCTGCCCGGTGGGCCCGGCGGGCAGGCCAGCCCGGTGAATCATTTGAGGGTGCTGGCCCTCGGCCGTAGTTCCAGCGAGTCCGGGCGCAAGCGCGCACTTGCCTTCAGCCGCTTCAGCGTGAATCCGTTGGTGCAGCGCAGCCTCACGCTCGGATCCCAAACCGTTCTGCCCGCAAACCGGTTCGTGCAGGTTCCCGTGCAGAGCTCTCGCACTCTGGCCGCCATTGTCGACTCCCAGAGGGCGGGAGAACGCAGCTCCACCATGGTCAACCTGCTCCAGGACGACGACCCGCGCATTGCTGCCACCCAGAGCCTGATTGCGCAGTTGGTGTTCGGCGAAGTGTCCCCCTTGGCCGCCACCGATGGGCTGATCCGCCTGTTCAAGAAGCAACGATGAGAGAGCTGCTTCTTGAAATCCTTGGCTGGCTGGGGTATCTCGAGCGGCCCACGGTGCTGCTCCAACTCACGCTGGCGCTGGGGCTGATGCTGGCATCACACCAGGCGCAGCTGAGAAGGCTGCTGCCGCGCTGGCCAGCCGAGCTGTGGACCCCGCTGGGGGTGTGCCTGCTGGTCCTTGCTGGTGCGGTGTTGGCGGCGCTCAGGCTGCCCTATGGATTGGCCATGCTGCTGGCCACCCTCTGGCTGGGGTGGTATGGCCTGCATCTGCTGCATCACCTGCTGCGGCGCTGGCTTCCCGAACAACGCGTCCATCAACTGGAGAGCAGGCTGCTGCGACCGGCTTATCTGCTGGTGGCGGCCGTGGCCCTGATCAGCGAGGTCGACAGCCTCCGTGACCTGGCCGTTGCCCCCCTTGGCGAGCTGTTCGGGGTGGCGATGAGCGCGGGGAAACTGGTTGAGGCTCTGCTGGTGATTTACCTGGTGCTGGTGGGCTGCGGCCCACCAGCGGCCGGCCTGGCCTGGCTGGTGCAGCGAGCGGTGGGCTTGAGCGAAGGCAGCCGCAAGGCCATGGAGCTGATGCTGCGCTACGCGGTGGTGGGGATCGGGCTGGTGGCAGTGGCCATGAACCTGGGGCTGAACACCACTGCCCTGATTGCCGTGGCGGGGGGGTTATCGGTGGGCCTGGGCTTCGGCATCAAGGAGGTGTTCTCCAACTTCGTGAGCGGCATCTGGCTGCTGTTTGAGGGCTCCGTGCGCCCCGGCGAGGTGTTGATGCTCGATGGCGATCCCTGTGAAGTGCGGCGTCTGGGCCTGCGGGCCACGCTGCTCTGGCGCGACCGCGACAATGCCGAGCTCCTGATCCCCAACCAGACCTTCTTCACGGAGGCAGCCACCACGTTCACCGCCAGCGACCGCATGCGCCGCAGCCAGGTGAACGTGGGAGCGGCCTACCACCACGATCCAGCTGAGGTGATCGCCCTGCTGGAGGCCACGGCCCTGGATGTGCCTCGGGTCTTGACGCAACCGGCTCCCAAGGCGCTACTGCTGAGCTACGGCGATTCCGCCATCAACTACGCCCTCCGCTTCTGGATCGCCAACCCGATGGACAACATCGGCATCTGCAGTGAGGTGAACCAGGCCATCTGGCGCGCCTTCAAGGCCCACAACATCGAGATCCCCTTCCCTCAGCAAGTGGAGTATTCGATGGTGTGGCCGCCGGAGCAGCACAAACCCAACCTCGAACGCCACTAGCTTCGCGCCAGGCGTGCGATGTAGGCCTCGCGACTGCCGGCATTGATCCAGCCGGTGGCAATGGTTTTGGTGTGCTCCTGGCTGACGCGGCCGCGGTGAATGTGGGAGGGGCCCGCCGGAAAGATCACGAGCTTGCCCCGCTGCGCCTCCTCGTGATGGCCCTGCCAGTGAAACTCGGTGCCGCCCTCCGGCACGTCGTTGCAATAGAGGATCCAAGCCAGCAGGCGATGCACCGGTTCAGTGGCCTCGTCGCTGATGGTCCAGTCGCAGTGCCAGCGCTTGAAGCCCTCCCCCGGTGCGTAACGCTGCAGGTTGAAGATCGGGTTCACAAACAACTCCTGCTCTGGGCAGCAGTCGCGAAACAGCGGCCGCTCCTGCAAGTAGCGCTCCAAGGCGGCACTGACCCCCCGCACGATCACCTCCGCCAAGGCGAAGGCCTCGGGATCGCTGCGGTCGATCGCCACCAGGCTGATGTCGGTGGAAATCTTGGCGGGCTCTGCGCCTGCTTCCAGCCCAGCCTCCTCGCCCCCGGGTCCGAAGGCCACCCCGGGGCACTGGAGATCGGGGCGACGCTCGAAAAAGGCCATCACGCCATCGGCCAGGGCCTCAAAGCCGGCGTTGCGGTAGCGGGCAATTAGATCGATCACGGGCACTCCTGCGGGATGTCGAGCCAGGGAATGGCCACCACCGCATCCAACTCCTGCCACCGAGCCGGCTCAGCCACGACACGCCCCAGCAACCCCACCCGTTCCAGCGCCTCTGCCACTCGAGCGGTGTCGAGGTGCCCAGATGGACCTAGCGGCAGCACCAGCACCTGCTGCTCGGCGGGGTCGGCCATCACCTGAAGATCCAGATCCTCCAGCTCCCGCTCAAAGAACAGCCGCCGCATCCGGCCGCTGACCACTGGGCCCAGGGCGGCCGCAAAGGTCTCCAGCCCCTCGCGGTCGCCGCTGCAACCGCAGTTGAGCGAGAGCCAGATCATCAGCTTGGCCCAGCTCTCGGTGCTCCAGAGCGGCTGGAAGCTCTCTCGGTGCTGGCGCACCAGCTCGCCGATGGCGAAATCAAACAGCGTTGCCTGCAGGTTGGTGGCCTTCATGCCTGCCATCCTGCTCAGCGGCGGGCAGACTGGAAAGGCATGTGCCGACCGCATCCATGGCCCTCGACTTCAACGACCCCGATCTGGAGTTCGGCGATCTCGTGTACGCCTACCAGAGCTGGGTGATGGCGGTGATCAACGACGAGAAGCTGGGCGGCGACGAGAAGCTGCTCACCGACGAGATCGCCGACGACGCCCTCAACGCCATGCGCTTCCTGCCGGGCGAAGTGACCAGCGCCATCGAAACCAGCCTCGCCCGCGTCTATGACGTGGATGCCGACGACCTCGCCAGCCTGCTGTTCCCGGAAGGCTGACGCCCCCAGGCGCGCCCATGCCCCACCTGCCCATCGATGCTCACAGCCTCCAGGGAGACCAGGTCGCCGCCGCCCTGAAGTCCTCCCTGGACCAGGGCTTGAGTCACGGGGAAGCGGAGCAACGCCGGACAATCTGGGGCACCAACGCCTTCGGTGAGGGAGGCACCACCCCAGCCTGGCGGCGATTTCTAGGCCAATTCCACGATCCCCTGCTCTACACGCTGCTGGGGGTGGGGGCGATCAAGGCGCTGCTACAAGAACCCGGCGAAGCGCTGGTGATCTGGAGCGTCACCTTGATCAACGCCTTGATCGGCTTCGTGCAGGAAAGCAAGGCCGAAACGGCGATTGCCGCCCTGGCCCGCTCGGTGCGCACCGAGGTGGAGGTGGTCCGCGACGGCCTGCCCCAGCGCCTGCCCTCCGAACAGCTGGTGCCTGGTGATCTGGTGAACCTCGAGGCTGGCAACAAGGTGCCGGCGGATCTGCGCCTGCTCCAAGCGCGCAACCTCAAGGTGGATGAATCCAGCCTCACGGGCGAATCGCTGCCGTCGGCGAAAGACACCGGGGCGGTGGAGCCGGACGCCACCTTGGCTGAGCGGATGGGCATGGTCTATGCCGGCAGCTTCGTCACCGGCGGCCAGGGTCGAGGCCTCGTGGTGGCCACCGGTGCCGCCACCGAGGTTGGGCAGATCTCCAGCTCGATGCAGCAGCAGGTCAACCTCAGCACGCCGCTGACGCGCAAGTTCCGACGCTTCAGCAACACGCTGCTGAAGCTGGTGCTGCTGCTGGCTGGCCTCACCTTCCTGGTGGGGTTGCTGCGGGGCCGCGACGCGGCCGAGATGTTCGACGGGGCCTTAGCCCTGGCGGTGGGGGCGATTCCGGAGGAGCTGCCGGCGATCGTGACGATCACCCTGGCGATCGGCGTGAACCGCATGGCCGGTCGCAACGCGATCATCCGCAAACTGCCGGCGGTGGAGGCCCTCGGCAGCACCACCGTGATCTGCTCCGACAAAACCGGCACCCTCACCCAAAACCGGATGACGGTGCAGGAGATCTATGGCGGCGGCGCACTGGTGCCCCTCGAAGCGCTGTGGCCGGGCCACGGGGGCCAAGAAGAGGGTGGCGAAACCGATCCCCTGGCCTGCGATCCCCTGGCCTGCGATCCCCTGGCCAGCAATGTGGCCCTGCGCGAAACCCTGCTGGCAGGCCTGCTCTGCAACGACGCGCGGCCGAGCCAGCGGGAAGGCCTAGTGGGGGATCCCACGGAAATCGCCCTCCTGCAAGCGGCCCAAACGGTGGGCCTGGATCGGCAGCAGGCCCTCGATGCCCACCCACGCCGGGATGCGATTCCATTCGAGTCGCAGCAGCAATACATGGCGACGCTGCATGGCAGCCACCGGCTGCTGATGAAGGGATCGGTCGAAGCGGTGCTCGCCCGCTGCAGTCGCCAACTCAGTGCCGCCGGCCAGCCCGAACCCCTCGACGGGACCGCGATCACCGCCGCAGTAGCCGCCATGGCCAAGCGGGGCCAACGGGTGCTGGCCTTCGCCATCGCCAGCACGGACACCAACCAAAAGCAACTGCACCCAAGACTGCTGGAGGAGGGGTTGGATTTTCTGGGCCTGCAGGGGATGCTCGATCCGCCGCGTCCCGAGGCCATCGAGGCCGTGGCCGCCTGCCAGGCGGCCGGCATCACCGTCAAGATGATCACCGGCGACCACCTCGAAACCGCCCGCTCCATCGCCCTGCAACTCGGCATAGGCCAAGGCGAGACGGTGAGAGCCGTCGATGGCCGCAGCCTGGCAGCCCTGGCCGACGACGCACTGGTGGATTGCGCGCGCCACAACAATGTCTTCGCCCGGGTGGCACCGGCTCAGAAGCTGTCGCTGGTGAAGGCCCTACAGGCCGATGGGGGCGTGGTCGCCATGACCGGAGATGGGGTCAACGACGCCCCAGCCCTGAAACAGGCCGACATCGGCATCGCCATGGGCCAGGGAGGCACGGAAGTGGCCCGCGAAGCTGCCGACATGCTGCTCACCGACGACAACTTCGCCTCGATTGAAGCGGCGGTGGAAGAGGGCCGGGCGGTGTATCTGAACCTGCGCAAGGCCCTCGCCTTCGTGCTGCCGGTGAATGGCAGCGCCTCGATGACGATCCTGCTGGGTGCGGTTTTAGGACTTGAGCTGCCCGTGAC
>JBIPLV010000356.1:0-7298 GCA_044369475.1 Cyanobium sp. | reverse complement strand
TGGCAACTGGGATATCGAGCGTACTGATAGGCTTGATAGCCATTAGTTATTATGGAGTCATATCCTATACAACAGCAAAAAGAGTCAACCGACTGGGCAAGCAGGCAATCCATGCACAACAAAGTTTGCTCCAAATTTTGCGCGCACAATTTGGCCTTGCCGAAGCCCTATTTGCCTATCGAGAGTCGGAGACGCTTGCAAAGCCATATGTAACAACAACCAGGTCATATTTTCGAAGTCAGGCAGACGCAAATGCAATCATATCAATACCCAAGGTGTTAATTGATCAGGGTGTCCTGCTAGCAGCATTAATCTTTCTGCTTTATATCGACAGCCAGAGGCTTGCGACACAGCAGCTTGGTGGCATTGCGGCCACTGCACTGCTGTATCTGTTCTCCTTTAATAAACTTTTGCCAAGCCTGCAGCAAATCTATCTCTCGCTGTCTGTCATCGGCCAAAACATGCCAAGCACGATAGCCATTGTTGAGAGCCTGCAGAGCTACGGTGATATGAACAGGAAGCCATTGGCCAAAATACCACCTAGCCCAATACAGACAGTCGAGATTCGAGAACTTGAGCTACCTTCAGGCATGCATCCGATTTATACAGTTGAATCTGGACAGGAAGGCCTGAATCTACATCTGTCCCCCGGCTTGATTTATCTCATACAAGGAGATTCGGGAATTGGCAAAACAACACTTCTCAGGATGCTGGCTGGCTTTCAAAGCTTGAGTCGTGGACAAATCATGATGAATACAATTTCGGTCAAGCCACACTTGTCTGATGAATGGGGCAAACTCGTTCAATACGTCGCACAATCGCCTTTTATCATGCCAGGCACAGTAGAGGATAATATCACTCTTTCACGGATGAAGCCATCTGAATTATCTGATCAGAGCCAGTCCTTACAGGAAATTCTCACAATTGTGCAGCTTAATACTTTAGACATCAAGACTCCAATTACAGATTTCAATGAGGGCGTATCAGGTGGTCAGCAACAAAGAATTGCGATCGCGAGGGCACTCTTTCAAAGACCTAACCTTCTACTTCTTGACGAAGCACTGACTGGGATCGATTTGCCAACGCGTCAACTCGTGCTAACAGCACTATCAACATATCTGCAAAAAAAGCGCATGTTCTGCATTGCCGTATCGCATGACCCACTACCTGGGGTTGATGCCTGTGTGGTCACGCTCAAACAACGGATTGCCAGGCCTGTTCGAAGGTGATTGGTTTCCGTGATGAGCTTCGTGTAAAGGAAATCAAACAGATGACAGATCTCGAAATCTTTCTGCAAGGGGGCCTTGGTAATCAGCTCATCCAAGGCGCATATTGCTTCAGACATCTCTGTGGGCACAGCGACCGGAGAGTCATCGTTAATCCGATTCTACTGAGACGGTCCGTCAGCATACTTCGGCGTGTCACGCATCGACGACTCCATCCCTTTTATACATCAGAGCAATTCAAACAGCTTCAGAATGCTACCTGTGTGCTGAGGTCTTCATTTCGAAGTCTGATCCATGGCCTCACGAGTCCTTGCTTAATCAATGATCAAAAAAGTGACGGCATGGTGGAAAATCAACTCACCGATATCGGCAGAAATCGTTGTGTGGCAGTGATGGGATACTTTCATCGTGCATCAGCATTCAGCTATCAAACGAATGTATTTTGGGAGTCCGTAGCTAACTGGCTTAAAGCACACCATACCCTATCCGTGAAAGAAAACTCAAGGGTTGCTGCCCATATTCGCCTTGGCGACTACACAACACAGAGCAACAGAAAGGTTTATGCGGCCCTGCCAATTGGCACGCAGATTTCTACCGCCATGCGTTGGCGGGATGAACTAGGGGGAAACGCAAAAGTTGATCTGATCACGGATGATCCAAGACAATTGGAGACATTGATCCCCAGCGCAATCAAAAGCCAATGCAGAGTACTAGGCAATCAGGGCGAAAGTCTTGATTTTGCAACCCTATGCTCCTACCAGTCGATCGTGACATCCAACTCGACCTATAGTCTTGTTGCGGCCAAACTTGCCTCTGTTCTTTGGGGAAAAGCATTGACTGCACAATTGCCAGATTCTTGGTATCAGCAGAAACAAAGAAATCAGGCTCAAATGCTGGAGTGGCGCCAGCTATCTTTCGTCAGTGACTTTTGGTCTGGAACTGACTGAACCCAGGCCAAACGACCGACAACCATTGCAGTATCGCCAAGGATGCACCATGCAATCTGGTGATGATCAGCAGCATCAAGTCATCGGGTAATCCAGGGCAATCCCCTCGAAGAACCTGCGATGTGCAGAGCGACAGGTTTGCCAGTGGTAGGAATCTGCACGCTCCAAACCGGCTTGGATCAGTGCAGCCCGTAAAGCAGGCTGAACAATCAACGCTTCCATCGCCTCTGACAGTTGCAGATCCTGGACGGGGTCCACTAACAGTGCTGCTGTCCCTGCGAGCTCTTCCGTGCCGGAACCAAGACTGGTGATGACTGGAGTGCCGCAAGCAAACGCCTCCAGGACGGGCAAACCGAAACCCTCCCAAAGACTAGGAAAAACCAAGCCCAGCGCTCCGCGATACAGTTCAGGCAACTCAGCACTGGATACATAAGAGCGGAACTCAACTTGACTGTTCAGTTCCAAGTGATCAACCAAGGCCTGCAGTTGAGGGGTCTCCGTGGGATGTGGCTTGCCCGCTAGCACCAAGCACACCTCTGGGTGACGTGGCGCGATTCGGGCAAATGCCTGAATCAACCGGCGCAAATTTTTATGCGGATAAGCCTGGCCCACATGCAACAAGTAAGGATTTTGGGGAGGAGAACAAGGAAGATCAGCAGGTTTAAACAGTGAACTGTCATAGCCAAGCGGAATGACCGTAAGACGTTGGTCAGACAAACCTGTACAACGCATAATCTCCCGTGCTGTGTAGTGGGAGTTCGTCAATACATGCAAACAAGAGCGCAGCAGAGCCGGCACCCAGGCCCGGAAGTAAACACTCTGGAAGGAGAGCTCAGGATGACTCATCGGGCGCAAATCGTGAACCATGACCACCTGGGGTATGCGTTGAATACCGAGATAGCCCTCAGGAGCAGGAGTAAAAATCAAAGACGCGTTACAGCGACGTGCCAGGCTTGGCAAGCGAAACTGTGTCCAAGCCAATCTTTTTAAGCGCTGACTGGGCGTACCAACTTCACCACCAGGAACCAGTCGATGCGGAAGTTGCTGCAAAGCAGGTAACACAGCATTGGCATACATGCCAATGCCGGTTGGCTGCCGAAGCACCGGTCGATAGTTCAGCAAGATTGTCATCAGGCGAGGCCAATGCAGCGCCGACGGCCATACTTGAGCCAGTTCAAAAGCCAACAACCAGCACTGGGCAACCACCCCAGATGACGACGTTGCGCCCGATAGGTTTCTGCAAACACCTGACCAATACGCGTATGACTCACACCTGCCTGCACGATGTGAAGAATGGGCTCAGTGGTATGAACGCTATGCATGGACGGCGGCAAACGCAAAAACCATTCGTAGTCTCCGCAAATACGGAAACTATCATCAAAATATCCAAAGCGCGTAAACAGTTCTCGCCGCAACAGCATGGCTGGATGAGCAATATTCATGGATTGGCGCATGCGCTGCCACTGCCAGCCGGACCCCCAGCAGCGGAGAAGCCGGCCATCAGCGGAGTAATAAACATTGCGAGCCGTAATCAAGTCGGCTTGAGACACGGTCAACGTTGCAATTCTCCCAAGGCTTTCAGCGTCAACAAACACATCATCAGCACCGATAAAGCACACGTAGTCACCGGAGGCCAGCGGTAGGCCACGATTCCAGGCGTCATAGATGCCTCGGTCTGGCTGGCTGCTCCAAATCAGCTGCTCTGGACATGCCAAATTCCGGCGAAACGCCTCAACGGTCTTGGCGGTGGAGTCCGTTGACGCGTTATCCAACACCAACAGTTGCCAATCTCGCCAACTCTGTGAGGCCAAGCTCTGCAAAAACTCAGCCAATTGAGGGCCACAGTTCCAGCAGGCCACCAAGATCGAGATCCGCGGGGCCACCTGGCTCATGGACACACCACGCTGGTGAAGGTCTGCCAATCAGTCAGGGGGCAGAGGCGTTCCTCCTGAGGTTGGCCGCGTAAGGGTTTCAGCAGCACACTCCCTTGATCGAGTTCGCCCTCCCCCAGGACGGCGGCCCAGGGCGCGCCACTGCGATCGGCACGTTTGAACTGTTTGCCAAAGGCAGCTCCGCTGGTATCCAGCTCAACCCGCAAGCCCCGACGACGGAGCTCGCAGGCAAGCGTCACCGCTGCCAATTCTGCTGCACTTCCGCGATTCACCAGGTAGAGGTGTGGTGGGGACTCCGGCCTGGGCCCAACCTCAACTTGTGAGACCAGAAGAACCAACCGTTCCATTCCGAGCGCCCAACCTATACAGGGGGTCGCGGGCCCGCCCAGTTGCTCCACAAGACCGTTGTAACGCCCACCACCACAGACGGTGGCCTGAGCACCCAATTGGTTGGAGGTGATCTCAAACGCAGTGTGGCCGTAATAGTCCAAGCCGCGGACCAGCCTTGGGTTGAGACGGAACGGAATGTTCAGCGCCTCCAAGCCGGCTTGAACCTGCTCAAAACGTTCTCGACTGGGCGATGCCAGCGCACTCAGCAACGGAGGGGCATCAACCAACAACGCCTGGGTGTCTGGATGCTTGGAATCAAGGATGCGCAATGGGTTGCGGGCCAGCCGCTCCTGCGAATCAGCATCGAGCCTCTGGTGGTGCTGCTCGAGATACGCGACCAGTTTCTGCCGGTAGTGGGCACGATCGTCGGCCGTACCAAGGCTATTGAGTTCCAAAGACAGGCTGCTCAACCCGCAAGCCTGCAGGAAATCCCAGGCAATCGCGATCGCTTCCACATCAGAACGGGCGTCTGCAACCCCCAAGAACTCCAGGCCGATCTGATGAAATTGGCGCTGGCGACCAGCCTGAGGGCGTTCATAGCGGAACATCGGGCCGCCGTACCAGAGGCGCTGGGGCCCCTGCGCGAGAAGGCCATGCTCAAGGGCCGCTCGCACCACGGAGGCTGTGCCCTCTGGCCGCAGGGTGCAACTGCGATCACCTCGGTCTTGGAAGGTGTACATCTCCTTCCCAACAACGTCGGTAGCCTCACCGATGCCGCGGGCGAACAACTCCGTCACCTCTAAGAGCGGGGTGCGAATCTCCTGCACAGCCGCCCGTTGGAAGTGGTCACGGGCCACAGCCTCAACCCGCTGCCACAGCGCGATGTGCTGAGGAAGCACATCCACCATGCCGCGCAGACTCTGGAGCTTCTCCACCCACAGGATTCGATTAGGGCCAGTCTGCCCCCTAACGTCAGTCTCTCTAGGAGGTGCTGACTCCATGGCCCAACTGCTAATCACTGGGGGAGCTGGGTTCATCGGCAGCCACACCTGCCTGGTGCTGCTGGAAGCCGGGCACGACCTGGTGGTGCTGGACAGCTACAGCAACAGCTCACCGGAAGCCCTGCGACGCGTCGCCACATTGGCGGGCCTACAGCCAGGCGACCCTCGGCTGACCGTCATTGAGGGAGACATTCGCTCCACGCACGATCTTCAGCGGGCCTTTGCGGGCGGTGTGGAGGGTCGGCCGATCGAAGCGGTCATTCACTTTGCAGGCCTGAAAGCAGTTGGGGAATCGGTGCAAACTCCGCTCCTCTACTGGGATGTGAATGTCAGCGGCAGCCGCAATTTGCTCGCCAGTATGCAGAGCCATAGCTGCCGGACCCTCGTGTTCAGCAGCAGCGCGACGCTGTACGGATTGCCGGAGCAAATTCCTATTGGAGAAACGGCGCCAATCAGGCCGATCAATCCATACGGCCAGACCAAGGCGGCCGTTGAACAGCTGTTAGCCGACTTGGTTGCCAGCGAGCCTGGATGGAGAGTGGCCAGGCTGCGCTATTTCAACCCGGTTGGCGCCCATCCCAGCGGTTGCCTCGGGGAAGACCCTCAAGGGGTCCCGAACAATCTGTTTCCATTCGTCTGCCAAGTCGCCGTGGGGCGACGGCAGACCTTGCAGATTTATGGGGATAACTGGCCAACCCCTGATGGCAGCGGCGTACGGGACTACATCCACGTGATGGACTTGGCTGAGGGACATCAAGCTGCCCTCGAACATCTGATGGGCCAGGACCAGCAACTGTTGACCCTCAACCTGGGGAGCGGTGAGGGGCACTCAGTCTTTGACGTGGTGCAAGCCTTCGAACAGGCCAGTGGCTGTTCCGTTCCCTACAACGTGGTGGATCGTCGACCGGGCGATGCCGCGATCACCGTGGCCAACGCAGAACGAGCCGCTCAGATCCTGGGCTGGCAAACCCAACGAAGCCTCAAGGAGATATGCCGTGATGGCTGGGCCTGGCAGCAGGCCAATCCTCAGGGCTATGAGAGCTCATGTCTGCCAACACAAGGCCAGCAAAAATGAAGCCAATCGAAAACATCAGCTGGTCAGAATAGAGAAATGGCTGTGCCAACCATTGCACGACAAACACGGACATAAAGCCCCATCTGGTTGCCAATTGCCAATCCCATCCAGACAAGAAAAATTTTAACCAGAATCCCCTTAATAAATTAAAAACCAAAGGCACTACGGCCATCAGAATACATAGGGCGGGAATGATTCCAGTGTCATTATAAATATCAAGAATGACGTTGTGGGCGAATGCATTCGAATGGGCCGCGGATCCGAAATGCATAACAATGCCAGGCCTACATTCACGATAATCAAAGGTCATCAAACGGCCGCCCCATGGGGCTTCCGCCAGATGGCTTAAGAACCCATTCACGAGCCACCATCGCTCATCACAGAGCCTGCCAAGACCAATGGCAAGGCCCATCAGTGAACTGCCGCATAAAACCACCAAGCAACGCTGTCGAACCGAGGGCAAAAAACAGAGCCATGGCAAACAGGCCAGAGCCAATGCAGCCCAGCCAATCCGTCCATCCAGTGCCCAGGCAACATGAACAGCCAAGGCTCCTATTGCAACACTGATTAGGCCCAATCTACGGCGACTCACCTCTTTTGACAGGAGTAATGGAATCCCCATAGGGAGCAGTGAGAGTGCAAGGAAAGCACGTTGTTCAACCGACCGTGTGCTCATCCAGTCCTCACCCCAAGGCACTCGGACGACATGGTCAAATTGTTGGGTGATTGCCCACCAAGGTGATCGCGACATCGCCAAAGCCAACAGGGTATAAATCAATGCACCTAAGGCATAGGCCAACATCAGCCTTGAGCCAAAACGACGGCCA
>JBIPLV010000020.1:0-23410 GCA_044369475.1 Cyanobium sp. | reverse complement strand
CTATTTATTCGCCCTGGTGGCCGGCCAGCTGGAGGAGCTGACAGGCACCTTCACCACCGCCAGTGGCCGCACGGTCGCCCTGCGCATCCATGTGGAGCCGGGGGATGCACCGTTCACCGCCCACGCCATGGCCTCGCTCCAGCGTTCGATGGCCTGGGATGAGCAGCGCTACGGCCTCGAATACGACCTCGATGAGTTCAACATCGTGGCGGTGCGCCATTTCAACATGGGCGCGATGGAGAACAAGAGCCTCAACATCTTCAACTCCAAGCTCGTGCTGGCGGATGCCGAAACCGCCACCGATGGCGAGCTTGAGCGCATCGAGAGTGTGATCGCCCATGAGTATTTCCACAACTGGACCGGCAACCGCATCACGTGCCGCGACTGGTTCCAGCTGTCGCTCAAGGAAGGGTTGACGGTGTTCCGCGACCAGAGCTTCACGGAGGATCTTCACGGTGCGGCATTAAACCGTATTGAAAATGTGGCGCTGCTGCGCAACACCCAGTTTCGTGAAGATGCGGGCCCAACGGCCCACCCCGTGCAGCCCGATGCCTACCAGGCGATCGACAACTTTTACACAACCACGATCTATGAAAAGGGATCGGAGGTGATTCGCTGCCTCCACACCCTGCTGGGCGAGGAGACGTTCATGCGGGGGATGGCGCTGTATGTGAGCCGTCACGACGGCACGGCCGCCACCTGCGAAGACTTCGTGCAGGCGATGCAGGACGCCGCTGGCGGAGCTGCCTCCTTCGACTTCGCCCAGTTCCGCCGCTGGTATCACCAGGCCGGCACCCCCCGCGTGCACATCCAGCGCCATTGGGATGGGGAGGCCGGCGTGTTGGAGCTGCAGGTGGAGCAGCACACCCTGCCCACCCCCGGCCAAAGCGACAAACAGCCGCTGGTGATTCCCCTGGCCCTGGGCCTGGTCGGCCAGGCCGGTGAGCCCCTGTCCGTGCAGCTGGAGGGGGAGGCGTCGCCGGCTGGGACGAGCGGCGATGGCACCCGCCTCGTGGTGATCGATCGCCCCCAGCAGACCCTGCGGTTGGTGGGGTTGCCGCGGCAGCACCATCCGCCGGCCCTGTCGCTGCTGCGTCGGTTTTCGGCGCCGGTGATCCTGGAGATGGGGCGACCCACCGCTGAGCTGGTGCACCTGCTTGCCGCCGATGCCGACCCCTTTGCCCGCTGGGATGCGGGCCAGGTGCTGCTGCGTCAGGCGGTGCTGGCCCGCGCTGCCGGCGCGGCCGATGCCCTGCTCGAGGAGGAGCTGATCGATGCCTTTGGCCGGATCCTGGCCGACCCCTCGTTGTCGGAGGCCAGCCGCAGCGTGCTGATGGCGCTCCCCGGCCTGCCTGAGCTCGAGGATGCCGCCGCCACCGCCGGAGGCGAGCCCGATCCGCCGGCTCTGTTTGCGGCACTGATGGCCCTGCAGCAGCGCTTTGGTGCCGCCTTGGCCGAGCCGCTGGCGTTGGCCCTGGAGCGCTGCACCCCCCAATGGGGCCTGGCCTGGCCCGAGGGCAACGGCGACCGGCTGCTCACCGGTACGGTGTGGAGCTTGCGAGTGGCAGCAGGCGATTCGGCCGTCTGCGCGGCAGCGGCGGCGGCGGTCCGGGGCGCCTCGATGACCCTGGCTCGTGCCGGCCTGCGGGCCCTGCAATGCCACCCCATCCCAGAGCGGCAGCAGGCGGTGGAAGCCTTCTACCAGCGCTGGCAGGACAAGCCCGTGATCCTCGATGCCTGGTTTGCCCTGGAGGCTTCGGCGCCCTTTGCCGATGGTCTGGAGCGGGTGGCGCGGCTGCTGGAGCACCCCCGCTTCGATCCAGCCGCGCCCAATTCTGTGCGGGCTGTGCTGGGCGGCTTGGCGGGCAACGCGCCAGTGTTCCACGCCGTCGATGGTGCTGGCTACCGCTTCATGGCGGCGCGCATCGCCGAGCTCGACCAGCGCAACCCGATCACGGCCTCGCGCCTGGCCAAGGTGTACAGCCGCTGGCAGAGCTACGGCCCGGCTCGCTCAGCGGCCATGCACGCGGCCCTCGAGCAGCTCGCCGCCGCTCCCCTCTCGCCCAACACTGGCGAGGTGGTGCAGCAGTGCCTGGGGAGCTAAGGCCGCAAGCCCCTGTCGGGCAATGGCGCGGGCAGTGGCGATAGCATTGATATCAGGTGAGCTTGGCCGATGGCGGATCTGTTGGTGCGTGGGGTGGACGAGGCGATTGTGCAGGCCCTCAAGCGGCGGGCGGGAGACCACGGACGCAGTGCCGAGGCCGAACATCGAGCACTTCTGGCCGACGCACTCCTGAGCCCTCCGCGCCGCGGTCTGGCTGAACTGTTGGCGGCCATGCCGGATGTGGGCCGCGATGCCGATTTCCAGCGGCCGATCGACAGCAGTGGCGACGCCGATGTTTTTGGTTGACACCAATGTGATCAGTGAGGCTCGCAAGGGGCGTCGCGCTGATCCAGGCGTCATGGCCTTCTGGGCCGAGGTGACGGCCAACAACACCCCTTTGTTTCTGGCGGCTATCACCATCGGTGAACTGCGCCGCGGCGTGGATCTCATCCGCCATCGCGGCGACCTGAAGCAGGCTGATGTGCTCGAGCACTGGCTTGAGCAGGTGCTCCAGCACTACGACGAGCGGGTGTTGGTGCTCGATGGAGATGCGGCTCAGCTTTGGGGGCGTCTGCGGGTGCCTGATCCCCACCACGCCATTGACAAGCAGATCGCCGCCATTGCCCTGTTGCATGACCTCACGGTTGTGACCCGCAACACCCGTGACTTTGCGGGTTGCGGGGTTCGCCTGTTGGATCCTTTCAGCGGCGCTGGGCGGGCAGCGGCAGGGGTGGCGGGGGGCGAAGCGGGCCGGTGAGGCTCTGGTGCAGCTGGCGGAAGGCGGCTTGGCGGTAGCCGGCCCCTTCGGTGCCGGCGTGCAGCCCCCACAGGCCCTCCCAATAGAAATAGATCACGCCGTGGCCGCGGCTGGTGGCCAGCTGGGTTTTCTGGGCCAGGGTCGCCATGTCGGGGGTGCGGCCGCCGAAGCCGGCCAGGATGCCGATCTCCACCGGCATGCCCCAGCTGCGCGCTTTCACCAGGGCCGGTTGATTGAGGTCCTTCTCGAAGCCCTTCACCGAGTAGGCGTAGTTCTGCACCACCAGGTCGTCGATCAGCTCGCCGAGGGCCCAGAGTTCCCAGTCTTGGAGCCATTGGTTGTAAGCGAAGCGGAAGGGGCCGGGCGACAGGCTGATGATCGTGCGCTTGGGCACGGAGCCCGCCGGGGCATCCAGGGTTTTCAGCTGGCCCCGCAGCTCCCGCAGCAGCCCGGTGAGCTGCTGGCGCCGCCAGCGCATCCAGGCCCGATCGGTGTGGTTGTCCGGGGGCTCGCGGCCGGTGTCCGCCAGGAAAAGGCCGCGGCTGAAGGGGTCGTAGCCCAGCTCCACCGGCCAGGCGAAGTGGTCGTCGAGCTGGATGCCATCGACGCTGCAGCGCTGCACGATCTCGGTGATCAGGCCGAGGAAGCGCGCGCGCACGCCGGGGTGGGCGGGGTTGAGCCACACCATTGGCTTGCCGTGCATGGCCATGGTGCTGCTGCCATCGCGGCGTTGCAGCACCCACTCGGGGTTCTGACGCACCACCGCGGCATCGGCCGGCTCCATCAGGCCGTATTCAAACCAGGGGATCACCTGCAGGCCGCGCCGGTGGGCGGCCTTGGTGAATCTGCAGATCGGATCGAGGTTGGGGTTGGCCTTCTCCAGGGCTGGCTCCAGCGGCGCATGGCGAGAGCGGTGGAAGGTGGCCCCCCGGCTCCACACGTTGGGGTAGAGGGTGTTGAAGCCGGCGTCGGCCAGCTCGCTCACCGCCCGGTCGATCCGGGCAGGGTCGTAATAGAGGGGGCTGGGGCTGTTGGTGAGCCACACACCGATGCGGCGCTGAGGGGTTTGCAGCGGTTGGGCCTGCAGCGGCTGGGCTGCGGCCCAGGGCAGGGTGAGCAGCACGCTTACCGCTGCAGGCAGCAGGGCCTTGAGCCGGGCGAAGCGGCGCAACCCGGCTGGTCGCGCCTGGGACATGGGTGTCGGCGAAACAGGTTTCAGCGGAACATCGAGCTCACGGAGCTCTCATCGTGGATGCGCCAGATGGCTTCGCCCAGCATGTTGGCCACCGATAGCACCTGCAGCTGGGGGAAGCGCCCATCGTGGTTCTGGGGGATGCTGTTGGTGACGAGCACCTCCTCAAACAGGCCCGGCTCCGACATCCGCTCGATCGCCGGTGGTGAAAACACGGCATGGGTGGCGCCAGCCAGCACCCGGAGGGCGCCCCGCTCGCGCAGCAGCCTCGCGCCGGCACACATCGTGCCGCCGGTGTCGATCATGTCGTCGATCAGGATCGCCGTCTTGCCGGCCACATCGCCGATCACCGTGAGGCTTTCGGCCACGTTGTGGCCCGAGCGGCGCTTGTCGATGATCGCCAGGGGCGCATCGTTCATTTGCTTGGCGAAGGCCCGTGCCCTGGCCACACCGCCCACATCGGGAGACACCACCACCACCTCGCCGAGGTCGCGGGCGCGCAGGTAATCCACCAGCACCGGCGAGCCGTAGATGTGGTCGCAGGGGATGTCGAAGTAACCCTGAATCTGGGCCGAGTGCAGGTCCATGGCCAGCACCCGATCCACCCCGCTCTTGGCCAGCAGGTTGGCCACCAGCTTGGCGGTGATCGATTCGCGCCCCGCCGTCTTGCGGTCGGCGCGGGCGTAGCCGTAGTAGGGGATCACGGCGGTGATCTGGCGGGCGGAGGCCCGTTTGCAGGCATCCACCATGATCAGCAGCTCCATCAGGTGATCGTTCACCGGAGCGCAGGTGGGCTGGATCAGGAACACATCGCAGCCGCGGATCGATTCCTGGATCTGGATGTAGAGCTCGCCATCGGCGAAGCGCTTGATCACCCGCGGACCATCGGGAACGCCTAGGTAAGCGCCGATTTCGCGGGCGAGGGCCGGGTTGGCGGTGCCGCTGAACAGGCGCAGCCGGCGGGTGTCGTGAGTCGACTGGGTCGCGCTGGCTTGGGGCGCCACGCGATCAGCGGTCAAGAAACTGGTCACGGCGGGCGCGGACGCGTCGGCTGAAATCCGATCGTAGAAGCGTGCCCGCCCCCCTAGTGCAAACATCCATGACGCTTTCTCGGCCTGGTTTGCCGCAGTCGCTGGTGCTGGTGGCCGCTGGGCCCGCGGCAGCCGTCGTTGCGCTGCAGCACCAGCTGGGGCCCCAGCTGGCCATGGCCCTCGGTCTGGTTTGGTGTGCCCCTTTGGATCCTCAGGAGCCCCAGCGCGCTCTGGCTGCTCTGGCCGAGCAGGAGCCGTGCCTGGTGCCCCTGCCGCTGGATCCCGGCTTGCCCCTCAACGGCGCCGGCCATTGGGCTGAGGCCCTGGGGGCCTGGCGCCAGCCGGTGCTGCTCCTGCTGGCGGGCGCGCAACTGGAGACGGGTCTGCCGGCGGCGATGGTGGCCCTGCTGCACCAGTGGCAGGTGCCGCTGATGGGACTGGTGCAGGGCGATGGGGCCTGGGATCCGGAGGCCCGCCGCAGCGATGGTCTGCCCTGGCTGGGGGGGCTGGATCCTGCCACCGGTGAAACCGCAGCCCTGGCGGCCTCCTTGGCCCTGCGCTGGCGTCAGACCGCCGCTCGTTGAGCTACGGGACTACGGGACTACGGAGCTGACGCTGGGAGGCCAGGGGCCTGCCAGAGAGGACTCGATGTGCTGCTGGCGATCTGGCGCAGGGGCTGGCCAGCTTTGGCGGGAGCCAGCGGCACGCTGGTGAACTCCACCGTTTCGCCGTGGCTCAGGCCGGCGGCCAGCAGGCTCAGGGTTTCCGGTTGGCTCAGGTTGGTGACAACGCCTTTGTTCTGCAGAGATTGGAGCAGTGAGGAGAGCCGCCCAAGTTGCTCAGGCAGTGCCATTTCCCTGAGCATGCTGCGCACCACCAGCTGGTGGTTGTCCTGGCGGCTGTCCTCCGGACGGGTGGGATCGCGGTAGCGCACCAGTTGTTCAACCTCGTTGCCCTTGAGCCGCTGCAGACCACCCTGCAGATCGACCGTGAAGCGCTGAGTCTTGTCGTTGTAGCGCAGGGCCAGGGTGGGGTTGGCGGCGATGCTGCCAAGGCCATCCACCAGGCTGCGCAGGCTGGCGCGGCCCAGCACCAGATAGCGATCCGGCTCGCCGGAGTCGAGCCCCACCAAGCCACTCACCGCATCGGCCGTAAGTGCGGCGCCGCCAAGGCGGTAGAGGCTGCCCAGGCTCTGGGGGCGTTTCTGGCCGGGTAGCTGCACCGCCAGGTTGGGCGGCAGGGTGAGCACTTGGAGCGGCCCCTGGGGGTTCACCCGCACCAGCAGCAGGGCATCGGCATTGGCCGGTCCGCGGGGGGCGGCTTGGTTGAGCGGATCGCCTGGCTGCTCGCTGTCGAGACCGATCACCAGCAGGGTGATGCTGCGGCTCGGTGCCTTGCCCAGGTCGGCCGGGCTGAGCTGCTGCGCCGGTTGGGTGGCGCGATCGTGCTCGGGCCAGATCAGGCTGAGTAGCCCCAGGCCCGCGGCCAGTCCGGTGGCAGCCGCCCCCAGCCGCAGCAGGGTGGGCCCAAGGCGCGGCTTGGGCGGCTTGGGCGGGTCGGGACGACGGGGCATCGGGGCTGGGCGGCAACACACTTTGGCCTACACCTGCCGGGCTTCCCCTGTTTGAACACCCTGGTGGGACCTCGCCTCTGCGGCTGGCACCCGATAGGTTGTGCCCTGGCTGATGGGGCGAGGGAACCCGCTGATGGCAGCACTGTCTTCGTTAAGTGGCTCTTCCCCCGTGCTGGCGCCCCACGAGCGAGCCCGACCCCTGGCCAAGGGTGGCGTGTATCCAGCCAAGGATCTCTGCAGCCAGTGCGGTCTGTGCGATAGCCGCTGGGTGGCCTATGTGAAGGAGAGCTGCGCCTTCCTCGAGCAGCGCTTTGAGGCGATGGAGGAGCAGGCCCATGGCCGCAGCCGCGATCTCAACAACGACAACGAGCTGTATTTCGGTGTGCAGCAGCGCATGCTGACCGCCCGCCTGGACCAGCCGATCGACGGCGCCCAGTGGACCGGGATTGTCAGCCGCATCGGTGTGCGCGCCCTGGAAACGGGCCTGGTGGATGCGGTGCTGTGCGTAGGCCAAAGCGACGAAGATCGCTTCACGCCGGTGCCGCGGCTGGCCCGCACGCCGGAGGAGGTGCTCAGCGCCCGGGTGAACAAGCCCACCCTCTCGCCCAATTTGGAGGTGTTGGAGCAGCTGCCGGGCAGCGGCATCAAGACGCTCCTGGCCATCGGTGTGGGCTGCCAGATCCAGGCCCTGCGGGCGGTGCAGTCCACCCTGCCCCTCGACGCGCTCTATGTGCTGGGGTTGCCCTGCGTTGACAACGTCTCGCGGGCCGGGTTGCAGACCTTCCTGGAGAGCACGGTGAGCTCGCCCGAGACGGTGGTGCACTACGAGTTCATGCAGGACTTCCGCATCCACTTCCGCCACAGCGACGGCCGCGAGGAAACGGTGCCCTTCTTCGGGCTCGATACGCCCAAGCTCAAGGACGTGTTTGCCCCGAGTTGCCTGAGCTGCTTCGACTACACCAACGCCGGCGCCGATCTGGTGGTGGGCTACATGGGCGCGACGTTTGGGCGCCAATGGCTCACGGTGCGCAACCCCAAGGGTCAGGTGCTGCTGGATCTGGTGGAGAGCGAGCTCGATGTGGCGCCGGTGACCAGCAGCGGCAACCGCCAGGCAGCGGTGCAGCAGGGCATCGAGGCCTACGACAAGGCCGTCAAGCTGCCCCTCTGGCTGGCCAACCTGATTGGCTGTGTGGTGGGGCGCCTGGGGCCGAAGGGCCTGGAATACGGCCGCTTCTCGATCGACTCCCACTTCACCCGCAACGCCTTATGGTTGCGCCGCAATCACCCTGAGAAGGTGGCGGCTCACATCCCGGCCTTCGCCCAGGCAATCATCAGCCGCTACCGGCTGCCTGAAGCGTGAGGCTCTCTGGCGTTTTGCTCCATCCCACGTCCCTGCCCGGGCCTGGGGGCTGCGGCGGCTTTGGCCAGCCTGCCCACGACTGGCTGGCGCTGCTGGGGCGCCATGGCATTGGTGTTTGGCAGCTGCTGCCCCTGGCCCCCACCGACACCACGGGCTCGCCCTACAGCTCCCCCAGCGGTTCGGCCCTCAACCCCTGGCTGCTCGACGCCGAAGCCCTGGTGCAGGCGGGCTTTTTGCAGCGCTCGGATCTCGAGGCGCTCCCCGGCGCCGCCGCCCGCACCGGGCCGCTGGATCTGGCACTGATGCCGGCCCGCAGCCGGGCGCTGGGTGAGGCCCTGGCCCGCCGCTGGGCGGCTCAGCCGATGGAGCAGCAGCGCGCCTTCCGCCGCTGGCGCCGCCGCGAACGCGGCTGGTTGCCCGACCACGCCCTGTTTATGGTGATTCGGCGGCTCCAGGGCGGTCAGCCCTGGTGGCAGTGGCCGGCTCCCCTGGCCCGCCGCCGCCGCTCCGCCCTGCGGCGCATCGCCCGGGATCAGGCCGGCTGGCTGCTGGAGGAGGAACTGCTGCAGTGGCAGTTGCAGTGCCAGTGGCAGCAGCTGCGCCAGCAGGCCGAGCGTGCCGGCGTGCAGCTGCTCGGTGATCTGCCCTTCTACGTGGCCCACGACAGCGCCGACGTGTGGGCCCACCGCGCCCTGTTTTCGCTGCGCGCCGATGGCAGCCTCACCGCTCAGAGCGGGGTGCCGCCCGACTATTTCTCCGCCACCGGCCAGCTCTGGGGCACGCCGGTCTACCGCTGGCCCGTGCACCTGCTCAGCGGCTTCCGCTGGTGGCTGGCTCGGCTGAATCGTCAATTTGAGCTGTTTGATCGGCTGCGGCTCGACCACTTCCGCGCCCTGCAAGCCTTTTGGAGCGTGCCCGGCGATGCCCCCACCGCTGAACATGGCCGCTGGCGCTGGTTTCCGGGCTGGCCGTTGTTGGCGCTGCTGTGGCTGCGGCGCGGCCTGCGCCTACCCCTGATCGCCGAAGACCTGGGCGTGATCACCCCGGCGGTGGAAGCCCTGCGGGATGGCTTCAGGCTGCCGGGGATGAAGATCCTGCAGTTCGCCTTCGATGGCGATCCTGCCAATCCCTATCTGCCCGCCAACATCCGCGGCCGCCGCTGGGTGGTGTACACCGGCACCCACGACAACGCCACCAGCGTGGGCTGGTGGCAGAGCCTCGATGAGGGTGGTCGGCGGCGGGTGGCCGAGGCGGTGGGAGCACCGATCACCGCTCCAGCCTGGCAGCTGCTTGAGCTGGCTCTGGCCAGCTGCGCCAATCTGGCCGTGGCGCCCCTCCAGGATTTGCTCGAGCTCGACGACCGGGCCCGCTTCAACACCCCTGGCACCAGCTCCGGCAACTGGACCTGGCGCCTTGAGCAGCCCATCGCCAGCCTGGATGGTGCGCTTCAGGGTTATGGCGCTATGGCAGCCCGCTATGGCCGAGCAACCTCTTAGGGCCTGGGCTTAAGGCCGGGCAAAGCTGCCGGGCTGCCCCTTCACGGGCTGGAGTGGCATCCCATTCCAGCTCAGTCGATCGCCGGGGCCTGGCGGCGGCTGCACCTGCAAACGGAACCCGCCGCTGAGGGGCAGGCTGAGGCTGCCGCTGGCGTTGCGAAGGCTGGTGCGCACCCCGCTGGCGCTCTCCAGATTGAGCTGGCTGGGCTCGCTCAGCTCCAGCTCCAGCAGCCCTGTGCGCAGCATGGGTGCGGGTTTGGTGCGCCGGAGCTGGCTGACCCCCTTCCCTCGGGCGGCCTGCTCCAGGGGCCGCAGCTCGGGATAGAGCTTCAGCAAGGCCTCTTCGGGCCGCGGCGGCTTGGCCAGCTCCTGCGCCGGTAGAGGCGGAATCGGCCGCACCGCCAGCAGACCCCGCAGGGCCAGCTGCTGTTGCTGCAGGTTCAGCACATACACCAGTCCCAGGGTGAGCACGCCGTAGAGGAGCGTGCCCTGCCAGCTGGTGAACACATCGATGGAGCCCGGCGTGAAGCGTCGCAGCAGCGGTTGCCGCCGCTGGTCCTGGGGCAGCCGTTCGCTGTCGGGCAGCACCGGCTCCAGGCTGCCGGCGGGCAGGTCGAGGTGCCGCTCGATCAGCGGCACCATGGTGCGCAGGTAGGTGGCCTCCGGCAGCCGGTCGCGCCAGCCCCGCTCGAGGGCCTCCAGCACCGCCGTGCTGATGCGGGTGTCCAGTGCCAATTGCCGCAGGGTCAGACCGCGCTCCTCCCGCCGCTGCCGCAGCTGCCGCCCAATCGCCAGCAGCGGATCGGCCGGCGGCTCCGCCGCAGCGTTGGCGGCCGGCAGGGGATCCCGCCGCCACCAGCGGCCGAGGCGGCCCCGCGGGTGCTTGGGTGGCAGCTGGGGGGTGCGGGTCAGGGTTGGGTTGCCAGTGCTGCCCATTCTTGGCGATCGAGGCGCCGCCAGCGCCCCTCAGGCAGGTCGCCGAGCTGTAGGGGGCCGATCGCCCGCCGCTGCAGATCCCGCACCGGATGCCCGAGCAGCGCGGCGGTGCGGCGGATCTGGCGGTTGCGCCCCTCCCTCATCCGCAGCTCCAGTTCGGTGGTCTGGGGCGTGCGCCTGAGCACCTGCAGCCCCACCGGCTGGCTGGCCTGGCCGTCGATAGGGACGCCGGCGGCCCAGCGTTGCAGCGTTGGGGCATCAGGCCGCCCCTGCACCCACACGCGGTAGGTCTTGCGGTGGCCGTAGCGGGGGTGGGTGAGGCGCAGGGTGAGGTCGCCCTGGTTGCTGAGCAGCAGGGCGCCGCGGCTTTCGGCGTCGAGGCGCCCCACCGGGTGCAGCCCGCAGCCGTTTTGCAGGTCGGCTGGCAGCAGGTCGAGCACCGTGGGGCGCCCCTCAGGGTCGTGGCAGCTGCAGACCACGCCGGCCGGCTTGTTGAGCAGCAGAAGCAGCGGCTCCGGTCGGGCCGCCAGGGGCTCGCCCCGCACCGTGATCCGGTCACGCTCGGGGTCAGCCCGGTCCCCCAGCTGGGCCGCGGCGCCGTTCACCTGCACCAGGCCCTGGCGCAGCAGGGTTTCGGCCTGCCGTCGCGAGCAGAGGCCGGCGGCGGCCATCAGTTTTTGTAGGCGTTCAAGAGCCATGGCTCCCATGCTGCCGTGTGGGAAAAAATGGTAGGTTTACGAAACAAAAGAGTTTCGTAACCGCCCCTCCCCATGCCCGCCCTGCCCGTTCTTGGCTCCAGTTCAGGCTCGGAAAGCTCCTCGGCTCAGGGCGGCGGCGATCTGGTGCGCAGCTACCTGCGTGACATCGGGCGTGTGCCGCTGCTGAGCCACGAGCAGGAGATCACGCTGGGGCGTCAGGTGCAGGAGCTGGTGGCGCTGGAGGAGCTGGAGGGTGAGCTGGAGAGCCGGATGGGGAGCAAGCCGAGCCAGGCGGAACTGGCCCAGGCGGCGGGGCTGAGTGCACCACTGCTGAAAAAGCGTTTGCAGGCGGGTCGGCGGGCCAAGGAGCGGATGGTGGCGGCAAACCTGCGGCTGGTGGTGAGCGTGGCCAAGAAGTACACGCGGCGGAACATGGAGCTGCTGGACCTGATCCAGGAGGGGACCATTGGTTTGGTGCGTGGGGTGGAGAAGTTCGACCCAACGCGGGGCTACAAGTTTTCGACGTATGCGTATTGGTGGATCCGGCAGGGGATCACACGGGCGATTGCGGAGAAGAGCCGCACGATCCGGCTGCCGATCCACATCACCGAAACGCTCAACAAGCTGAAGAAGGGTCAGCGGGAACTGAGCCAGCTGCTGGGGCGCACCCCGACGGTGACGGAACTGGCGGAAGCGGTGGAGCTGCCGGAAGAGGAGGTGAAGGACCTGCTGTGCCGTGCGCGGCAACCGGTGAGCCTGGAGACGAAGGTGGGCGATGGCGACGACACCGAGCTGCTGGACCTGCTGGCGGGCGATGCGGAGCTGCCGGAGGACCTGGTGGATGGGGAGTGTTTGAAAGGAGATCTGCGGGCACTGCTGGAGCAGCTGCCGGAGCTGCAGGGTCGGGTGCTGAAGATGCGCTACGGCATCCCCTGCGATCAGGCTCCGGGCCGCTCCGAACCGATGAGCCTCAGCGCCATCGCCAAGGATCTGGGCATGAGCCGGGACAAGACGCGCAACCTGGAGCGCAAGGCGCTCGAGGGGGTGCGGGCCCAATCGCGGATGCTGGAGGGGTATCTGGTTGCTTGACCGGACCCGCCGTGACTGCCAGTGAGCCAATCCTCAGCATCTTCGACAGCCTTGTCGATGGAACTCTTGCAAGCGCTTGGCCTGGCGGGGCGGGTGCAGCTTGAGCTGAAACGCCAGCGCTGGCTAGCCGACGTTGTTGGCTCAGTCGAGTCCCTCAGTGAAGCGGAGCTTGCGGCTCAAGTTCAGGTCTACCTGGCCGATCTTGGACTCCATGCACCAGCAGCCGTGCAGCAATGGATGTTGCAGGAGGGTGTTGGAGAGGCCGAGCTCGTGACCCGTGCCCGGCGCCATCACCTCTGGCTGCAGGTGTGCGAGCAGCATTTTGGCAAAAAACTGGCGAGCTATTTCCTTCAGCGGAAGAAAGACCTTGATGAAGTGACTTACACAGTTCTGCCGATTGCTGAGCAGGAGCTCTGCTCGGAGCTCTACATGCAGATTAAAGAAGGCGAAATTAGTTTTGAGGCATTGTTGCAACAGCTACCAGCTCAGCCCGACCTCGGCCCCCGAGGAGAGCAGGGACCTGTCGCCCTGTCGGAGTTGCCAGAGGGGTTAGCTCAATTGCTGCGGGTGAGCCAGCCCGGCCAGCTCTGGCCCCCCAAGCCGATTCAGCAGGGCTGGATCCTTGTTCGGCTTGAAGAGAGCAAGCCTGCCATCCTCGATCAACAGATGCGCAGAAGACTTCTCCTGGAGCTGGGATATCAATTGTTGAATCAAGACGTCATTCCGCCCGAATCGCGACAAGTCCTTTAAGGTGCCACCGAACTTTGTTTCACAGCAGAAGTGCCCCCGCTGCAACTCACTTTGGCCCTTCGGG
This sequence comes from Cyanobium sp., assembly GCA_044369475.1. Classification (GTDB taxonomy): domain Bacteria; phylum Cyanobacteriota; class Cyanobacteriia; order PCC-6307; family Cyanobiaceae; genus Cyanobium_A. The sequence goes on along the minus strand of JBIPLV010000020.1, from coordinate 10,360 downwards.
TCCTGAGGGCGTGGGCACCGTTTTCTCAACTACCCGAAACGACGCAGGCGCAGCTGGCCGATTCTCTGCAAGCCCTGAAGCTGCGCCCTGGCCAGAAGCTCTATGACTACGCCGCGCTTCCGCCCGGCGTCGCCCTGGTCGCTCAGGGCCAACTCAGACTATTGGGTCTCGATGAACGCAACGAGCCGTTCACTTTGCAGCGGCTCGGCCCTGGCGACATGGTGGGCCAGGTGGGGTTGCTGCGCGGGGTCACCGGGCAGGCCGTGGCTGCTGCCCTGCCCAGCCAGCTGTGGCTGATGCCTCAGCACACATTTCTCGAAGCCGTATCCGCTGATGAGGTGCTGTCGCGAGCCCTTGCACAGCCCAACCTCGAGGAGTTGTATGCCGTTGCCGCTGCGAGCCCCTCGCCGCGTACCCCGGAGCGGTTGGTTCTGCGCGACTGGGCGAGCAACCAGCTCACCGAATCCTCTGAACGTCAACAGGTTCTGCTGGTTCCACCCGGGGAGCACAGCTTTGATGCTGACTGGGGGCCCTGGTTGCTGAGCAGCAGCAACGTGGCGGGGCTCAAGCCCGGCGAGGAAATCCTGGGTCCGCTCAAACTCCATGTGCGCGGGAAACTGCCGGCCCGGCTTCTAGCCAAACAGGCTGCGAGCCCGCCCATCGCACGACCTGCTGCACTGGTGGTGTCACCAGACGCTGGCGCACGGGATGCCCAGCCTGCTGAAGCTGAACTGCTCGAACCTGACTGGCAGGAGAGCTCGACCGCAATTGTGGCGATCGAGCAACAGCAGCAGGCTCTTGAAGATTGGTATGGCCGCCTTGGGGACGACGGAAGCTACCCCCACCTCAGCGGTGAAGGGCCGGTGGACGTGCCGCTGGCTTGTCTGCGCATGTTGGCCCGGCAATTTGACCTCCCTTTCAGGCGCGATGTGCTTCGCCGCATCCTTGAAGACCAGCTCGCGCGCGACAGCCAGGGCCAAGGCATCGGGCTGCTGCAGTTGGCGGCGATCGCCGATCTGATGGGGCTGCGGGCCTCACCCATGCAGGTCAATGAAACACAGCTCAGACGCCTGCCCTTGCCTGCGCTGGCTCTGGGCACGAGTGGACCGGTGGTGATCTGGGAGATTGATCAAAGCGGTCAGCTGATGCTGGGTGATCCTGTGGCCGGCCAGGGATTGGTGGCGGCCCGATCCCTGACAGGTTGGAATGACGACAACCTGCTCGATGTGCTGTGTGTCGAGCGCAGCGCTCGCACCCCAAAGAAGCGCTTCGGCCTGGCCTGGTTCCTGCCGGCTCTGCAACAGCACAAGGCCGTGCTGGTGCAGGTGTTGGTGGCGAGCTTCTTTGTGCAGCTGTTTGCCTTGCTGAATCCTCTGCTGATTCAGCAAATCATCGATGCTGTAATCAGCCAGGGCAACATCAGCACCCTCAATGTGCTTGGCACCTTGCTGGTGGGCATGGCCCTGGCTCAGGGAGTGCTGGCCTCGCTGCGCACCTATCTGTTTTCGGATACGACGAACCGCATCGATATCACCCTGGGGGCGACGATCATTGATCACCTCTTGCGGTTGCCGCTCGGCTACTTCGCTGATCGGCCGGTTGGAGAGGTCAGTAGCCGCATCAATGAGCTTGAGAAGATCCGCCGCTTCCTGACGGGTACGGCGCTCACCGTGATCCTTGATGCTGTGTTCGCGGTGATCTACATCGCCGTGATGCTTCTCTACTCGATTCAGCTCACCTTCTGGGCTTTGGCTGTGGTGCCATTTTTCGTGGGTGTGACCCTGCTCAGCGCGCCACTGATTCGCAAGCAGCTGCGCGATCAGGCCGAGGCCAACGCGCGGGTGCAGAGCCATCTGGTTGAGACTCTGGGCGGTATGGAAACGGTGAAGGGTCAGAGCATGGAGCTGCACAGCCGCTGGCGCTGGCAGCAACTGTATGGAAGTCAGATCCAGTCAGGCTTCCGCAATGTGATCACGAGCACGGCGGCGGGCTCAGCCAGCCAGTTTCTGGAGCAACTTTCCGGCCTGCTGGTGCTCTGGGTGGGAGCCTCGCTGGTGCTCAAGGGTGAGCTGACCCTCGGGCAGCTGATTGCCTTCCGAATTCTGGCTAGTTATGTCACCAATCCACTGCTGCGGTTGGCCAACCTCTGGCAGAACTTCCAGGAAACAGCCCTTTCGCTCGAGCGCCTTGCGGACATTGTTGATTATCCCGAAGAGCTCGAAATCATGGGAGAACAGAAACCGCCCATTCCCCCAATTTTGGGAGAAGTGGAATACAACGGTGTGAGCTTTCGTTTTGGCAGCCAGGGCGGTCTTCAGCTTAGCAATATCAACTTCAAGATCCCCGCGGGATCATTTGTGGGCGTGGTGGGCAGCAGCGGTTCTGGCAAGAGCACTTTGTTGAAGCTGATTACGCGCCTCTACGAACCACTCGAGGGCACGATCCGCATCGACGGAAACGACATCAGCAAGGTTGATCTTTATTCTCTGAGGGCCCAGATCGGTGTGGTGCCCCAGGACAGTCTGTTGTTTGACGGCTCGATCCTCTCCAACATCGCCTTGACTCGGCCCGATGCCAGCTTTGAGGACGTGTGCCAAGCAGCCCAGATCGCATGCGCCCACGATTTCATTCAGGCCATGCCGGGTGGCTACACCAGCTCCGTGGGTGAGAGGGGTGCGGGCTTGAGTGGCGGCCAGCGGCAACGGCTCGCGATCGCGCGCATGATTCTGCGTAAACCTCGCCTCCTGGTGCTTGATGAAGCAACAAGTGCTCTTGATGTGGACACTGAACGACGCTTGACCGCCAACCTGAAGGAGGCTTACCAGAACCAGACCGTGTGCTTTATCACCCACCGGCTGGCCTCCCTGCGTCATGCAGACATGATTCTGGTGATGGATCAGGGGATGTTGGTGGAGATCGGCAACCACACGGAGCTGATGCAGCTCGACGGGCGCTACGCCACCCTCTATCACCAGCAGGAGGTGGGCTGAGCCATGGCCAACAAAGCGATGAGCTCAGCTCTGACGGTCCGACCAGTCAATCCTCAGGAGGTGCGACTCAAGCCCACCCCTGTTTGGAGTCAGGCTCTGATCTGGACCATCATCGGTACGGCATGTTTGGCTTTCATCTATGCCATCTTTGCCAAAATAGATGAAGTGGTGCTCGCTCCTGGTGAGCTACAGCCGCTGGGTGCTGAGCGGCCGATTAAGGCTCCTTTTGCTGGGGTTGTGAAGCAAATTCTTGTCAGGGAGGGCCAGCAGGTCAGCGCTAATCAGGAGCTACTGCGGCTTGATCCCGACGTGTCCGGAAAGCGGGCCGACACCCTCAGGGAACAGATTCAGCTTGAGCGCACCCGTTTTAATGAAGAGACTCGCTCAATCGAAGCCAAAGCCCAAAGTCTGAGGGAGCGCACTGATGGTTTAACGCGGCTGCTTCGCACTGAAAAACTCATCTATAGCCAGATCGCCCCCCTCGCCTCCCAGGGCGGCATCCAGAAATTGCAGCTGCTGCAGCAGCGTAACAAGGTTGAGCAGCTGGAATCCGAAATCGCTCAGTCGCGATCCAACCTTCAGGAGGTTGAAGCCCAGCTCCTGAAGATGAAGCAAGAATCGCTGCGGGAGCTGGCCGACCTCGACCGCCAGCTGACCGAGGTTAGGGATACTCAGGACAAGGAGGTGCTGCGAGCACCGCTCTCAGGGGTGGTGTTTGGCCTGGTGCCCTCCAGCCCTGGCTATGCCGCTAGCGCTGGTGAAACCCTGGCGAAGATTGTGCCTGGTGGGGTTCTGGAAGCCAAGGTCTATCTCAGCAACCGGGATGTGGGCTTTGTGAAGCAGGGCATGCCGGCCCAGATTCGAGTTGATACCTTTCCATTCACCCAGTTTGGATCCATTTCAGGCTCGCTCAAAATGATTGGAACCCTGCCATTGCCTCCCGACGAGCAAAACCCCCAACCACGCTTTCCGGCCTACGTGAAGCTGGATCGCGATTATCTGAGCCGGGGATCCCAACGGTTTCCTGTGAGCTCTGGCCAGAGCGTGCAAGTGAATCTAATTCTGCGCGAGAAGCGCGTGATCACACTGCTAACTGATGCTACTGACAAGATGTTTGATTCTCTACGACGCATTCGCTCCAATAGCGAATAGAACTCACTCGTGTGCCAAATGCTTCCTAGCTCTCCCTCATCTTCTCATCAGGAATACCGCCAATGACCACTGAAAAGACCACTGAAATGACCACTGAAAAGACCATGGAAAAGACCACGGAAATGACCGCGACTGATCTGCAAAGCAGGATCGAGCGCTTTATGCAATGGTTTCGTGAGCTTGAGGCACAGGATCAGGTCGAATTGATGAAGCTAGTTTATAATGAGCACCGAATTCGTGATGTGGTTCGTTCGTTTTCTGGGATGTCTGTGGAGCAGCGCCAGTCGGTCTTTCAAAGGCTGGGTCTCCCCAACGATCTGCTCAGCCGGATTCCACCGCCAGCTGTTAGCCAACTCGGCGATGTCGAGGTGGAGTGGAAGGAGTGGGATGGCAGCGAGGAGCGCTGACCCTTTTTTGATTCTTGTTGCTCAGGTTCAGCGCCATGATCGCTAATTTCCCACCTTTCACCGACACCACCTCAGTGACCCCGTCACCAGGGGAGTCTGCAAACCTTGGATCGGGCAGTGACCTGGATCCCCGCATAAGCCGCTGGGGGGCAATTGGTGGTCTTATCGGATTTTTGCTTTGGGCGAGCACGTCTCCTGTCGGTGCGCCCTTGCACTTGTTCCTGCACCAGCGCGGCCCAACCCAGGTTGTCTGTTTGGTTGCTGCCGGCATGATTGGCGCCTTTCTGGTCAGTAAGTGGCAGTTGCTGGCACGACAGCAGCGCAAACTGCAACAGCTCGATCAGAGCATCACAACGCTGCTGAGGACTGGTGATATCGAGGCCGCAGCCCAGCGAGCTGAACAATCGTCGTCGTTGGTGGGCAAGCGCTTGCTGCGGCTGTTGTCGGTGTGGCGAACGAGTCAGTCATCGTTTCAGTTGGAGCGCGCAGCTGATGCAGACAGTGATCTCTACCAACTGGCCCTGCAGAACAGCTACAGCCTTGTGAGGGTGCTGCTGTGGGCTATTCCGATCCTCGGGTTCATCGGCACCGTGATCGGCATGTCTCAGGCTGTTGGCTCCTTTGAAGGGGTGTTGGGCAATGCCGACAACGTCGATGGCCTCAAAGCTGGTCTGACCAAGGTGACTGGCGGACTGGGTACCGCTTTTGATACCACTTATCTGGCTTTGGTGATCTCGGTTCTGCTGGCGATACCCATGAACGGTGTCGAGCGTCGTGAAGAGAAGCTGCTGAATGCCATTGATGGTCGCGTTCGGGATGCGGTGCTGGTGCTCAGCCCGATGGGTGAGTCTCCCGGTGCTCCACTGCCGGGACCTCTCGATCTTCAATCCAGTCAACTCGCGGCCCTGATCAACGACGCTTTTGAGCAGCACCTCCCCGATCCCTCTGTGTTGGTATCACCGGCTCAGCGTTATGCCGAACAGCTCACCGAAGCTGCCCTGGCCAAGCTCAGCCCACTCACTGCTTTGGTGCGTGACTCGGTGGAGGGTGTTGCAGAAGCACGCCTGAGTCTGCAGGAGCAAGCCCAGATCATCCGTAGCAGCATGGATGGTGCCGCCCTAGAGCTCAACCATTCTTTGCAGCAGCTCCAGCCGTTGCTGCGTGAGTTGAAGAGTGCCAGCACCCTCAGTGGGGTCCTTGGCGAGGAGCTCACCAGTCTCAAGGCCAGCATTGAGTTGCGCCGTTCTATCGAACAGCTGATCGCTCAGTTGCAACGGATTGAACAGTTGCCGCTGAGCCGCCCGCAGCGTCGTTGGCCCTGGCGCTGATGGCACGCCGACTTCGCATGAGAACGACTGTGGGCGTTGATCTGTTTGCGTTCATGAATATCATGGCAGCAACGATCGGTGTGCAGACTCTGTTGATCGGGATTATCGCTCTGCAGATCAAACCGGGTGGACAGGCTGTTCAATTTATCCCCAGTGGCAGCGGTGGCAACAACCAGGGCAAGGTGGCCAACTATGTGCTGCTGCAGGGGAACGGTACGTTGGATTTATTGGCGGATGGCCGCCAAGAGCGCACCACGATTGCGAGCCCGCAATGGGCCGCTTTTCTGGATCGTATCGCCAAAGCCAGCACACCGCAGTATCTGGTGATCGGCGTGAAGCCAAGCACCTATCCCGAGTTCCATCTGGTGCGTTCCCAGGCCGAAGCCAAGGGCATCACGCTTGGGTATGAGCCTCTTGATCCCCAGTGGACCGTGCAGCCACCGCCAGCGACGTCTGGCGCCGAAATGCCATGAGCAATGCTTTGTTGCTCCTGTTGAGACGGCATCACCGTCAGCAGGGTCAGCGGCTTATGAGCGATGACGTCGGCTTGCTCGATACGCTGACCAACGTGGTTGGTGTGCTCGCCCTCATTACCTCATTGATGAGTGTCTTTGCGGCGGCTGGAAGCCTCAACATTCAGGCTCCGATGGCCCGTAAGTCGCAGCAGGATTTTTATTTGCTGCAGGCGAATGCCAGAGGGATTTGGTCTCTGCAACCCGCGGTCAATCAGATGGTGCAGATCGACCGCGAACGGGCAGCGGCCGTCAAACGCTGTACGACTCTTCAGGGCGTGGCTGAGCAGCAGTGCAACGCTGCGTTGGATGACTGGATGCGCCAGCAGCAGGTGGGGCCGATCCTTGTGCGTGTGAGTCACACGCAGGGCAGTCTCCAGAGTGTGGGCCCTCCCACGGTGGCAGCGGCGGATCTCAAGGGTGGCAGCGACTGGCTTGATCGCACGATGGCGACGATGGCGCGCAACAAGCAATCCGTCTTTGTGGTGGTCGAAAGCGACGGCTTCAGCGTGTATCGGACCATCAAGGCCAAGGCTCAACAGCACGGTGTGCGCCTGGGCTGGGAGCCATGGTATGCGGACAAACCTGTCAACTTCTGGAGCACTGCCGGCCGGAGTCTGACCGTGCAATGAGCGCTCTTTTTCTGTTGACGCGGCTGCTGTTGCTTCTGGTGTTGCCAATGTCGCTGCCAGTTGCCCGTGCTGCTGCACCAGCGATACCTGTCGAGCTGCAACCCCTGCTCGCTGCCCTTAAGCGAGCTCGCTACCGAGTGACATTTGAGAAGCCACCGCTGCAAGGTGCCTATGGATTAACGGATAGTAGGAAGCGGCGCATTTGGATTGCACCGATCAGCATCGAACTGGGCATTGTGCGCGCCACCTTGATTCATGAAGCGGTGCATGCCGCCCAGGGCTGCCCCAAAGGTCGCCTCAAGCCGATTGGTTGGAGCATTGATCTTGACCACAAGATCGAGCGTGAAATCAGCGGCCTGCTTTACATGAACTACCGAACTGTCAGTTTTGAAGTTGAGCGTGAGGCGTTTTCGATGCAATCCCACCCACGTGCGATACCAATGGTGATCGTCGCTCTCGACCAGCGCTGCCGTTGAGCTCGGTAGGTGCTCAGCGTTGGGACCAGGTCAGCGCCAGGCTCAGCTCGATCATCGCTGCCATCTGTGCTTGCTCAGTGGCCAGGATTTGGCCATAGGCCGCACGACGACGCGCCAATGATTGGGCAACCGGCGACTCTGGCGGCAGGATCAGAGACGGTTTGTTGAGCCACTGCTGAAGGGCGGCAAATTCAGACGGGCTTGCTGCAGCTACCGCAGCGGACAGCTCAGCTGGGGCCAAGGGAAGCCGCTGCTTCGCCAGGCCGGCAATGTTTTGCTCAGCCGCGCTAACAGCCCGATCAAGCTGTCCATCGAGCAACAGAAGATCGTAGTGGGCACCTTTCTGGTTCAAGTTCGTCATCAGCTCGCTCAGAGCCTGTTGAAGTGCGGCTTCATCGCCAGCTGCCGATGCCAAATCGTGCTGGGCTAGCAGCTTGACGCCGCTCATGGTGATCTGAGCCGCCACGATGCTCAGGGATCCATCGTTCTGACGGGTTAGCAGCAGGGACAGCACCTGCTGCTCTGCTGCAGCTGCGGATGGGCGACGGCCCGCATTAGCAGCACCGGCCAACCACCCGCGAAGTCCGCGCCTGCTCTGGTCAATCGACCTCGGCCCATAGAGCAGATACAGGAGACCCGCTCCGAGCGTCAGGGCATCAAGCAGGTTGGCGCCAAGGATGCTCGTATCGCTCAGGCTGTCTAGTAGGGAGTCTGGGGCTGTGTTGATGGTGGCCAGCGTCAGCTGAGGATCAAGCCTGAGGCCGCGATCACCAGCCCCTTTGCCCAGATGGTCGTTTGTGGAGTCACCTCCGTCACCCTGGCCTCGGCCTCCTGCCGCCGCGCCATCATTCGCACCATCATTGCTGCTGTCGCCAATTCCCGCGCCATTGCCATTCTCGGCTCCAAGGGCCTGAGGTGTTGCTTCGCTGGATTGGCTGCCAGCTGAACCTAAGGCCAAGAGCGCATTGGCTGTGGCAGCGATGCTTTGCTGAGTGAGGTTGGTGGTCGCCAGATTTAGTAACGGCGCATTGATTAGAGGCATGGTGGTAATCGAAGACGCCCCAATCGAAGACGCGCCAATTCGAGTGATTTCGTTTTGCATGATATTCGTAATTACGCCAAGCTCCCGCAGGATTGTGACCGGGGCCCCTGGATCGCGGATGTTGGTGCGTGAAGGATCGTTATCTCCAAATACATTGTTGCGCAGGAAGAAGCGCATGCCAATAATGTAATTTACTTGCTTGCCTTTCTCGGTGATGGATTCATAAATGAACTCCACTCCGTCACCCGCGCCGCCTCGCCGGGTGAAGTCGTAATACCCAGCCGTGGTGATCGGGGTTCCATCGAGCTGGCGCATCGGCTGGCCATCAGCGGTCTCGATTGGCCCACTCCAGGCAAAGATCTTCTCGCCAGCCTCGTTTCTCTCGCCGGTGTCGAGCGCACCGTAAGAGGTGAGCACGTATTCAGAGACATATTTAAAGTAGCGATCTTTGTCGCGGCCTTCGGGGTTGGCGGCGATCCAATCACCGCGGCTGGTGGTCGTGGCGCCGACGTTGCCCACCACTTCGGCGATCACGGTGGTGGCGGTGCGGCGCAATTCGATGGTGATCTCGCCCGGGCGGGTGCCGGCCATGTAGCGCGCGGTAACCTGTTGGGTGGCCCCTTCGGTGGTCAGCCCGGCGGCGTAGGCAGTATGGAGGGGATCAAAACTCCAGGCCCCACTGCTGGAGAGCGTGAATCCCGCCGGTGCGGGGTCAGTCACCGTATCAATCACCGTGTAGGTGAGCTCGTCGTTGCTGCGCAGCTGGCCTGAGAGGGTTGAGCGATACAGCAGGGTGTGGGTGGGATCAGGGCCACCCTTGGCCCAGCTGGTGGGGGTCCAGGCGGTGATTGGCAGATCAAACAGGAATGGCACCGCTGAAGGCGCGTAGTTAACCTCCTGGCCATCAAGAATCTTGTTGCCGCCGATGGCCGCCAGATAGAGAGGGTTGTTGCTTTCCAGCTGGCTGTAGAGAGAGGTGTTGAGCCCCTTGGCCTGGCCAGCTGAGGGGGCGTTGCCGTTGCCGTTGCCAACGGCAGGATCCTGGAATCCGGTGTCTGGGTTAGTGGGATCCAGACGCAGCACCGCCTGAATCGCTTGCTCATCGCTGGTGAGCCCGGCAATGCGCACGCCGGCACGGCCTGAAGCCTTGTTGGTGTCGATCAGGATCGGCACCTTGAGCTCCGTGGTGCGAGCCGGATCACTTCCCGGCGACGGGGTATCGGTCATCTCCAGGCGCAGTTCACCGAGCCGTTCGGCAGCCGTGAGCGTCTCGACGCCGCGGGCTGGCCTGAAGATCAGATCACGCAGCTGGGGCAGGGTGTAGGTGTTGCCATTGAGCACCACGGTGCCATCGGCCAGCAACATCTGGCCGATGGCGGCATTCGGAAGCCGGGAGATGCGGTAAAGGAGCTGCTGGCTCGCCTGCTCGAGGGCGTCGCCACCGGCACTGAACAGCAGGTTGGTCAGACCAACGCTCACCGTCTGATACAGGTTGGTGGCGCGGTCGACAACCAACTCGGCGTTGCTGATCACACGCGGCGCGAGCTCCGGCGAGGTGCGCACCGGGGCGTCGTTCACCGCCAGCACATTGATGGTGAAGGTCTCCGTGGTCGTCAGGCCGCCCTGAGCGGCTGCCCCATCGCTCACCGCATAGGTGAAGGTGCCAGGGCCATAGGCATCCGCAGCCGCCCGGAACTGCAGCCCCTGCATCTGCACCAGGCTCAGCTGCTGTCCTGCCGTCACCGGCACAAAAGCATTGTTGGCATTGGCATCCAGCAATCCGATCTCTCCAAACGCACCATCCGGGAGCGTCGTGATCGT
>JBIPLV010000101.1:0-7312 GCA_044369475.1 Cyanobium sp. | reverse complement strand
CCTTGCAGCAGCAGCACATCCCCCTCGCGCAGCTGGGCCCGGCCCAGGCGCTCCCGCAGCACGGCGTTGCCGCGCCGCAGGGCGAGCACGGTCACGTTGTAGCGCTGGCGGAAGCGCAGATCCCGCAGGCAGTCGCCGGCTAGGGAGGAGCCAGAGGGAAGCAGCACCTCCACCATCCGCTGGTGGTTCTGCTGGTCTGGCCGGATCGATGCGTCGGGGGTCGGGGCCAACACCACCGTGTGGTCCTGCTGCAGGCGCAGGAGGTCTTCGCGGCTGCAACGCAGCAGCAGGCGATCGCCCAGCATCAAGGTGCGGTCCGCCAGGGGGGGCAGGAAGCGCTCGCTGCCGCGGTGCAACTCGAGCACGTCCACGTCGAAGCGGCGTTGCAGGCGGCTGGCGTGCAGCGACTGGCCGATCAGCTCCGAGTCGGCAGGGATTTTCACTTCCGTGAGGTAGCCACCGCTGGCGAGGCTGGCGATCAGGTCGTCGTCGTTGGTGCCGCGGTCTGGCAGAAAGCGATCGGCCAGCAGCACCATCACCGCACCGCCCACCAGCCACACGCCGATGCCGATCGGTGTGAAGCTGAACAGGCCGAAGGCGCCGTAGCCGAGCTTGCTGCTCACCTCGCTGGCCAGCAGGTTGACCGAACTGCCCAGCAGGGTCATGGTGCCGCCGAGCACCGTGGCAAACGACAGCGGCAGCAGCACCTTGGAGGGGGAGATGCGGCGGCGCTGGCACCAGCCCTCGATCACCGGCAGCAGGCTGGCCACGATCGGTGTGTTGGGCACAAAGGCCGACACCGGCCCCACGGCCGCCACCATCAGGGCAATCATTCGCTTGGGGCTGCGCACCGCATCGGAGCCGATCAGGGCCCGTAGGCGATCGAGGCCGCCGCTGCGGAACAGCCCAGCCGAGAGGGCAAACAGACCCATCAAGGTGATCAGGGCCGGGCTGCCGAAGCCCTCCAGCGCTTCAGACGGCTTGAGCACTCCCGTGACGATCAGGAGCGCGGCGGCCAGCAGGCCAGTGACCTCCGGTGCCAGCCAGCCGCTGATGAACAGCACCACCGATCCCGCTAGCACCAGCAAGGTGATCAGCGCCCCGGGCTGGAGCAGGGCGGGAAGCAGGTCGACCATGGCGCGCGCGGCAAACATTGGCAAGATACTTCGGTAAGCCGATCGGGAATTCGGCTGTCGTTGGTTGTCTGGCGGGCCTGGGGCTCAGGCCATGAGCGGCGCCATCGTGTGCAGCCCCTCCAAGCCCTGCCAGCCCAGGTAGGCCCCCAGGGCCAGGGCAAGCACCCCAACCAGCCACTCGGCCCGATGCACCAGCCAGTCGTTGAGGGCCGTGAGCGGGGCCCGTAGCCTTTCGCCGCTGCACAGCCACAGCAGGGGCGGTAGCAACAGCAGGGAGGTGGTCAACGCCACGAACACCGCCCCCACCTCCAGGTCGCCGCGCAGGCTCGTGTGGTTGGTGAGCAGCATGCCGCCCTCTTTTACGTAGAACACCAGGTTTTCCGGGCTGACCAGCGCGCATCCGGCCCCGAGCCCTAGCAGCGGCAAGCTGTCTAGCTCGGGCAGCTTGCCCATCAGCTGCATCGCCCAGTTCTCCTCTCCCATCGCCACCGCCGGCGTGAGCTGAAACAGTCCCAATCCCACCAGGGCCCCAGCGCCGATCAGGTCAATCAGCACCTGGCCGCGGCTGCCGAGGTGCATGGCCCAGCTGAGGCGCCCGCCGACGGCCACCACCAACCCCAGCGCAGTGCCATTGGCCAGCATCCAGCCCGCCAGGAAGGTGCAGCAGCGGCGCAGCGGTTGGGCTCCCAGCAGCAGCAACGCCACAAGGGCGATGGTGATCGGGCTGAAGGAGATCCCCAACCCGAAGGCGATCGTCTGGGTGAGCCAGTGGAAGGGAAGCATCGAAGCGTGACGGTCGAGTGCGGCGCAGGTGCAGACGGCCCTGCACCGAACGATCAAAACTCAGCATCCCCCTCGGCTGTGGCTGGTTTGGCTGATCCGATCGATCTGCCTAACTTGTGCGCGTCGATCCCAAGCGCCAATGCCACCACTGCTGAAGTTCCAAGCCTCGGCCCGCGCCCTTGCTCTGGCCCTGTGCCTGAGTGCGATCAGTGCCTGCAGTGCTCCAGACGGGAAGGCGCTGAAGAAGCTGGCCTGTGAGCAGGCCGCCGCCTCGTTGGATTTGCAGTCGTTGTCCCAGCTGGATTCCTTGCGAAAGGCCCTTGGTGTGGCCCGGGATGTGGATCCAATCCTGGCTTGCAAGGCTCTTGGCGCCAACATGGGCCCGGCGCAGCAAGCGCCAAACGGATCTGAGACTGAGTCAGAGTCGCAGTCGCAGTCGCAGTCGGAGTCGCAGTCGGAGTCGCAGTCAGAGGCGCAGTCAGAAGCTGAGGCGAACTGACCGCAGCTGCTCCTGAGGCCCCCGTGTCTGGCTTGGGATGGTGAATCGACTCCGGCTTTAATAGCCGGATTCAAATCACTCCGTTCTTGACACCATCCAAAAAGGGTCAGGCCTGGCACAGCCTTGCAGCTGCAGATTGTTTCGAGAGTCTTGGCGGCAGCCCGGACGGTCTGACCACTCTGGAGGTTGATCGCCGGCGCGCTGACGTCGGCCCCAACCGGCTGGAGTTGGCCGCTGGTCGCAGCAACTGGCAGATCCTCTGGGATCAGTTCAGCAACGTGATGCTGATCATGCTGCTCGCCGTGGCGGCTGTGTCCGCCTGGGTGGCCTATGTGGAGCAGAAGTTTCCCAAGGATGCGATCGCCATCGTGCTGATCGTGGGGCTGAACGGCTTGTTGGGGTATCTGCAGGAGAGCCGGGCCCAGCAGGCGTTGCTGGCCTTGCGCAACATGGCCCAGCCGATGGTGCAGGTGCGCCGCGACGGTCAGTGGCAGCGACTGTCCAGCGAGGAGTTGGTGCCCGGTGATCTGATCCGGCTGGAAGCCGGCGACAAGGTGCCTGCGGATGCCCGGCTGCTGGAGGCCGTGGATCTGGGTGCGCGGGAGGCGGCGCTCACCGGTGAGGCGGAGGCCGTTTTCAAAAAGGCCGATCTGGTGTTGGAGCCAGCCACGCCTGTGCTCGAGCGTCTCAACTGCCTCTTCCAGGGCACGGAGGTGGTGCGCGGCCGCGGCGTGGCCGTGGTGACCTCCACCGGCATGGCCACGGAGCTGGGGCAGATCGCCGAGCTGATCAACACAGCCGGTGGCGAGAGCACGCCCCTCCAGGAGCGGCTCGATGGCCTGGCCAAGGTGTTGGTGGGCAGTTCGCTGGCCCTGGTGGCCCTGGTGGTGGGGCTTGGGCTGCTGCTGGGGCAGGACCCCCTCAACCTTCTTGAGGTGTCCCTGTCGATGGCGGTGGCGATCGTGCCCGAGGGCCTGCCTGCCGTGATCACCGTCACCCTCGCCATCGGCACCCAGCGGATGGTGCGCCGGGCGGCCCTGATCCGTCGCCTGCCGGCGGTGGAGGCCCTGGGGTCGGTCACCGTGATCTGCTCCGACAAAACCGGCACCCTCACCCAGAACCGTCAGGTGGTGCAGGAATTGCGCCTCGGCACCCAGGCGGTGGCGGTGAGCGGGCTGGGCTACGACCCCGTTGGCAGCTTCACGGCCACGGCGCTGGCTGGCCCTGCTGGGGCATCCGCTGGTGCAGCTGATGGGCTCCAGGCCCTGCTGGTGCAGACCAGCGTGCTCTGCAGCGACGCCGAACTGCGCCAGGACGGCAGCGGGGTGTGGGAGGTGTTGGGAGATCCCACCGAGGGCGCCTTGGCGGTGGTGGCTGGCAAGGCGGGGTTTGACGACTTTGCCCTGCGCCAGCAGTACCCCCGCCGGGCTGAGATTCCCTTCAGTTCAGAGCGGCAGCTGATGGCGGTGTGGGTGGGTGATCCTGACGGCTCCCTGCAGGCCCCCCTGGGTGCCGCTGCCGAGGGCTCGCACCAGCTGCTGATCAGCAAAGGAGCACCGGAGGTGATCTTGGCGGCATGCAGCCGCTGGGTGGATGGCTCCGGTGTGGTGTCCCTGAGCGACGAGCAGCGGCAGTGGTGGTTGCAGCAGGCCCGGGATCTGGCAGCTTCCGGGCTGCGGGTGCTCGCCTTTGCCTGCGGGCCCCATCACCCCAGCCCCGAGCAGCCTCTCGACAACCAGGTGTTGTTGGGCTTGATGGCCCAGCTGGATCCCGCCAGGCCAGAGGTGGCCAAAGCTGTAGCCACCTGCAAAAGTGCCGGCATTCGTCCGGTGATGATCACCGGCGATCACCCCCTCACCGCCCGCGCCATTGGCGTTGAGATTGGCCTCACCAGCCCCGACGGGGAGGTGACCCTCGGCCGGCAGCTGGAGGCCTGCAGCGACGAGGAACTCAGGCAGGTTGTGGCCCGCTGCAGTGTGTACGCCCGCGTACCGCCCGAGCAGAAACTGCGCATCGTCAAGGCCCTGCAGGCCAACGGCCAGGTGGTGGCCATGACGGGCGACGGCGTCAACGACGCGCCGGCGCTCAAGCAGTCCCACATCGGTGTGGCGATGGGCATCACCGGCACGGAGGTGAGCAAGGAGGCCGCCGACATGGTGCTGCTCGACGACAACTTCGCCACGATTGTCAGCGCTGTTGAGGAAGGCCGGCTGGTGTATGCCAACATCCGGCGCTTCGTGAAATACATTCTCGGCAGCAATGTTGGTGAGCTGATCACCATTGCCGCGGCCCCCTTGGTGGGTGTGTTCGGGGTGCCGTTGACCCCGCTCCAGATTCTCTGGATGAACCTGGTGACCGACGGTGTGCCCGCCCTGGCCCTGGCGCTTGAGCCGGCGGAGGATGGATTGATGGACCGGGATCCAGCCCGTCCAGGCGAGTCGATTTTTGCCCGGGGCATCGGCCGCTACATCCTGCGGGTGGGAGTGGTGTTTGCCCTGATCGTGATCGCCCTGATGGTGTGGAGCTATCGCTACGAAGGTGCCGAGGGCCCCTGGAAAACCATGGTGTTCACCACCCTCTGCCTCGCCCAGATGGGCCATGCCCTCTCGGCCCGCAGCGACAAGCCGCTGATCCAGGTGAATCCCTTCAGCAATCCCTGGTTGCTCTGGGCGGTGGTGCTCACCAGTGGTCTGCAGTTGCTGCTCCTCTACGTCCCTTGGCTGGCTCGCTTCTTTGGCACGGTGCCGCTGCAGGGCGCTGATCTGCTGATTTGTGTGGGGGTGAGTTTGGTGCTCTTTGTGTATCTGGAAGCTGAAAAGCTCCTGAGGCAGTGGCGTCGCCGCGCGACTGCCAACGTGCCCACATCGCTGGGCTAACCCACGATGGCTTCCTTGTTGGATCAGATCCCAGCGTTGCTTTTGTCAGCGGTGGAGGCCAATCCGCTGGTCGGCTATGGCGCCATTGTTTTGGTGATGCTGCTGGAAAACGTGGTGCCACCGATTCCTTCGGAGGTGGTGATGCCGCTGGCCGGTTTCCTCATTCAGCAGGGCAAGCTTCAGCTGCTGCCCACCGTGCTCGCTGGTTTGCTGGGCACGGTGCTCGGGGCCTGGTTCTGGTATGGAATTGGCCGAATGATCAACGAGCAGCGCCTGGAACACTGGCTGCGTCGTCATGGTCGCTGGCTCGGACTTCGGCCTGACGATCTGGCCAGAAGCCGCCGCTGGTTCAACCGCCACGGTGTTGCTGTGGTGTTTTGGGGGCGGGTGATTCCAGGGATTCGCACCTTCGTCTCCCTGCCTGCTGGCATCGAACTGATGCCCCAGCCGCTTTTCCTAGCCTGGACCACGGCAGGGAGCTTGCTGTGGATTGTGCTGTTGACCCTCGCCGGCCAGGCCCTCGGCAGTGGTTACGCGAGTGTGGCCGAGAGCCTGAAGCCGTTTAGTGCAGTGCTGAAGGTGGTGTTGGGATTAGTCCTGCTGACGGGTGTTTGTTGGTTGGGGCTGAGGTTGCTTCGCGCACGCAACAGGGCTGAGTGATCACTGGATGGAGATCACTCAGCTGACGCCTGGCGATGAGCTGGTGCCAGCAGCCCCTGCGGACTGTCCACAAGGGCCGTTTTCAATGTGGTTAATCCCATGGCGCTGAAACCCATACCCACCACGAGCGCTATTGCGGCCAGGTCTCTCCAGCCGCGCTCAGGCCTGGAGATTCTCAGATGCTCCGTCATCGGGTGGCCACAGTCGCTGCAGATGAGCGAACGGTGCCTGGAAGACTCCTTGCTCAGCATGCGACAGCCGCAGTGCGGACAGCTCATGACCTGATCCATGCGAGTGATCAGAACCTATGGGTTTGCTTCTCCCCGTTCTGTTCACGCTGACCCATCAGGCCCCAGGCAGCTCCGCCAGGGCATCGCTGGCGCCCATCACCACCAGCAGCTCGCCGGCTTGGAGCACGTGGGAGGCGGGTGGATTGACGGTGAGCTGGTTGTCGGGTCCGGCAGCCAGCACGCTGACGTTGAAGTTCTTGCGCAGGTTGATGTCGCGCAACGACTGGCCGATGAAGGCCGCCGGCACGCGGATCTCCTCGATGCTGTTGCGATCGTCGAGGCGCAGGCGCTCCAGCAGGTTGGGCCGCACCAGCTCCATCCCCAGCCGGTGACCCTGCATCTTCGAGGGGAACACCACCCGATCGGCCCCCACCCGCTGCAGCATCTTCATGTGCAGATCGCTGGTGGCCCGGGCAATCACCTGTTTCACCTGGCTGCCGGCGCCGTCCTTAACGATCAGGGTGGCAGTCACGCTGGCCTCGATCGGTTCACTCATGGCCACCACCACGGTGGTCATGTCGAGTACGCCGGCGGCCCGCAGGGCTTCCTCATCGGTGCAATCCACCACCCGCGCTTCGATGGCGGGATCCATCTGGCGCAGCTCATCGATGGCCCGCTGGCTGGCATCGATCGCCAGCACCTCGGCCCCGGCCTTGCTCAATTCGCTGCACACGGCCGAGCCGAAGCGCCCCACGCCGATCACGGCGAAGCCACCTTTGACGGCGCCCTCCGAAGCATTCCAGTGCCACCAGCTCGTCATGGGTTTGGGGGTTCAGATGTAGAGCTCTTCGCGGGGATAGCCCACGCGGGGTTGGGGCCGGCTGCCATAGATCGCCGAAAGCAGCAGCAGGATGCCCAGTCTGCCCACGAACATGCCCACCATCAGCACCAGCTGGCCCCAGCGGTTGAGTTGGGCGGTCACGCCGAGATCGAGCCCCACGGTGCCGAAGGCCGACATGCAGGTGAACAGCTTCTCAAGGAAGTTGAAGCTGGTGCGGGTGGGCTCGCCGGTGGTGGTGGGCCCGATCCCCAGCAGCAGGGCCATCAGGATCACGAAGATCGCCGACG
>JBIPLV010000100.1:0-7333 GCA_044369475.1 Cyanobium sp. | reverse complement strand
TGCAGGTGTTGGAACCCCATGCCAACGCGCAGGTCGTGCAACAGGGCGAGGCGATCTTCCGGGCTGGAGAGCCGGGAGACTGCTTTTACGGCGTGCTCGAGGGCCAAGTGCGCATCCACTGGGGGGAAGTCGACTGTGGCCAGACTGAACTACTGGGAGCGGGGCGCTGCTTCGGCGAAGGGACGCTGGTGGAGCCCGGCAACCACACCCGACACAACACCGCGATCGCTGAGCAACCCACCAAGTTGCTGGTGATGAACCGCGAGACCTTCCTGTTTGCGATGGAGGCTCTGCCGATGTTTGGGCTCGAACTGCTCGCCTCCCTCGAGCGGCGCCTTCAGAACCTCAGCCAGCCCGAGAGCGATTGAGCGCCTAGGCCCCTGCCACCCAGTTCGTTGAAAACCATGGACACGTCCCTCACCCTCCAGGAAGCCTTCGCCGCCATTCCACTTGCGGCCGTGTGCTGCGACCACAGCTTCGGCAAAGACGAAGCGCGGGTGATCCGCGAGCAACTGCTCACGCGCACCGCCTACCAGGCCATGGGGCCCTACGGCTTCGGCCTGATGATTTCAGGGCTGCTGCAGCGCTTCCGCGAGGAGAGCTGGCAGGGGCTGATCAGCGCTGCATCTCCCCTGCTCAGCTCCGCGCAGCGGGACACCGCCTTCGCTTTGGCCTGCCAGGTGGTGCATGCCGACCGCGACGTGGCCCCCGAAGAGAGACTATTTCTAACCGCCCTGGCAGCCCAGCTCGACCTCAACGAAGCCCGGGCTCTCCAGATCCTGGAGGTGTGCGAGCTGCTGCAGCGAGATTGCCTCACTGAAGCCCTTTAACTCCACTTTGAATTCCCAGCGATGAGCAAGCGGAGCGTGCAGGCCTACATCGAGGAGGTGCCCAGCTGGGAGGGGGGGACCCACTTGGCCGGCCCGCCCCTGTCGGGCATGCAATGGCTGGTGTGGGCGCTGGCCACAGCCGGCAAATTCTTTGAGGGTTTGATTGTGTTCATGGGTGGGATTGCCCTGCCCCTGGTGGCCGAGCAATTCGCCATGACCAGCACCGACAAGGGCCTGGTGACGGCGGCCACCCTGGCCGGCATCCTGAT
This sequence comes from Cyanobium sp., assembly GCA_044369475.1. GTDB lineage: Bacteria > Cyanobacteriota > Cyanobacteriia > PCC-6307 > Cyanobiaceae > Cyanobium_A. The sequence goes on along the minus strand of JBIPLV010000100.1, from coordinate 6,234 downwards.
CGGGGCCCTGGCTCTGGGGGGGCTGGCCGATCGGTTTGGCCGCAAGCCCGTGTTCATCGGCGAGATGGTGCTGCTGGCTGTGGCGTTGGTGGGCGCAGCTTTCAGCACGGGCACAATCCCGCTGGTGACAGCCCTGTTTGTGATCGGCCTGGCCCTCGGCGCCGACTACCCCACCGCTCACCTGGTGATCTCCGAGAGCATCCCCGCAGCGGTGCGCGGAAGGCTGGTGTTGGGTGCCTTCAGCTTTCAGGCGGTGGGAGCGGTGCTGGGCACCGCCATCGCCGCGGTGGTGTTGAGCAGCGATCCCAATCTGAATGCCTGGCGCATCTTTTACCTGCTGCCGGTGGTGCCGGTGTCGCTGGTGGTGTGGGGTCGGTTGTTTCTGCCAGAGAGCAGCCACTGGCTGGTGAGCCAGGGCAAGATGGACAAGGCCGAGAAGCAGCTGCGCAAACTGCTCGGGCGCAACGATGTGGAGTTGCTCGCGCTGGAGATCGCTGAAGAGGGACGCATCCAGCGCAGCAGCGACTGGCGCAGCCTGTTTCGGGGCAAGTTGCAGAGGGCCACGATCCTGGCCTCGGTGCCCTGGTTTCTTCAGGACATCTCCACCTACGGCATCGGCATCTTCACGCCGGTGATCATTGCCGCGGCGTTTGGGGCCACGGCCAAGGAGCACACCGTGGCCGCCGTAATCCACAACGATTTGCTCGGAGCCCGCGGCACCGCGCTGGTGGACCTGGGCTTCCTGCTGGGAATTGCCTGCGCCATCGCCCTAGCCGACCGCTGGGGCCGCATCCCCCTGCAGATCATCGGCTTCGTAGGCTGCGCCCTAGGGCTGATGCTTGCGGCCGCAGGCAATCTGGGTGGCCAGAGCAACCTGCCGATCATCGTGGCCGGCTTTGTGCTCTTCCAGTTCATGACCAACCTGGGGCCCAACGCCCAGACCTATCTGTTGGCCGGCGAGGTGTTCCCCACCCCCGTGCGCGGGCTGGGTGCGGGCCTGGCTGCCGCCATTGGCAAGGTGGGTGCGGTGCTCACGGCCTTCCTGTTTCCAATCCTGCTGGCCGACTGGGGCAGCGAACGGCTGCTACCCCTGCTGGCCATCACGTCTCTGGTGGGAGCCGCCATCACCTGGATTTACCGAATCGAAACCACCGGCAAGACCATGGAGTCGATCTAAACCGGGTCGATCTAAACCGGGTCGAGCTCGCTATCGGCCGGCTCCAGCTGCAACGTGGCATGGTCGACCCCGACCTCCCGCAAGGCGGCCTTGGCCCGATGCAGCAGGGCGAGATCCTGGGCCGGATCGGAGTTGCGGCGGAGGTGGGCTGTGAGGGCTACCTGGGTGGTACTCGGACACCAGATGTGCACGTGGTGCACATCAACCACCCCTGGCAGGGACTGCAGCAGATCCCGCACCTGGCGAATCTGGATGTGGGGCGGCACGGCATCGAGCATCACCCGCAGGGCGTCACGCATCAACTGCACCGCCGTGAGCGCGATGGCCAGGCCTACGCCGATGCCGGTGAGGGCATCGAGCCAAAGCCAGCCGGTGAGGCCCACCAGCAGGGCACTCCCCAGCACGGCCACGGACACCAGGGCGTCACTGAGCAGATGGGCGACTGCGGCGCGGCGGTTGAGATCGTGGTGGTGGCCATGGCCAAACAGGCGGGCTGAGAAGAGGTTCACAGCAATCCCGGCCGCCGCCGCCCATGCCACGGGTCCACTGACAACGGGTTCGGGCTGAAGCAAGCGCTGGATTCCCTCCACGATCACGACGGCCGAGGCCATCGCGATCAACACGCCGTTGGCCAGGGCCGCCAACTGGGTGCTGCGGCCAAAGCCGTAGGTGAAGCGCTCCGTGGGCGCACGGGTAGCGAGCCGTTCCGCACCCCATCCCAAGCCCAGGCCGACCACATCGCCCAGGTTGTGCACGGCGTCACCGACCAGGGCCAGGGATCCGAAGGCTGTGCCCACCATGAGCTGCCCCACCGAGAGGGCGGAGTTGAGCAAGATGCTCCAACGGAAGGCCGAGGCCTGGCCATTGCGGCCGATGTGCTGCTGCTCATGGAGTGCCATCGGCGGCGCCACCTGGGTTGGGAGGGTTCTGATGGGTCACTGTGGCGGGCGTGCCTGGAGAACCCCGGTAGTCCAGGCGGCAGAGGCGGCGGCGGGCAGCACGCTTCAATCGAAGCAAGTCTGGAGGGTTGGACGTGCGTCGGCGCTCTCTGTTGCAACTGCTGGGCGTGGCCAGCGGTCTGGGCGTAAGCAGCGGGATGGGCGTAGGCAGCGGGATGGGAGTGGGCCGGCTCTCTGCCGCCACGCTGGCGGCCGGGGCCGCAGCGCCCGCCCACCTGCCTGCATCCGCCCTGCCCCTGCCGCTGGCCGACGACCTCCGCAGCGCCGCCGAGCAGCGCCGGCAGCTGGCACGGGTTGCCGTGCAGGATCGCTTGGTGGTGCCGGAGGGCTACCGGGCCGAGCTGCTGGCCGTATGGGGGGATCCGCTCGCCGCCGGTCGCTTTGGCTTCAACAACGACTATCTCGCCCTGCTGGAGCTGGGCGATCGGGCGCTGTTGAGCGTGAACTTCGAGTACATCAGCCCCCTGCCCTGGGCCAGTGGCTTCCAGGAGGTCACCGGCCAAACCCTGCCGCTGGCCCAGCTGCGCACGGCCCTGGCCGATCGCGGCGGCCAGGTGGATGCCAGCCAGCTCAGCAGCAGCGATCCCCTGCTCCCGCTGGTGCTGACTGTGGCGGAGGCCGCCATGGCCGATCTGGGCATCGGCGTGCTGGAGCTGCAGCGCACGGCCAGCGGCTGGAGCCGGCAGCCTGGCAGCCGCTTCGAGCGGCGCATCACCGGCCTCACGGGCTGGCAGCGGCCCGGGCAGGCCCTGCGCTGCACCGGACCAGCCGCCGCCGTGTTTGCCAACCCGAAGCCACTGGGCTACCGCGACGGCCTGGGCGAGCGCATTGTGGGCACCTTCGCCAACTGCGCCGGCGGCACCACCCCCTGGGGCACGGTGCTCAGCGCCGAGGAGAACTTCCAGAGCCAGGTGAGCGAAGCGGTCTTTGCTGATGGCTCAGCAGCCCCTCCCGCTGAGCAGCCCTTCCGCTGGGATGGTGCGCATCTCGATGGCCTGGGCAATCCCTTCGGCCTGGCCGGCAACAAATACGGCTGGATGGTGGAATTCGATCCGCAGCGGCCAGAGCAACCGGCACTGAAGCACAGCTGGCTGGGCCGTTTCCGCCATGAGGCGGTGGCCGTGCAGGCCCGCGCCGGCCAGCCCCTGGTGGTGTACTCGGGCTGCGATCGCCACGGCGGCCACCTCTACCGGTTTGTGAGCGATGGGGTGGTGAGCGATCCGCACAACCGCGCAAACTCCCGCCTGCTGGAGCAGGGCTCGCTGGAGGTGGCCCGGTTTGCACCCGATGGCACGGGCCACTGGATCGCCCTCACGCCAACCACACCTCTGGCACCGCTATGGCCAAGCCACTTCAGCCGCTTCGGCCTCGAGCAACCCACCGTGCTGCCCCACAGCGATCGCCGGCGCAGCGGCGCCGAGGCCCTGGTCAACGACGCGGCCGTGGCGTCCTATTGCCAGCGCTACGCCACGCTGGGTGATCTTTACACGGGGCAGGGGGCGATCCTGGTGGATGCCCATCTGGCCTCCAACGCCGTGGGCGCAACGCCAGCTGCCCGTCCGGAAGACACGGTGATCGATCCGCTGAACGGCGACCTGCTGATCGCCTTCACCGCCGCTGGTCGCAATGCCGAGGGCGGTAGTGACCCCGCCATCTTCCGCGGGCCTGGCGGCCAGGCGGACTGGCCCCACGGCTGGGTGATGCGCCTCAGCGACGCCGGCAGCGATCCAGGATCGCGCTTCCGCTGGGAGATGGTGGCCACGGGCGGCACGCCCTGGCAGGGCGGCCTGGGCTTCAGCAACCCCGACAACCTGGCCTTCGATCCAGCCGGCCACCTCTGGATGGTCACCGACCGCTCCAGCTCCAGCAGCCTGGATGTGTTCGGCAACAACAGCTGCTGGCTGCTGCCCCGCTCCGGAACTGCCGCCGGCAAGGCCCTGTGCTTCGCCATCGGCCCGATGGACTGCGAGCTGTGCGGCCCCTGCTTCGACAGCAGCGGACGCACCCTGTTCCTGGCGGTGCAGCACCCGGGGGAGCTGCATGGCACCCGCCAGGGAGACGCCAGTGAATGGCAGGCCCATCAACTGGTGGATCGCGCCGGCCAGCCCTTTGAGCAGATGCGCCAGGTGCCGCTCGGCTCCAATTGGCCCTCCGGGGTGCCGGGACGTCCACCGCGGCCGGGGGTGGTGGCGATCCGGCGGCTGGACAACCAACCGCTCCTTGCCCCCTCAGGCTGAACTGCCAGTCCAGCCAGGCACCCAAGCCGGCCTGGCATGGATGGGGCCAAGGCTCATCAGCGGGCTGCTGGACTGGTCCGCTGGAGGGGCTGCAGCAACTGCTCGGCAAGCAGCCGCAAAGGATGGCCGGCCGATCCGGGTGCCATGAAACAGGTGCGGCTGCGCAGCTCGGCCTGGGACAGCTGGCGCACGACGGGCTCGCCAGCAAGAGCTGAATAGCTCAGCAGCCACAGGCCATCAAAGTCGTCGTCGCCAATGCTGGGCATGTGCGCCCAGCCCAGGCCCCGGGCCAAGGTGGGTAGACGCCTGTGTTCCCAAGCCATCACCAGGGTGCTCCCCGTCAGCTCAGGAGCGGCGAGAAGCTCGCGGCCAATCTGTTCTGAGCGTTCCTCGGCATCGGCGAATACGCGGATGTTCCGCCCCGTAAACACCGCCAGCGGCACCAAGGTTTGGTAGCTGCGGGCATTCTTTCCCGTGCGCCCATCAAAGCCGTAACTCGCCAATGCCAAGGGCCCCTCGGGCATCACACAGGCTCTGAGCAGATGGCCCAAGTGGAGGGCGTCCACCAACCCCCTGGACGACAGGTTGTAGTTGCTGAGAGGAGCCACAGGACTGTCCTTGTGGCCATGGCGCACCAACACCACCAACTTGGGCACGGCCTCAGCGGGGATGGAGAGCAACCCCCAGCTGGCGGCGCCAGATGCCAGCCACGCCAGCACGCCGCACCACTGCTGGCGGCCCATCAATCGGACAGCAGGGGAACACCTGCCGGCGGCGCGGCCAACAACCGCTGCCGCTCCTCGACCAGCTGCTGTTTGAAGGCCCTCCATTGCGGAGAGGCCATCACATCCCTGCTGATGGCCAAGGCCAGCCGCTGACTGGCCTCCACATCGCTGGGGTAGTGCACACCGCAGTAGGCACGGGCATACCCCCCTTGCCAGCCCACCGCCAGGATCCGATCACGCCGCTCTGGCAGCAGATCGGCCAACAGCAGCCCAGCCGTGGCAAACCAGGTTGCATGGCCGCTTGGGAACGACCACCCCTTCTCGAGGGGAAGACAGGGCTTGAACTCGTCGTGGCTCACAAACGGGCGGGGCCGGGCAATGCTGTCCTTGAGTTGATCCTTCACACCATCCACTTGCGCCAGGACTTGCACCAACCCCTTGGAGAGGGTGGGAGCCGACTTGGCCAGATCAGCGCCGATGGCCGGCTCAAACGCACTGAGATTGCGGTTGAGAAAACGCCAGCTGTGGATGATGCCCTCCGCCGTTCGCGTGCGCTGATTCCAGCGCAGGATCGCCAGGTCTTCGGCCTCCGCATGGCTACCAGGAGCGGGCGGCTTGCCGATCACGCCTTGGTAGCGCGTGGCCTTCAGCTGCGGCCCCACGTCCAGCGTGGGAGCCTGAGCCAGCACGGCAGGCGCCTGGGCCAAGGCCAAGGCCAAGCCGGTGGTCAAGAATGCACTGAAGCCAACCACCCCTTTCATGCTCGGATGCAATGCGTGACTTGCATGAAATCCTGGCTGATGTCGGTTAAGGATCCCCGCTCAAGACCGCTCAGTGTGGTCATTAGGGAATGGAACTCAATCGCGATTGGCGCGATCGAGAAGCAGACCCCAACACTGCCTTGAGAGCACACGAATCAAGTCTCAACAACCAGTGAATGTACAGCCATCCAAAGTGGCCGATACTGAACCCAGGGCGGGCAAAAGCTTGTGTGGCATATCCCTTGAAGAGGGTCGTTGCGAATCACACGCTCCGATGGACAGCAACCAATCGCGCTCTCCGATGAGGGCGCCAAAATCCTGCTGCCAACCTGATGGGATGGTGGCAACGGACTTCAGCGAGCGGCAGATCGATGA
>JBIPLV010000254.1:0-7380 GCA_044369475.1 Cyanobium sp. | reverse complement strand
GCCCGGCAGATCGCACTGCCGGCCATGCCGCGATGCCCCGCCACGAAAATGCGATCACCCGGCCGGATCAGTCGCTCTTGCGCAAGCCCCGGTTTGCTCATGACTGGGCGGCGCTCACCGCCAGGGGATTGGTGGGCGGGTTCTCCATCGAACCCACCACGTTGAAGCCCTTGCGGCGCAGCAGGGCTTCCTTGGCCGCTTCCTCCTTGTCGGCGGCCACCATCTCGGCCACCAGCTCTTCGAGGGTGGTGGTGGGGGTCCAGCCCAGCTTCTCCTTGGCCCGGCTCGGATCGCCCAGCAGGGTTTCCACCTCAGAAGGCCTGAAATAACGCGGGTCGATGCGCACCACCACCGCACCGTTGTCACTGCGACGGCCCGTTTCGGCGATGCCCTCGCCCTCCCAGGTGAGCGGGCCCCAGCCCAGCTCGGCGGCGGTGAGTTCGATGAAGCGGCGCACCGACTCCTGGCGGCCGGTGGCGATGACAAAGTCTTCGGGGACGCCCTGCTGCTGCAGCATGCGCCACTGCATCTCGACGTAGTCGCGGGCATGGCCCCAGTCGCGCAGCGAATCGAGGTTGCCCATGAACAGGCACTGCTCGAGCCCCGCATCGATGCGGGCCAGGCCGCGGGTGATCTTGCGGGTCACAAAGGTCTCACCGCGGCGCGGTGATTCGTGGTTGAACAGGATGCCGTTGCAGGCGTACATCCCATAGCTCTCGCGATAATTGACCGTGATCCAGTAGGCGTAGAGCTTGGCCACCCCATAGGGGCTGCGCGGGTAGAACGGCGTTGTCTCTTTTTGCGGAATCTCCTGCACCAAGCCGTAGAGCTCGCTGGTGCTGGCCTGGTAGATGCGCGTCTTGGTCGTTAAACCGAGAATCCGCACCGCCTCGAGGATGCGCAGGGTGCCCAGGGCATCGCTGTTGGCGGTGTACTCCGGCGACTCAAAGCTGACCTGCACATGGCTCTGGGCGCCCAGGTTGTAGATCTCGTCGGGCTGCACCTGCTGAATGATGCGAATCAGGTTGGTGCTGTCGGTCAGATCGCCGTAGTGCAGCACCAGCCGCGGGTCGCTTTCATGCGGGTCCTGGTATAGGTGATCAATGCGGTCGGTGTTGAAGCTGCTGGCCCGGCGCTTGATGCCGTGCACGACATAGCCCTTCTCAAGCAACAGCTCGGCCAGATAGCTGCCGTCCTGACCGGTGATGCCGGTGATCAGGGCCACCCGTCCCGCACAACTGTCATCCAGCACCAGCATTCGCCCCAGCGTGGATCTGATTCTGCAGGACACCTGGCAAGGCGCTGCCAGAGTGCTCTGGATTTGCATCCCCCTGCCGCAACAACGCCTTGGCCCATCTCCTGATCACCGGCGGTGCCGGCTTCATCGGCAGCCACACCGCCCTGGTGCTCTTGGAGGCGGGTCACAGCCTGGTGGTGCTCGACAACTTCGCCAACAGCAGCCCCGAAGCCCTGCGGCGGGTGGCCGCGCTGACAGGCCTGGGCGACGGCAGCCGCCTGCGGGTGATCGAAGGCGACATCCGCCAGCCGGCCGACCTCGATCGAGCCCTGGAGGCAGCGGGCCCCGGCGGCGAGCCGGTTGCGGGGGTGATTCACTTCGCCGGCCTCAAGGCCGTCGGTGAATCAGTGCAGCAGCCGCTGCACTACTGGGATGTCAACGTCAACGGCAGCCGCCTGCTGGTCGAGGCCATGCAGCGCCACGGCTGCCGCACGCTGGTGTTCAGCAGCACCTCGACGGTCTACGGCGAGCCAGAGGTGTTCCCGATCAGCGAAAGCTTCGCCACCAACCCCCTGCATCCCTACGCCCAGACCAAGCTGGCGGTGGAGTGGATGTTGCAGGCGCTTGAACTGTGCGAGCCCGGCTGGTGCATCAGCCGGCTGCGCTACTTCAACCCGGTGGGTGCCCACCCCAGCGGCCGCATCGGTGAAGACCCTCAGGGGATCCCCAACAACCTGTTTCCGTTCATCACCCAGGTGGCCAGCGGCCAAAGACCGCTGCTGCGGATCTTTGGCGACGACTGGCCCAACCCCGATGGCACCGGCGTGCGCGATTACCTGCATGTGATGGACCTGGCGGAAGCCCATGCCCTGGCGATCGCCTGGCTACTGCAGCACCAGCGCAGCCTGCCGGTGCTCAACCTGGGGACCGGCCGTGGCCTCAGCGTGCTCGAGGTTGTGCAGGCCTTCGAAACCGTCACGGGCATGGCCATCCCCCGCCAGATCGTGGGGCGTCGCGATGGCGATGTGCCCAAGCTCGAAGGGTGCGCCGACCGGGCCGCCGCCATCCTGGGCTGGCGGGCCAGCCGCAGCCTCGAAGCGATGTGCCGCGACGGCTGGGCCTGGCAGAGCGCCAACCCCCAGGGCTATGGCAGCCGCACATCGGTGTGACAGAAGTCGTCGCCCTTGAACAGCAGGGGGCGATCGAGTGCTTTGGCGAGGGCGTAACTGAAGCAGTCACCCAGATTGAGGCCGGCGCGATGGCGGCCCTTGCCATACAGGCGCCACCCCCGCAGGGCCCAATGCAGCTGGGCGTCGTCAAAGGGCACCACCACGACCCCCAGCTGGACGATCAACTGGTCGACCGCGTCGGCGGGGGCCCCGAAACGGCTGCCCTCGGCCACCAGTGAGGTCTCCAGCCGCGATCCGATCGAAAGGTGCAGGTGCGGCTGAGCCAACAGGGTCTCGAGCAGGCTGCCGGCATCGGGATCACCAAACAGCACCGCCAGCAACACCGACGTGTCGATCACCATCAGACCGGCAGCCCCTGATCGTCGTAGAGGTCATCGCAGAGATCACGGGCGCTGCGGGGATCCCGCTGGGGCAGATCCCGAAAGCGCCGGCAGATGGCCTCAATCGCCTCGCGCTTGGCCTGCAGCACCTGGGGTCCGTCCAGGGCTGGCTCGTGCTCGAGGGCCGTGCGCAGGGCCTGGCGCACCGCATCGGTGACCGAGGTGCCGCGCTGGGCCGCCAGCCGCCTGGCCATGGCATGAACCTCAGGGTCCTTGATGTTCATGCCCATGGGCCCAGGGCTGCATAGGTAGAATTCTTCCTGATTCTACCCGGGGCTGTTGGCCGCGCCGAGTGCTGTTGACCACGCGAGCGGGCGATGGCTGCTGAGCACCTGATCCTGGCGGGCGGGGGCCACAGCCATGCCCTGGTGTTGCGGATGTGGGCGATGCAGCCCCAGCGCAGGCCCAACGCCTGGATCACCCTGGTGAGCCGCCACAGCACGGCCCTGTATTCGGGCCTGGTGCCGGGGCTGATCGCCGGGCTGTATGGGCGCGACGACGGCGCCATCGACCTGCGCCAGCTGGCCGATCGGGCCGGGGTCAACCTGGTGCTGGCCGAGATCACCGGGCTCGACCTGGCCGGCCAGCGGCTGCTGCTGGCGGGGCGCCCCGCCCTGCGTTTTGACTGGCTCAGCCTGGATGTGGGCGCCACAACGGCGCTGCCCAAATCGGCCGGCAGCGCCACAGCACTGGCCGTCAAACCACTGGAGCCGATGTTGGCCTGGTGTGATGGGCTGGAGCCAGGCCAGGCCCTGCGGGTGCTGGGCAGCGGCGCCGCCGCCGTCGAGGTGGCCCTGGCCCTGAAAGGCCGCGACCACCAGCCCCAGCTGCAGACCAAGGCCAGCGGCCTGGACCTGGGCACGGCCGCGGCCAACCGCCTGCTGACGCGGGTGCTGGGGCAGGCGGGCATCGCCATGGCCACGGCGGCGACTGATGGCGCGCCCGTGGCCACGCTTGCCTGCACCGGCAGCCGCGCCGCCGCCTGGCTGTCGGCCAGCGGCTTGCCCACCGGCGCCCGCGGGCGGGTCTGCACCGAGGCCAGCCTGCAGGTGGTGGGCCAGCCCCGGCTGTTCGCCAGCGGCGACTGCGCCGTGATCGCCGCCGACCCCCGGCCCCCCTCAGGCGTGTGGGCGGTGCGGGCCGCGCCGGTGCTGGCGGCCAATCTGCAGCGGGCCCTGGCGGGCCGGCCCCTGCGCCGCTGGCGGCCCCAGCGCCGGGCCCTGCAGCTGCTGGGCGATGGCGGTGTGGCGGGCAGCCCGCGGGCGATCGCCCTGTGGGGGCCGCTCGCCCTGGGGCCCAGCACCCTGCTGTGGCGCTGGAAAGACCGGATCGACCGCCGCTTCATGGCGCGCTTTACCGCCCTGGGCGCGGCCATGACCACCCGCGGGGCTACTGCGACCGGGGCCGCGATGGCCTGCCGCGGCTGCGCCGCCAAGGTGGGCGCCGGGCCCCTCGAGGCCGCCCTGCAACAACTGGAGGGGCCCGGGCTGGTTCGCGACGATGCCGCCGTGGTCGGCACGGCCGCGGACGGGCGCCTGCTGCTGCAGAGCGTCGATGGCTTTCCGGCGTTGGTGAACGATCCCTGGCTCAACGGCCGGCTCACCACCCTGCATGCCTGCAGCGACCTGTGGGCCTGCGGCGCCCGGCTCGACAGCGCCCAGGCCGTGGTGACCCTGCCGGTCGTCGCCGGACCACTGCAAAGCGAGTTGCTGCACCAGACCCTGGCGGGGGTGCGCTCGGTGCTCGATCCCCTGGAAGCCCCACTGCTGGGCGGCCACACCCTCGAGGCCCGCGATGCCGGCCCGGGCAAGGGCCTGAGCCTGATGCTCACGGTCAACGGCACCGCCGCCGCCGGGCAGCTGTGGCCCAAAGGGCTGCTGCAGCGCGGCGATGCCCTGATCCTGATGCGGCCGATCGGCACCGGCGTGCTGTTTGCCGCCGCCATGGCCGGGGCGGCACGGGCCGCTTGGCTCGATGGAGCGCTGGCGGTGATGCAGCAGAGCCAGGCAACCGCCGTGGCAGTGCTGGCGGCCCATGGCTGCCAGGCCTGCACCGACATCACCGGCTTTGGCCTATTGGGCCACCTGGGCGAGATGGTGGCTGCCAGCCCCAGCGGCATGGGGGTGCAGCTCGACGGGAGCGCCCTGCGCCGGCTGGCCCTGCCCGGCGCCCTGGAGCTGCTGGCGGCCGGCCACGCCAGCACCCTGGCCCCCGCCAATGCCCGCGCCCTGGCCCTGCTGGATGGGCCGATCACCCTGGCACCACCTGCTGGCGCCGCCCTGCAGCAGCTGCTGATCGACCCGCAGACCTGCGGCCCCCTGCTGGCGGCCCTGCCAGCACCGCGCGCAGCCGCCGCCCTGGCCGACCTGCACCGCGCCGGCTTCGCCCAGGCCGCCGTGGTCGGCCATGTGGTCTGAAGAGCTGACGGTCTAAGCGGCAGACCTCAGAGCCGCTCGCCCGCCAGGCGCTGACCCCGCAGCTGCCGCAGCCGCTCGCCCAAGGCCGGGCCGGGCCGCAGTCCCTCGGCCGCCATCAGCTGGGCAGCGGTCTGCGGCGCCTTGAAATGGCGCCAGCGCAGCCACCAGCGCAGCAGCGGCCGCCGCGGCAGCCATGCCGAGCGGCCGCAGGCCAGCTCGAGCGCCACCGCCTCGGGCGCGAGGCCCGGCGCCTCGAGCCACTGGCACCAGTCGGCAGCGCACCAGCCGTGCCGGTTGCACCCCAGGTCCTGCCAGCGACGGCGCAGCTCCAGCCACTGGGCCAGCAGCCGGTGGTGGCGGTGGGGCAGCTGCAGACGCTCGGCCAGGGCCAGCGGGTCCCCGGCCCCGGCAAGCAGGGCGGGCAGCAGGGGCAGCTGCAGATGCGCAGCCCAGCGCAGGCGGCGGCACCAGCCCCGATCGGCCTGCAGCGCCGCATCCAGCAGCGCCAGAGCGCCCCAGTGCTGCAGGGCCGTCAGCGCCTGGGGCCAGGGCTCGCGCGCCAGCAGCAGTTCCAGCTCCATCCGCAGCCGGGTGCCCAGCGCCGACGGGGCCAGCGCCGGCGCATCACCAGGCCGCCAGCTCCAGGGCCAGGCCTGCAGGGTCTGCTGGGCCTGCTGGCACGCCTCGGGAGCCAGGACAAACCCCAGCCGCGCCGCATAGCGGGCGCCCCGCACCAGCCGGGTGGGGTCGTCGGCGACGCTGCCGGGGTGCAGAAAACGCAGCTGGCGCTGCTGCAGGTCGCGCTGACCGCCGTGGGGGTCGAGCAGCTCTGGTGCACCGCCGCTGTCTTCACCGCCGCCAGGGTTGAGAACCAGCGCCATGGCGTTGATCGTGAAATCGCGCCGGGCCAGATCGTCATCGAGCGTGCCAAAACGCACCACCGGGTTCTCCCCCAGCTGGGGGTAGGTCTCGCAGCGGGCCGTGGCCACATCGAGCAACACCGGCTGCTCGTCCAGCCGCAGCTCCAGCTCGACCGTGCCGTAGGCGCCGTGCTCCTGGGCGGCCACGACAGTGGCCTGGGGCAAGGCCTGCAACCGCCGCACCAGGTCTGCCGCAGCCCCCTCGACCACCAGATCAAGGTCGGGCAAGCCGCGCCAGGGGTCGTTGTGCACCCGGTGCAGCAACAGATCGCGCACCGCGCCCCCCACCAGCGCCAGCCGCGACCCGCCGGCCGCCTGCAACAGCAGCGCCGGCAGCGCGGCTGGAATGCCTGGTAGATCGAGGCCCGGGCCGATCAAGCCAACCACTCCTGCGGCAGTGCCTTGATCACGCGAAATTCAGGATCTTTGTGCACCAGGCAAGCCCCTTCCAGCTGGGCCGCAGCCGCAATCCAGGCATCAGCCACAGAAAGTGGATGGCAGGCCTTGACGGCAGCAGCCTGCAACAACAAGCCATCGGAGGCTTCCACCCAACGCATCGGCAGGGCCAGCAACTGCTCGTGGGCGAGACGACCAGCCCGCTCACCTTCGTCCTTCCAGACCCTGTAAAGGACCTCCATGCGGCTCATGAAACAACCCACAGCCGTCAGGGCAGGAGCGGCGGCCGAAGCAGCCAACAGATCTGCCACCCGATTCGCGCCTGACTCGTTGTCACGCAGGGCCAGCAAGGCCGAGGTGTCCAGCAAGACGGGAAGCGTCACCGTTCTGCGGCCCGATCGGCCTCGCGATCGGCCAACAGGCGATCAACGCTGCCACCGCTTCCGCTACCCCGAAAAGCCGCGATCGGATCACCGTCCACCGGCACAACACGGATCGTTCCGTCAGCTTCAACCAGCCACTCCAGGCGCTGCTGTGGCCCCAGACCAAAGCGTGCCCTGATCGCGGCCGGAATCACCGTCTGACCACGGGCCGTGATCGTGCTGCGCATCAGTGAATTACTCCATTGCCGTCAGCGTAATTCACCCCAACGGCTCGATCGGTGCCAGGCGGGGGTCCAAGATCTTGGGCCCCATGCCCTCGAACTTGACGGCGATCGAGACCTTTTGGCCGCTGCCGAACAGGTGGGTCACCAGGCCCTCGCCAAACGAGGCATGGCGCAGGCGATCGCCCACGGCCCACGCGCGCGCCGCGGCCGGGCCCGACTGCCGCCGCCGCACC
>JBIPLV010000099.1:0-7393 GCA_044369475.1 Cyanobium sp. | reverse complement strand
CCCGCCGGACCCCGCAGCCCCCCTCGCTGAGGCCCTCAGTGATGACCTCAGTGATGCTGCCGCCCAGGCCCTTCTGGAGGCCCGGCCCGAGGCGGCGGAGGTGTTGCTGCTCAGCGGCGAGGTGGCGACCCATTCCCCCCAGAGGCGTGAATGGTTCCAGCGTTTGCTGGCCCTCAGCCGGTTGGCCTGGGCACAGGGGAGGTTGCCCCATACCAATGCTGGCCCCCTGTCATTGGGGGAGATGGCGGCACTGGGTCGCCTCAACGGTTCCATGGGGTTGATGCTGGAGGGCCTCGGCCCCGCCTACGACGCTCTGCATCGGCACGCCCCCAGCAAGCGGCTGGCGGTGCGCCTTGGTCAGTTGGAGCAGGCCGGCCGCCTTGGGATTCCCTTCACCACCGGGCTGCTGCTCGGTGTTGGCGAGAGCTACGCCGACCGCCGTGAGGCGTTGGAGCTGCTGGCCCAACTGCAGCGCCGCTGGGGACATCTGCAGGAGGTGATCCTGCAGCCTTTTCGGCCCGACGGTGCCGCCGCCAAGTTGCTGACCGCCCCTGAGCAGGCCGATCTGCTCGTCACCATTGCGCAGGCCCGGGCGACCCTGCCACCGGAGGTGCATCTGCAACTGCCTCCCAACCTCTGGCCCCTGCAGGCTTTGCCCGATGCCTTGGCCGCCGGCATCGACGATCTCGGCGGGATCGACAGCAGTGATGTGATCAACCGCGCCTATCCCCAGCCCACCCCAGCCTGCTTGGCGGCTGCCCTGGAGCGCGCCGGTTTCAGCCTGGTGCCGAGGTTGTGCGTGCACCCTGCCTGGCGCCACTGGTTGCCAGCGGCACTGCAGCGCCAGGCCCACCGCGCCGAAGCACGGTTGTTAGCGTCCAGACCGTCCGGACCCAGGAGTCCATGGCCGTGAGCGCCACGCGCGATCAGCGGGTGCTGCTGGTGCGCCTGCCCTGCAACCCCATCTTCCCGATCGGCCCGGTGTACCTGGCCGATCACATCCACAAGCAGTTTCCGGCGATTCCGCAGCGGATCCTCGATCTGGCCGCCGTGCCGCTGCTGGACGTGGAGCGGGTGCTGTTGGCCACGGTGGAGCAGTTTCGCCCCAGCCTGCTGGTGTTCTCCTGGCGCGACATCCAGATCTATGCACCGGTGGATGGGCGTGGCGGCAATCCGCTGCAGAACTCCTTTGAGGTGTTTTATGCCCGCAATCCTCTTAAGCGTCTCCGCGGCGCCCTCGGCGGGCTGCGCCTGATGGGCTCCTTCTACGGCGAGCTGTGGCGCAACCTGCGCCTGGTGCGCCGTGGCCTGAAACGGGCCCGGCGCCACCAGCCCCAAGCCACCGCCGTGTTGGGGGGCGGTGCGGTGAGTGTGTTCTATGAGCAGCTGGGTCGCCGGTTGCCCAAAGGCACCGTGGTGTCGGTGGGGGAAGGGGAGCCACTGCTGGAGAAGCTGATCCGGGGCGACTCCTTGGCGGGCGAGCGTTGCTTTGTGGTGGGAGAGGAGCCTCGGCCGGGCCTGATTCATGAGCAGCCGGCGGGCATGGAGAAAACCGCTTGCAACTACGCCTACATCGCGGAGATCTGGCCCCAGCTCGATTGGTACCTCGACGGCGGCGACTTCTACGTGGGCGTGCAGACCAAGCGGGGCTGCCCCCACAACTGCTGTTATTGCGTCTACACCGTCGTGGAGGGCAAGGCGGTGCGGGTGAACCCGGTGGAGGAGGTGATCGCCGAGATGGGCCAGCTCTACGCCAAGGGGGTGCGGGGCTTCTGGTTCACCGATGCCCAGTTCATCCCGGCTCGCCGCTACATCGACGATGCCAAGGAGTTGCTGCGGGCCATTCAGGC
The DNA here is from genome assembly GCA_044369475.1 of Cyanobium sp. Lineage (GTDB taxonomy): Bacteria > Cyanobacteriota > Cyanobacteriia > PCC-6307 > Cyanobiaceae > Cyanobium_A. Next base: position 5,543 of record JBIPLV010000099.1, on the reverse strand, counting down.
CCAGGGCTGGAATGACATCCGCTGGGCCGCCTACATCCGCGCCGACAACCTTGATGCCGAGCTGGCCGAGCTGATGGTGGCCACTGGGATGGAGTACTTCGAGATCGGCATCACCTCCGGCTCCCAGGAGTTGGTGCGCAAGATGCGCATGGGCTACAACCTGCGCACGGTGCTCGAAAGCTGCCGGATGCTGGCCCGTGCGGGCTTCCGTGAGCACGTGTCGGTGAACTATTCGTTCAATGTGATCGACGAGAGGCCCGAAACCATCCGCCAGACCGTGGCTTATCACCGCGAGCTCGAGCGCATCTTTGGAGCCGACAAGGTGGAGCCGGCGATCTTCTTCATCGGCCTGCAGCCCCACACCCACCTGGAGCAATACGGCTTTGATCAGGGCCTGATCCAGCCGGGCTACAACCCGATGAGCATGCTGCCCTGGACGGCTCGCAAGATGCTCTGGAATCCTGAGCCGATGGGCAGCACCTTCGGCCGGATCTGCCTCGAGGCTTTTGACACCAACCCCGGCGACTTCGGCCGCACGGTGATGGCGCTGCTGGAGCGCGACTATGGCCTGGCCCCCCTGGAGGAGGCCCTGCATGCCCCTGTGGAGGGGCGCCGGGCGCTGGCCACAGCGAGGCGTTAAGCCAACGCCGAGGCGCGTGAGCTCACCACCAGCGGCGGCGGGCCCAGAGCAACGCAGCCAGGCCGATCCAGCCGATCAGCCCGCCGATCGGATTGATATCGGCGCCTCCGGGACCCACCCACCAGGCCGGGGCAGCTGGGGAGATTTGCAGCAGACCTTTCTGCACCAGAAACCACCCCCCCACCAGGCCGCCGTGCAGGCCGATGGCGCCCCACAGGCAGCCGCTATCGGCGCGGCGCTGCAGGGCCAGCGCCAACCCCAGCAGGATCAGTCCCCCCAGTAGACCCACGGCCTCAAGCCCGGGGGCGTGGTACCAGGGGTGCAGGAGGGCAAAGATCAGCGCCTGCAGCACCAGCGCCCGGCGGGCCCCCAGCTTGAGATCCAGTTCGCCCCAGAGCCAGCCGCGAAACAGGAGCTCCTCAGCGAAGCCGACCCCCACCAGCAACAGCAGCGCGTTCAGCAGCAGGGCGCCGTTGAGCTCTCCGAGCCATTGGGCCTGGCCCGCCAGCACCAGGGCCGCCGCCACCAGCAGCAACAGCACCAGCGCTTTGAGCAGGCCGCGCACCCCACTGCGCAGGGCCGCGCTCAGGGGCGCGGCGAGCCCCAACCGCGCCCAGGGGTGGGGCTCCTGCCAGACCCGCCGCAACCGCAGGGGCAGGGAAACCAGCAGCAATACCAGCGCTATTGCCAGCCCGGCAAGATCCACCTGGTCGGGCCGCCAGCCGGGAGCCACCATGGCCAGGGGCCGCGAGAGCAGCCAGCCGGCGCTGTACAGCAGGGGCACGTAGAGAAGGGTGCCCCAGCCGTTGGGCCGCGCCGACCCTGGGGCTGCTGCCGTGGGGGAGTCCATCAGTTTTCCGGCTCGAGGCTGCTGCTAAGGCCCTTGGCCTTGAGGGTTTCGCAGTAAAACTCCGCCGGCTCCAGATCGCAGACGATCACCAGACCCACTCCGGTGTTGTGGGCCTCCAGCATCACCGCGATCGCATCCTGTTCACTGAGGCTCGGCACCACCTGCCGCAGGGTCGTCACCACGTATTCCATGGTGTTGACCGGATCGTTGTGCAGCAGCACCTTGTAGCGAGGCGACGGCTTGCGCACCCGCTCTGGAGCCTTCTCCATCACGGCGGCGCCGCCACTTTCGCGGCTGGGGGTCTGGGTGGCGATGGGATGGGCGACGCCTGGGGAGGTCATGGCCGCTGGTGTCATGACAATGGCTCCATTAAAGGGCCCGGATGCGCCGCATGGCTTCGTCCACGTTGGCGCGGCTGTTGAAGGCCGAGAGGCGGAAGTAACCCTCGCCGGCGGCGCCGAAGCCGCTGCCGGGGGTGCCCACCACATTGGCCTTGCTGAGCAGCAGATCGAAGAAGCCCCAAGAATCGACGCCATCCGGTGTCTTGAGCCACACGTAGGGGGCCTGCTCACCGCCATACACATGGATGCCGGCGGCGGTGAGCTCGCGGCGGATGATCGCGGCGTTCTCCATGTAGAAGGCGGTCAGGGCCTTCACTTGGGCCTGGCCCTCAGCCGAATACACGGCCTCGGCCCCGCGCTGCACGATGTAGCTGACGCCGTTGAACTTGGTGCACTGGCGACGGTTCCACAGGCCCCACAGCTCCACGTGCTCGCCGCCTGCCGCTGTCCCCATGAGCCCTTTGGGCACCACGGTGAGGGCGCAGCGGGTGCCGGTGAAGCCGGCATTCTTCGAAAACGAGCGGAATTCGATCGCGCACTCGCGGGCGCCCTCGATCTCATAGATGGAGTGGGGTAGCGCGGGGTCCTGGATGAAGGCCTCGTAGGCGGCATCAAACAGAATCAGGGCGCCGTTGGCGCGGGCGTAATCCACCCAGGCCTTCAGTTGCTCTCTGGTGGCCACCGCGCCGGTGGGGTTGTTGGGGAAGCAGAGGTAGATCAGATCCACCTTCTCGCTGGGGATCTGAGCCGTGAAGCCGTTCTCGGCATTGATCGGCAAGTAGGTGAGTCCGCCGTATTGGCCAACGTCATCGGCGTCGCCGGTGCGGCCCGCCATCACGTTGCTGTCCACATACACCGGATACACCGGGTCGGTCACGGCGATCCGGTTGCCCTGGCCCAGGATGTCGAGGATGTTGGCGCTGTCGCACTTGGAGCCGTCGGAGACGAAGATCTCCTCGGCGCTGATCTGGCAGCCGCGGGCCTGAAAATCCTGTGCTGCGATCGTCTCGCGCAGCCATAGGTAGCCCTGCTCGGGGCCGTAGCCGTGGAAGCCCTCACGGGTGCCCATTTCATCGATGGCCGCTTTCATGGCGGTGCGGCACGCCTCGGGCAGGGGCTCGGTCACGTCGCCGATGCCCAGGCGGATGATCGGGGCGCTGGGGTTGGCCTCGCCGAAGGCTTTCACCCGTCGGGCGATTTCCGGGAACAGGTAACCCGCCTTGAGCTTGAGGTAATTGCCGTTGACCTGGGCCATCACACGCCGGGCCATGCGGGCCCTGGAGAACTGGCCGGATTGTCCTATGGCGCGGGCTGCATACGATCAGGTCTGCCCCCTCAGCCACCGGTCTCTGTGACTGTCGCCCCCGTCGACGCCCGAGTTGATGCGCCTGTGGAGTTCGAGGCCTTGGTGGACCTCGGCATCAGCAAGCCGGCCCGCTACCTGGGCAATGAGCTGGGGGTGAAGCCGCGCGACTGGCAGGCCGACTGGCAGGCGGCCGGCGTGCGCTGGGCGCTGACCTACCCCGAGGTCTACGAGGTGGGGGCCAGCAACAGCGGCCACATCATTCTGTATTCGATCCTCAACAGCGTTCCCGGCCAGCTGTGCGACCGCAGCTACCTGCCGGCACCAGACCTGGCTGCCCGCTTGCGGGAGCGCAGCGCTTCCCTGTTTGCGGTGGAGAGCCGCCGGCCCTTATCGGCCTTCGACATCCTCGGCTTCTCACTCAGCTACGAGCTGGGGGGCACCAACATCCTGGAGATGCTGGAGCTCGCCGGCATCCCCATCCGGGCGGACGACCGCGGCGACCTGCCCCTGGCTCACCCGGATGCCCCACCGCTGATCTTTGCCGGCGGCCCCACCGCCACCAGCAACCCCGAGCCCTTCGCCGCCTTCTTCGACTTTGTGGCTCTCGGCGATGGCGAGGAGTTGTTGCCGGAGATCGGCCTGGTGGTGGCTGAAGCCCGGGCTGCCGGTCTAGGCCGCCGGGCGCTGCTGCGGGATCTGGCCCAAGTGCCCGGGGTCTACGTGCCCAGCCTGTATGGCCTCGGGGCCGATGGGGTGGCGATCAAACCCCGTGAGAGCGGCATCCCGGCGCGGATCCAACGGCGCACCGCCACGCCCATGCCCCACTACGCCATGGGTCTGGTGCCCCACATCGAAACCGTGCACGACCGGCTCACGGTGGAGATCCGCCGCGGCTGCACCCGTGGTTGCCGCTTCTGCCAGCCCGGCATGCTCACGCGCCCCGCCCGCGACGTGGAGCCCGAGGCCGTGGTGGAAGCGGTGGACGAGGGCATGCGCCGCACCGGTTACAGCGACTTTTCGCTGCTGTCGCTGAGCTGCTCCGACTACCTGGCCCTACCGGCGGTGGGCGTCGAACTGCGCAACCGGCTGGCTGACAACAATGTGAGCCTCACCCTGCCGAGCCAGCGGGTGGATCGCTTCGACGCCAACATTGCCCACATCATTGGTGGGGCGCGCAAGGGCGGGCTCACCTTCGCGCCGGAAGCTGGTACCCAGCGCCTGCGCGACATCGTCAACAAGGGGCTCACCGATGCCGAGTTGCTGGCCGGCATTCGCACGGCGATGGAGAACGGCTACCGCAAGGTGAAGCTCTATTTCATGATCGGCCTGCCGGGGGAAACCGACGCCGACGTGCTTGGCATCGCCGACACCTGTCAGGCCCTGCAGCGGCAGTGCGTGGATCTGGGGAGGCTGGAGCTCAACCTGACGATCAGCAATTTCACGCCCAAGCCCCACACGCCGTTTCAGTGGCACAGCGTCAGCACCGAGGAGTTTCGGCGCCGCCAGGAGTTGTTGCGCCGGGCCCTGCGGCAGCTGCGGGGCCTCAAGACCAACTTCACCGATGTGCGCCTCTCGGCGGTTGAGGATTTTGTGGGCCGCGGCGACCGGCGTCTCTCCGCGGTGATCGAGGCGGCCTGGCGGGCCGGGGCGGGGCTGGATGCCTGGTTTGAGTCGGCCGAGCGCAGCTACGCCGCCTGGACCGGTGCGATCGAGGCGGCAGGTCTGGGGGGGCGCTACCGCCAGCTCGAGCTTGGTGCCTGGAGCGCAGCTGAGGCGATGGAGACGGTGGATCTGGAGGCCTTCTGCCGCCAGAGCCTGCCGTGGGATCACATCGATTCCGGCCTCGACAAGCGCTGGCTCGCCGAAGATTTGCAGCGGGCTCTGGCCGCGGCGGTGGTGCCCGACTGTTCTTTTGAGGGGTGTAGCAGTTGCGGCGTGTGTGGTCCGGAGTTAGGTCACAACGTGGTAATTCCTCCGCCGGCGATTCCGGCCGCGTTGCCCCAGCGCGCCCCGGCCAGTGAGCGGGTGGACCGGTTGCGGATCGGGTTCACCAAAACCGGCTCCCTGGCCCTGATCAGCCACCTCGACACCCTGCGGATGTTGGAGCGAGCCCTGCGCCGTTCTGGGCTGCCGGTGAGCTTCACGGGCGGTTTTCACCCCCTGCCGCGCCTGCAGTTGGCGCTGCCGCTGCCCCTTGGGGTAGAGGGGGATGGAGAGTGGCTCGACCTGGAGTTCACGCAAGTGGTGGATCCGGCGGTGGTGCGGGAGCAGCTGCAACCGCAGCTACCCGCCGAATTTCAGCTGCTCTCGGCGGCCAGGGTCCCGGTGTTTGGGGTGAGCTTGTCCCAGGAGCTGGAGGCCGCCCACTGGAGCTTCGTGCTCCAGCCCGAGGCGGGAATGCACCTG
>JBIPLV010000098.1:0-7456 GCA_044369475.1 Cyanobium sp. | reverse complement strand
TAAGGGCATTGAATGCTGTTGGAGTTTTCGCTAGGCCACCCATCTTACTTATCGATTGCTGATGGACGCTGAGCATCCATTCCCAATCATCTTCAGTGTTCGCAATTGAAATATGCAGCTCTAGCTTTTGTCCTTTTCGGATAGCATTCCGAGTCTTCACATGAAAATCCATTAATGATGATGGTAGGGCAGTAAATTGACCTATTCTATCATCACATACTTTAAATCCGTAGCGGGATAGCTCTTCTTTGCATAGCGGAGCAAGTGGATTTTCAACAATTGTAACACATCGCGGATGATAAGCATTTAAAACGGAAGGCAGCTTTTGTATTAGATCTTCGCGAGCTGCGTCATCTATAGATATTGGACCTCCATGGCTACCATAAAAAGGTAGCGAGTTGATAACCGTTCCGTAGTGATTATTGCAGCTTATAGCAAGCGGCATAAATCCAACAAGCTTACCTTGACGGCGTGATTCGATAACTATAATTTCAGTGCCAGCTAGGGCTCGCTTGAGGAATGATAAGTAGTCCTCCGAATAATAAACTAGTCTGTTATTGATGCTTGTCAAGAGTGCATCAAGCTCTCCTTTTAATTTCGGGGACGATAGATATTCAGTCGTCATTAATAGCTTGAAAGCAATTCGTTTACATTTAGCAAGGACCATATTAATAGCCTTCGATTTTTTTCGCCCTGCAAATGTTCATTCACAAGCTTCGCAACAACATCAGCATTGAGGACGCAGTTTATAGGTGCATTTTTATTCAGAAGTTTTCTGCAGACGAAGTCAATGCTATCACCTTTGAACCAGCTACTGTCTGGCGAGGAAAAGCCTTGCTTTTGTGCCTCAGTAATTTCGCTGGGAATATACCTCTCCATCAATTCACGAATTATTCGCTTGCCATCGTTAGTTTTCTGAAAATATTTCGCAGGCTTATTACCCGGATCATTTTCATTGATTCGTAGTACCTCGTAGACATTGTTTATTTTTAAGTGCAATGGACATTGCATGGCAAAGTCAACTAGATCATTATCCATGAAGGGAACCCGGGTTTCAAGACTGTGAGCCATTGAAAGCTTGTCTTCCACTACGAACAAACCATGAAGAAAAGTCTTCGCCTCGAAGTAAAGGGAATGATTAATGAATGCCTCGGGGCCGTCTAATTGGTTCTCGTGAGTGGTAAAAACATCTCGAAAGATGTCGCGCGTCCAAACATGCTGGACATCCATTAGGATGGGAGAAAATAGCTGCCTGAGTTCTCTGTTGCTAGCAAGTCGCTGCCAGTAATTATAGTAATGATCAATGTAGTCTTCAAAGTTTTGAGCATTGGCGGCTCGATAATAACGCCATGGGTAGCCAGCAAAGAGTTCGTCGCCGCCAGTGCCAGCCAAAACTACCTTGACGAATTTGCTAGCAAGCTGTGCTGCGTAATAATTAGGATAACTTTGGCCGACGCGTGGTTCTTCGAGATGCCAAGCAACCTTCGGTAAGCAGCGTTCCATGTCGCCAGCCTTGAGAACCATTTCGTAGTGTTCTGTCTTAAATCTGGCCGACATGGCCTCAGCCTTTACGCGCTCGTCAAATGCCAGCTCCAAGCCGGAAGCTGAGCTTAGATCAAAGCCAACGGTGAAACTTTTAAGGTTGGGGAGTTGCCGAGCAGCTAAAGCGGTAATAGAGCCACTATCAATGCCGCCACTTAGGTAAGCACCCAGCTCTACATCGCTGACAAGTTGACGGTTGACCGCTTGTTTAAACAGACGATCAAGCTCTTCGAGATACTCTTCTTTGCTGGCCTTATGTTCAGGTTCTCGGAAGCGGTAGTCCCAATACTGCTGTAAATTAAAGGTTGCGGAGCGATTTTTGGATTCGTGTTTTGCGTAGTGGCCAGCCGGCAGAATGTGAATATCTTCTAGCAGGGTCTGATCGGTGAATATGTTCTGGAAGGTAAAATATTCAAATAGAGCAGGTTTATTGAGATTGCGCTTAAAGCCAGGTTGTGCGGTAATCGCTTTTTGTTCCGAGCCAAAAGCAAAAACTGTTCCTTGGGTTGAATAGTAGAGGGGTTTGATGCCATAACGGTCACGCGCCAGAAGCAGACTTTGCTCTTTTCTATCCCAGAGGGCCAGGGCAAACATGCCATTGAATTTGAGAAGTGCATCAGTACCCCATTGTGCGAGGGCATAGAGCACCACCTCGCTATCAGTGTTGCTGCGAAACCAGATACCTTCGGCTTCCAGATCAGTGCGCAGTTCGCGGTAGTTGTAGATCTCGCCGTTGTAGCTAAGCACATAGCGGTGATCAGCGCTGATCATCGGCTGATGTCCAGCCGGGCTTAGATCAATGATGGCCAGGCGCCTATGGCCGATGCCTACATTGCCCTCAATCCATTGGCCTTCGCCGTCAGGCCCGCGGTGGGCAATGGCATCTGTCATCCGCTTGAGCAACAGCGGTGATACTGGCTCGCCATTGAGGTTTATTAGACCAGTGATGCCACACATCAGGCTTTTCGGCGTCGTACAACATCAATCACATATCGCTGCTCATCGCTATTCATTCCGTGGAACAGCGGTAGTGAGATGCTGCAGTCGTTGGCCGCCTGTGCCGCCTGGAACTGATTAGGCTTCAGTTCGTACTTGTCTCGGTAGTAGCCCAGCATATGCACGGCATGGGTCGCTGGCCGGGTGGAGATACCCTGCTGTTGCAACAACTCCATCCAGGCGTTACGCCGTTCATGGATCTGCCTCAGCAACGGCTGATCAGAAGCCTTGAGGGCCTCGCGTACCTGCTCGGGCTCAAACAGGCATGGGTAGCTCTGGTACCCATGGCCGCAGCCTGAGGTCACCTTCGGGGTCTGGAGCCACTCCAGGTCAGCGAAGGCTGCATCGTAGCGCTCCGCAAGCTGACGGCGTTCGGCCACGATGGCCTCAGCCCGTTGCATCTGGGCGGCACCTAGAGCCGCCTGCAGATCGGTCATGCGATGGTTGTAACCGGCCTCTGGGTGATCGGCCAACAGGTAAGGCCTCGGGCCCATGTGCCGCTGCAGATCGCTCATCGCTGCGCCATGGTCGCGCAGGCAGCGCAAGCGTTCGGCCAGTTGAGCGTCGTTGGTGCTGATCATGCCCCCTTCGCCGGTGGTGATCGCCTTGCGGGGGTGAAAGCTGAAGCAGCCCGTGTGGCCCAGGGTGCCCACATGCCGGCCGTTCAGGGTGGCACCAAAACCACAGGCAGCATCCTCCACCACCCAAAGCCCATGGCGCTGGGCAATCGCGTTGATGATGTCCATCTCGGCAGCCAGACCAAACAGGTGAACCGGCAGGATCGCCTTGGTGCGCGGCGTGATCAGGGCCTCGATGCCACGAGGGTTCATGTTGAAGCTGGCCAGATCGATGTCGGCAAACACCACCCGGCCGCCCAGGTTTTCCACCACGTTGGCCGTAGCGATCCAGGTGAAGGCAGGAACAATCGCCTCATCGCCGGGGCCAAAGCCCAGGGCCGCCAGCGACAGGTGTAGAGCCGTGGTGCAGCTGGTCACAGCAATGCTGTGCTCAGCACCAGTGAACGCGCACCAAGCCTCTTCAAAGACGCGCACCTTGGGCCCCTGCACCAGCCAGCCGCTGCGCAGGGGTTCGAGCACGCTCTCAATCTCCTCGGGCGTCAGCGACGCGCGTGCAATGGGCACGTTCATGGGGGCCGCCTCTGTCATGCCACCACCCGTTGCGCATCACGACGAGCCACAACCTCAGCCTTGTGGGAGGCTCGCCAATCGATCAGCCGCTGCAAGCCCTCACGCAGCTCGATCGCCGCGGTATAGCCGATTTCGGCTGAAGCCTTTTGGGGGCAGCCGATGCGGTTGCGCACCAAGGTGGCCTGGCTACGCGGCGCGTAGTTGATTGGCTTGGTGCAGCCTGTGAGGTCCAACAACAACTCAGCCAGCTCCTTAAGCGAGGTACGCGTGCCAGTGCCCACGTTGTAGAAGGCATCGCTGATGCTGGCCTTCATCGCGCAAACATTCGCCTGGGCGCAATCTTCAACCGCCACAAAATCAAAGGCCTCGGAGCCGTCGCCCAGGATCGTTGGGCTCTCGCCGCGGTCGATGGCATCCAGCATCTTCATGATCACGGCGATATAGGCACCCTGGTAATCCTGCCGGGGGCCGTAGACGTTCATATAGCGCAGGCCTGCGTAATCGAGCCCGTAGCGGTGATGGAAAGCCCGTAGCATCGCTTCACCGCAGATCTTGGTGGCGCCGTAGAAGTTTTTGTTGTTGAAGGGGTGATCTTCGGTCATCGGCTCACTGAGCGCATCGCCATAAACAGATGCCGATGATGAGTAGACGAGCCGTTTCACACCCGTTTTCGTGCATGCCTCCATCACGTTGAAGGTGCCGCGCACATTCACGTCAAAGGCGGAGCGCGGATACTCATGGCATTGCAAGAGCCACAAAGCAGCCAGGTGAAACACACCATCCACCCCCTGCATGGCGGCCTCGAGAATGTCAGTCTGAAGGATGTCGCCACCGATGTCATACACCTTGAAGCGAGGATCCTGGCGGGCTCCAGCCAGATTCTCCAGGCGGCCGCGCACAAAGTTGTCGTAGACGATCACCTCACCCACGTCTTCGCGCAGCAGGGCATCAACTGTGTGCGATCCAATCAGACCGGCACCGCCGATCACTAGAAGTTTCTTGCCGCGGATGTCCATTTAGTGGGAAGCGAGGGGGGATTGGTCGAGGATCAGATCCGCCAGAGCAAAACTGGCGGTGAACGCCGGAGAGATGGCGTTGAGCACATGGGTGCTGGCGGGCCCTTGCTCTAGGCGGAAATCCTGCACCAACGTGCCTGATCTCCGCTCATAGAGCTGGGCACGGATGCCCACCTTCTGGCTTGGGATCAGGTGCTCACTGCGCAGGCCGGGCACCAGCGCCTGGGCCGCCTTGAGAAACAAAGGCTTCAGCCCGTGCAAAGCCTGTTCGCGGGCATAGCGCCGGAAACCGCCGGCATTGCGCCACCACTGGCTGGCCAGATCGCCCAGAAACTGCAGCGCCATCAACGGTTCCACGCCCTCGATGCCTTGGTAGTTTTCCCGGCCCCAGGCGGGTATGGCCGTCGGCCCCAGGCTGATGCTGCCATCGGGGCTGGGGGTCACATGAATCCCCAGAAACGGCACGTTCAGATCGGGCACTGGGTACAAGTTCGTGGAGAAGCTGAAGGGAGCCCTTGGATCCAGTTGCCAGTAAAGGCCCTTGAACGGCAGCAGGGTGCAGTGCTCTCCCACGCCAAAGGCCTGGGCCACGCGATCGGCCTGTAACCCCGTGGCATTGAACAAGTGGCCATAGGCAAGGGTGCTGCCTTCGCTGCCATGGTTCAAGTTGAGCTGCCGCTCGTCAGGGGCCACACCGGTCACGGTGGTGCCCAAGGCGAAGCGCACACCGCGCTCGCGCAGGCGTTGCTCGAGGCGTTGCAGCACCAACTTGGGCTTCACCACACAGGTGCCCGGGCTCCAGAGAGCACGGCCACTGGCCGTGCGGCCATCGGGCACCCGCTGTTGAAACTCCTGCTGATCAATGAGCCGGACCTCAGCCCCATTGGCGCGGCCCCGCTCCAGCAGCAGCTCCAACTGCCTATCGAGCTCTGCGCTCTGCGGGGCGATCACCTTGCCGCAGGCCAACACCGGCAACCCCTCGGCCTCGCACCAGGCCCGCAGCCGCCGCGCCCCTTGCACACACACCTGAGCCTTGAGCGTGCCAGGCGGGTAGTAAATGCCCGCATGCAGCACGCCGCTGTTGCGGCCCGAGCTGTGCCGGCCGATGCCGGGCTCCTTGTCGATCACCGTGATCGACAGATCGGGCCAACGCTCCGTGATCTGATGGGCCAGCGCCAGACCCACCATGCCCCCGCCCAAAATGGCGATGTCGGTGTTGTTCATCGTTAGCGAAGGGAGCTGGCTGCCTGCAGGCCTGTGATCTCACGCTTGACGCGACCTGCGCTGAGCTCGATCACCCGATCACAACCTTGAACAGTTGTTAAGCGATGGGCAATGATGACCACGGTGATCTCACTACTCAAGCCATCAATTGCCTGCATCACAGCCTGCTCGGTGGCGTTGTCGAGCGCACTGGTGGCTTCATCAAATACAAGCACGCTCGCCTGCTTGTAAAGGGCTCGAGCGATGCCGATCCTCTGCCGCTGCCCGCCACTGAGGCGGATGCCGCGCTCGCCTACAAAGCTGTTGTAGCCCTCCATGCTGGCCTCAATGAAGCTAGCGATCTGAGCCTGCCCGGCTGCCTGCTTCACGCGGACCATGTCGATCTGCTGATGGGGTACCCCAAAAGCGATGTTCTCGGCAATCGAGCAGTCTGCTAGGTAGATGCTCTGGGGCACATGGGCGATCGCCGCACGCCAGCCCGCCAGCCACTCAGGATGCACGGAATCGTGCAGATTGGCTCCGTCCAACAGCACGCGGCCAGCCGTGGGCGCCAGCAGCCCCATCACCAGGTCAACCGTGGTGCTCTTGCCGCTGCCGGTGCTGCCGATCAGGCCAATGCGGTCGCCTCGGCGGATCTCCAGATCCAGCCCCTGCAGCACCTCCGGTTGGTCCGGCCCATAGCGGAAGTGCACCGCTTCGAGGCGAAGGCTCTGGCGCAGAGGCAGGGACTCGTCCACGTACACCACCTGCGCTGGTAAGGGCTGGTTGAGCATCTCCAGCACTGCAGCGAGGGAGGCGTTGGAGCTCTTCAACGCAGCCCAGCCGCTGTAGACCTGCTGCAGCGCCGGCAGTAGCCGCTGTGCCCCAAGCGCCAGGGCACCCAGCAGGGGGATCACGGCGCCGCCAGGCCCCTGCTGCGACACGAGCAGACCGCCGAGCAGGGCAAGCGCCACCAAACCAACAGCTTCAAGCGCATAGCGGGGGAAGGCGCCGAGGAACTGGTTCTTGGCCTGCAGCTGCTGCTGTGGCCGATCGGCCAACCGATAGATCTCCACATAGATGTTCTGGTTGCCGTCCAACAGCACATCGCGGATCGCCCCCAACCCCTCCTGCAGCGCTTGGAGCTGTTGCCGGGCCGCCGCCGCGATCCGTTGGCTGTTGCGGTGCAGCTCCTGGCGGGTGGTTAGCGCCAGCAGGCCGTAAACGCTGGCAAACAGCGCCGCAGCCGCCAGCGCAACCACCCAACTGATCAGCACCAGGCCTGTCAGCAACCCGGCTGCCACGAGTGCCGCCGTAATCAGCTGCAGCAGAGCCGTGAGCGCAGCCACGGATGCGGCGATGTGGGAAGTTGTGGCCGTGATCACCGAGGCACTGTTGCGCTGCACATGCACCCCATAGGGCTGATAGAGCGTTCGCCGGTAGGCCTCACAGCTGAGGTCTGAGCCCACCGCCGCGGCCAGGCGTCCATTCAGCCACAGGTTTGCCAGCCGGATCAGCGCCGCCAGCACCGCCGCCGCCGCAAACGTCAGG
>JBIPLV010000097.1:0-7485 GCA_044369475.1 Cyanobium sp. | reverse complement strand
CGGGCGACAGCACCCTCACCGGCGGGCGTCTGGCGCGCGTGCGCGATTTTCTCGACGACACCTTCTGCTTCACCTACGGCGATGGCGTGGCCGATGTGGATGTGGCAGCCCTGATCGCCCACCACCGGGCCGAAGGCCGCCAGGCCACGCTCACGGCCGTACAGCCGCCGGGCCGCTACGGGGCCCTGGGGCTGGAAGGCAACCAGATTCACAACTTCCAGGAGAAGCCCGATGGCGATGGCGGCTGGATCAACGGCGGCTATTTCGTGCTGGAGCCGGCGGTGATCGATCTGGTGGATGGGGATCACTGCACCTGGGAGCAGGAGCCGCTCAACCAGCTGGCCAGCAGGGGCCAGCTCACGTCCTACTTCCACCGCGGCTTCTGGCAACCGATGGATACGCTGCGCGACCGCCAGAAACTGGAAGAGCTCTGGGCCAGCGGCAAGGCCCCCTGGAAGGTGTGGAACTGATGGCCAGCGCAGGGATCACGCCGGAGTTCTGGAAGGGCAGAAGGGTGCTGCTCACCGGCCATACCGGCTTTAAAGGCAGCTGGCTGGCGCTGTGGCTGAGCGAACTGGGCGCCGAGGTGAGCGGCGTGGGGCTGCCGCCCGACAGCACCCCCCACCTGTTTGAGCAGCTGGGGCTGGAGCGGCGGCTGCAGGCCCACCACCTGGCCGACATCCGTGATCCGGAAGCCCTGGCGGCGATTGCAGCCAGCTGCCAGCCGGAGGTGGTGCTGCACCTGGGGGCCCAGCCGCTAGTGCGGCGCAGCTACCGCGATCCGCTCGGCACCTGGGCCACCAACGTGCAGGGGAGCCTGAATCTGCTGGAGGCCGTGAAACCGCTGCAGCATCCCTGCGCTGTGGTGATGGTGACCACCGACAAGGTGTATGCCAATCAGGAATGGGATTACGGATACCGCGAAAACGACCGCCTCGGAGGTCACGATCCCTACAGCGCCAGCAAGGCCGCGGCTGAACTGGCCATCGCCAGCTGGCGCAGCAGCTTCTGCGGCAAGGCGGCCCATCAGACTCCCCAGTTGGCGATCGCCACCGCCCGCGCCGGCAATGTGATCGGCGGTGGCGACTGGGCGGAAGACAGGATCGTGCCCGATGCAATGCGGGCCCTGGCGGCGGGCGAAGCGATCCCGGTGCGCAACCCCCGCGCCACCCGGCCCTGGCAGCATGTGCTGGAGCCGCTGGGGGGGTATCTGCTGCTGGCCGAGAGGCTGGCCGGCGCCCAGGCCGGCAGCGGCCCTAATCCCTATGCCGATGCCTTCAACTTCGGACCCTCTCTGGAGGCTAACCGACCCGTGCAGGACCTGATCCAGGAGGCGATCCAACACTGGCCTGGCCAGTGGCAGGACCTTTCCGATCCTGAGGCACCCCATGAGGCCGGCCGACTGCATCTGCAGATCGACAAAGCCCACCACCAGCTTGGCTGGCAACCCCGTTGGCCCTTTGCTACCACGATCGCCCACACGGTGGGCTGGTATCGAGCTGTGCACGCCAACCCATCCCAAGCCGAGGCCTGTTGCCTGGCCGACCTGGCCGCCTACGGCCAGATCCTTAACGCCGCCTGATCCTCTCCTCGATTGCTCATCCCCTTTCCCCAATGACCGACCTCCCCGCCCTCAAACAGGAGATCCTGCGCCTCACCCGCGAGTACTCGCTGCAGGCCCATGCAGCCTTCCGCCCTGCTGATGACCCTGAGCGCAAACCCTGGGAGCCCGGCACGCCGATCCCCTATGCGGGCCGCGTGTTCACCGAAAATGAAGTAGAAGCGGCCGTCAGCGCCACCCTGGATTTCTGGCTCACCCTCGGCAGCGAAGGGGCGGCGATGGAGAAGGAGCTGGCGGCGTTTATGGGGGTGCGCCACAGCCTGCTGGTGAATTCCGGCTCGAGCGCCAACCTGGTGGCAATCTCGGCACTCACTTCCCATAAGGTGCCAGCCGCCAAACGGATCAGGCCTGGCGATGAGGTGATCACCGTGGCGGCGGGCTTCCCTACCACGGTGGCGCCGATCGTGCAGGTGGGGGCGGTGCCGGTGTTCATCGACGCCGATCCGATCACGGGCAACGCCCGCTGCGACCAGCTGGAGGCGGCCTACAGCGCCGGCAAAACCAAGGCCGTGATGATGGCCCATGCCCTGGGTAATCCGTTTGACCTGGCCACCACCCTGGCCTTCTGCCGCAAATACGACCTGTGGCTGGTGGAAGACAACTGCGACGCCCTGGGCTGCAGCTATTCGATGCCGCGGGAGTTGGCCGAAAGCCTGGGCTTCAGCGAGAACAGCCCAGGGCTGGATGAGGGGCCAGATCGGGTGATTCGCTGGACGGGCACCTGGGGCGACATCAGCACCCAGAGCTTCTACCCGCCCCACCATCTCACGATGGGGGAAGGCGGTGCGGTGAATATCGTGGCCGACCAGAAGCTGAAGGTGGTGGCCGAAAGCTTCCGCGACTGGGGCCGCGACTGCTGGTGCCCTTCCGGCATCGACAACACCTGCAACAAGCGCTTCGACTGGCAACTGGGAGAACTACCTGCTGGGTACGACCACAAGTACACCTACAGCCATCTGGGTTTCAACCTGAAGCCCCTCGACACCCAAGCAGCGATTGGCCGGGTACAGATGCGGCGCCTCCCGGAGTTCATCGAGGCGCGCAAGAAGAACTGGCAGATCCTGCGTGCTGGGCTTGAGCCCCATGCTGCCTGGCTTGATTTCGCCTTGCCCACCCATGCAACTGGCTGGAATCCTGATGGATCGTTCGAGTGGGACGATTCAGGCTGTCGCACCGTCTGCTCCTGGTTCGGCTTCAAGGTCGCTATTCGGCCTGGGGCGCCTTTCAGCCGCACCGAGCTGGCACAGGAACTTGATGCGCACCGCATCGGAAACCGGATGTTGTTTGGCGGTAATTTACTGCGCCAACCAGCTTTTGTTCAATTGCGATCGGACAATCCAGAGGCCTTGAAGTTAGCAACCGAATTAGTGGGATCTGATGAAATCATGAATACCACTCTATTCCTCGGAACATATCCAGGCCTCACTGAAGCAATGCTGCACGAGGAGATCAATGTCATTACACTATTTTGCAAGAAGAACGCTGGTGCTGCCATGAGTGCCTGAGACGATGAGGATCTTTCTTACTGGGGGAACAGGTTTCATAGGGTCCTATGTGATGATCAAAGCCTTGGCCTATGGCCACGAGGTAATAGCCTTGAGACGTTCTTCGTTATCCCGTCCAGTAATTCCTGTCAATCAAGAACCAACATGGTTAAATTGCGATCTTGTCGATCTAACACCTGATCTATTGCGTGGTTGTGATGTAGTTATTCATTTAGCATCATCAGGTGTCAGTCCTAAGCAGGCTACTTGGAATGAACTTATTGATGTGAACGCACTTGGTCCTGCTCATCTAATTGCAACTGCTCATGAAGCTGGGGTCAGTCGTTTCATTGTTGCCGGTACATGCCATGAGTATGGCGCCTCTGCAAATCATTATCGCGCTATTCCGGTTACTGCGCCCCTTGTTCCTTTAACTCAATACGGTGCTAGCAAGGCGGCGGGATTCCATCTCTTGTGTGGATATGCACGTTGCCATCACCTCAGCTTGTATTACGGTCGTATATTTAATGCTTTTGGCGAAGGCCAATACTGTGGCAACTTCTGGCCCTCTCTTCGAGATGCAGCGATAGCTGGAACTGACTTCCCGATGACTATGGGAAAGCAAATAAGAGACTTTGTTCCAGTCGAATCTGTTGCAGAAATTCTGCTAAATGCCTCCACAATTGCAGAGCTTATTCCAGGAATTCCTTGCATTAAGAATATCGGCACTGGTAGGTCTAGCTCTTTACTAGACTTTGCTAGAAATGAATGGCAGAAATTCAATGCCAGCGGTATTATTCTTCCTGGCATGCTTCCAGAGAGGCCGGATGAGATACAGCGCCTTGTTCCTGATATATAGTTTTTCTAACTCATCTATTCTATCAGTGCAATAAAAAAATGGCAAACCCAGAGCCCACGCTTCTGACTGATTGTCTACTTAGTGGTAGTTATGCTGAAAGGTTGGCTGTACTCCATGAGCTTAGGCAGGATGTGGCCAGACAAGAGTCTTGGGAATTTTATGATGACTTGACCATACAACTAAGCTATCTGCTCAACTATTTACCACGCGAAGGGCTTGATTACTTCAATAGCGCCTTGGCGGCTGTATATGATCGATCCCATTCGTCAAATACCTATGTGCATACATGCACATTAAATCCTGATAGCAAGGCAGGTTCTCTTTACAGCTTGGCTTGGCAGGCATGTGTTGATCTAAATGATATTCGGTATTTACACCTAATTAGTAGACTTGGTCATTCAAAATACTGTCAGATCCCTCGCCTATTCCAAAATAATGTTTTCTTTAAGCACTCTGACATAGATCATTCGGTCACTTTCTTTACTTCATTTCTAACTGAAACAAGCCAGCCGCCAGCTTCCGGTGCAGCACAACAGAACAAGGAGAAGCTGCATTCTAAAAATAGTACATTCTGGCTTAATATTGTAAATGGCTATGATCTTTCCTTTCCAATTCGCTATGATAATTGTACGCAAATCAATATGCATGCTCCAGTTGCATCTTTCATGGTTGGAGATGTAATTGGTAGTTTTATTGGGCACATATACAGAATTGAGCATCAGGCAGTAGTTCCAATCTATTCGGACATGATTCGCGAGCTTGTTGGTATACTGATTCTTGACCAACATGTTGCCATCATATCTCTAACCCAGAAAGCTCATAAATGGAATGCGGCCAAGATCATCAATGATATGATTGAGCCGGTGCGTGTTTTATTACGTGATGAAAATTGCAAGTCAAGTAGGACCCCATCCGAATTGCTCCGCCTCATACCTTGCGGAGCAATGAATAATTATGGCCATACAGTTATTAATGAGTCTTCGGTGTATGAGTTGCTCGCTACACACAGAGAGGAGTTTCTGCAAATGAGCATACGTCCATTACTTTGCAATAAAGATTATTTAAACTCTGCCAGAATCTTAAGAGATAGCTGGCTTGATGATGAAATTTTTCTGCTAGAAGAGTGCGCAATTGCAAAGCTGCCTATGGGATGGCTTATTGATGGCATAATTATACCTCTTTGCTCCTATCTTCCTACATTGCGCGGAATTAAGTCATGCTGGAATACACCTGCCAGAGCTATAGATCAGCTGGCCAAAGAATCTATTTTATATACGCAGCCAAGGCGCGCCATCTATTGGTCAATAGGTGGAAGGCATGGGAGAAGAGAATGCAACAATATCTTAGAGTCTATCGCCAATATAGCACCTATTTTACTGGATCATGATGTTGGCCATATCATTCTTGACTCAACTACCTGTATTCCGGGCTATGGTCGAAACAAGGACACAAATGCAATTACAGAAGAGTTTACACGTTGTCAGCATGAAAATTATTTATCACTCTTTACGAAGATTGAGGCCGCTCTCTCAGTCTTTGACATGAGCTTAGTTAACGTTAATGCGTTAGCTTTTGCCGACAAAGCTGCGATTTGTAAGACCTTTAGCATCCCAATATCAGTTGCGCCATATGGCTCATCAGCGATGTTCCCCATATACTTTCTCAATAATCATGTTCTATTGACAGGCTCAGAAATATTTGCTGACTATCTCGAGGAATGGAAATGGCACATTACAAAGTATTGTCACCCTATGCGTCTCATTGAGGAAGTCTATATTCGCTCTGCATGTGTTGACTCCAGCGGCTATGCGATTGATGTTGATATTCTAAGGGCTTCTGTGGATGGTATCCTAAAAGTACAGTTTGCCTCCGGGGCTCAATCGATGTAGGCTGCATATTGTATATTCGATGTGTTAATATGTCAATCAAAATAAGGCCATGGATTCCAGCAAAATGCAATTCCCATTGGCCGCGCCCCATAGGTAATCCTCCTACAGATCGTCAAGCCCCGAGCGAGGTTTTTGGCTGCGGTGCCTACGCCGAGCAACTGCTGGAGGGGATGGGTGTGGCGGGAAAGTGGACCCGAACAGCGCCTAAGAAATGAAGATGAGAAAGTCTTGCAATCTGGCAAGCAAAAATATTCACTGAGGTTAATCATCGCGAGGCTCGCCCACTGTTCTGCACCACATCTCCATGATTTTCCGGTGATGTATGCCGAGAAGATCCTGAGGCTTTCCACCCTCTTTGGTGTTCATTTTTTCCTGTCTCTTCGGCCTTCTCCCCTAGGTTCATGTCTTACCAAGGAAGGCCTGGACAATTCGCGACGAATGATGGAACAATTGGCCAGCCACCGCATGGGCGTAGCCCTGGCCTGCGTAAGCACACCGCAATGCTCCGTTGCAGCGCGATATCTGGCGTCGGCTGTTTCTAGGAGTCTCCAGGTAGAGCCCCACGATGGCGTGGGCCTACACGGGAAAGAAGGGAGGGTTGAGAGCTTGAAATGTTCCTGCCTCTGGCTCTGCACCGAGAAGGTCTGCAGCCAGCTGTCGACATCGTTTCGGAGATACCTGCCGGCGCAGCAAAGAAGCGGACGCTTTAGAGTTTACTGCTATCGGTTGGCTTGATTTGGTGTGCCCGGTTGATCAACCTCGGCAACGATTTCCTCCTCGACGGTGCGACGCCGGAATGTACGCAGCTCTTCATGCAGGCACTCCAGCCCCAATTCCCGCTAGTGCTTGAGCTACTTGCTCAGAATCATCCCCGTCACCCCCATGCTTGCCGATAGATACGTTGGTATCGCCTGTATTGCAGGCCAGCATGATTTGCGCGCCGCACGATCGAGTGGGGCAAAGAGCGGGAGTCGGCGATGCTCTGCAACTTCCGATCTTCGTCCTTCGTGGGGACAAGAGGCAGGATCCCCCTCTGCGGGCCGCAGGTCCGAATCAGGTGTGGAGCTGGGACATCACCTATCTCCCCACCACCGTGCGCGGGATCTGGCTGTACCTCTACCTGGTGATCGACGTGTGGAGCCGCAAGGTGGTGGCCTGGGATGTCGCCGAACGCGAAGATCCAGCCATTGCAGCGAATCTGGTGAGTAGGGCTTGTCTGCGCGAGCGAATCAGCAAAGGCAGGCGCCAGCCACTGATCCTGCACGCGGACAACGGCAACGCGATGCGCGCAGCAACGCTGGAGAGCCGGCTGGAAGAGCTGGGCGTGCTCAGATCCTTCTCGAGACCAAGGGTGTCGAACGACAACCCCTACTCCGAATCGCTGTTCCGAACGGCGAAATATCGGCCTGACTACCCCAGCAGGCCGTTCACCAGTCAAGAGGCAGCCTGTCAGTGGGTGGCATCATTTGCGGACTGGTACAACCACCGGCACCGCCATAGCGGCATTGACGTGGACCCTGGCAATCGATCCAGGGTGAATGAGAGTCCTCATCCGGCCAGACTGGGCCGGGGACCTCACCATGAAACGCACCAGGCACACAGCGGAGCAGATCATCCGCAAGCTCAAGACCG
>JBIPLV010000096.1:0-7517 GCA_044369475.1 Cyanobium sp. | reverse complement strand
CGTCAGCGGGTCGAGCAATACGCCGCTGCGCTGCGCGGCGACATCAGCGGTCGCAGCCTCTGGCAGCGGGAGCAGCTCGACAGCCGCCTCGGTGTGACCCGCGGCAGCCTCAGAAGCGGCAAGGGCGTGGGATAGAGTTGAGCCCTGGCTTTGAGTTTTCGTAAACGTTCCGCATCCCGCTCCGTCTACATAAACTTCAAGTCAACGTACCTAAACGTACAACCATCAAGTACTCAGTAGGACCTTTATTTATATGAGCGGCGCACACACAGGCACGCCCATTCGCAACATTGCGATCATCGCCCACGTTGACCACGGCAAAACCACCCTGGTGGATGCCCTGCTCACCCAGTCGGGCATTTTCCGCGAAGGAGAGGCGGTCCCCACCTGTGTGATGGACTCCAACGACCTGGAACGTGAACGCGGGATCACGATCCTGTCGAAGAACACGGCTGTTGATTACGACGGGATTCGCATCAACATCGTCGACACCCCTGGCCACGCCGACTTTGGCGGTGAGGTGGAGCGAGTGCTCGGCATGGTGGATGGCTGTCTGCTGATCGTGGACGCCAATGAGGGCCCGATGCCCCAGACCCGTTTCGTGCTCAAGAAGGCCCTTGAGAAAGGCCTGCGGCCAATCGTGTTTGTTAACAAGATCGACCGGGCCCGGGTCGACCCTGAGGTGGCGGTCGACAAGGTGCTTGATCTGTTCCTCGAGCTGGGCGCCGATGACGACCAGTGTGACTTCACTTACCTGTTCGGCAGCGGAATGGGCGGCTACGCCAAGCCGGACATGAAGACCGAGAGCGACAACATGAAGCCGCTCTTTGAAGCCATCCTGCGTCACGTTCCGCCGCCGGTTGGCGATGCCGAGAAGCCCCTGCAACTGCAGGTGACCACCCTCGATTATTCCGATTTCCTTGGTCGAATCATGATCGGCCGGATCCACAACGGCACGATCAAGGCTGGCCAGCCTGCAGCGCTAATCCGCGACGACGGCAGCATCAAACGTGGTCGCATCAGCAAACTGCTTGGCTTCCAGGGTTTGCAACGCGTCGAGATTGAAGAGGCCCGAGCTGGAGACCTCGTGGCTGTGGCCGGCTTTGACGAGGTGAACATCGGTGAGACGATCGCCTGCCCAGATCACCCTGAAGCCCTGCCCCTGATCCGGGTGGATGAACCCACTCTGCAGATGACCTTCGTCATCAACGATTCCCCTTTCGCCGGCAAGGAAGGCAAGTTTGTGACCAGCCGCCAGGTGCGCGATCGCCTGCAGAAAGAGCTGCTCACCAACGTCGCGCTACGGGTTGAAGACACCGATTCTCCGGATCGCTGGGCCGTCAGCGGCCGCGGTGAACTGCACCTCGGCATCCTGATCGAAACGATGCGCCGCGAGGGTTACGAGTTCCAGGTGTCCCAGCCCCAGGTGATCTTCCGCACCATCGACGGCACACCGTCCGAGCCCTACGAAACCCTGGTGCTCGATGTACCCGAAGAGGCGGTGGGAGCCTGCATCGAAAAGCTTGGGGTGCGCAAGGCAGAGATGCAAAACATGGAGAACACCAACGACGGTCGCACCCAGCTGGAGTTCGTGGTGCCCGCCCGTGGCCTGATTGGCTTCCGCGGCGAGTTCATCCGCGCCACCCGGGGTGAGGGCATCATGAGCCACTCCTTCCTCGATTACCGCCCGATGCAGGGTGACATGGACAACCGTCGCAACGGCGTGCTGATCGCCTTTGAGGAGGGCACCGCAACCTTCTATGCCCTCAAGGGTGCGGAAGATCGCGGCCAGTTTTTCATCACGCCGGGTACCAAGGTGTACAAGGGGATGATCGTTGGTGAGCACAACCGTCCGCCCGACCTCGAACTCAACGTCTGCAAGGCCAAGCAGGTGACCAACATCCGCTCCGCAGGTGCCGAGGTGCTCGACACCCTGCAGGCCCCAATCCAGATGACCCTCGAGCGGGCCCTGGAGTACATCGGGCCTGACGAAATGCTCGAAGTCACCCCTGAATCGATCCGTCTGCGCAAATTGCCGTCCAAAAAGGCAGCCAAGCGCTGATCGGTGCCCCTCGATCTCGAAGAAGAGGCGTTGATGGCTGATCCGCGTCTCGCGGAGGCCATTGCCTTGTTCAATGCCAGCGACTGGTACGCCTGCCATGACGGCTTCGAAGCCCTGTGGCATGAAACGGCTGGATCGATGCGACCTGTGCTGCAGGGCATCTTGCAAATCGCCGTGGCAGAGCTGCACCACGAGCGTGGCAACCTCCGGGGGGCCACGATCCTCATGGGCGAAGGCCTGGGCAGGCTGCAGGGTGTTGCAGATGGGGCCCTGGGGGTGAACCTCATCGCCCTCAGGGAGTGCGCCAGCCAGCGCCTGCGAGCTCTCCAGGAGCAGCGCGTGCTGGATGGCCTCGAGTCGCCCAGATTGCTTGCGGCGCAAGCGCAGCACCGCTCTGTAGATTGATTCATGTGCCTTTTGGGCCCCAGTTGTTGCTCGTTTCCTCTCCGCGCCCGTGGCCCCTTCCGGTGGTGGTCAGCCTGATGGCGTGCCTCACTGGCGCGGCCTTGGCTGCATCGGCGGCAGCTGCCGATCTCCCGCCGAGGGCACCTGGGGCCATCATCCCCACAAGCGGCCTGGTCACGATCGAGTCCGACCTGCAGAAAGCCGACAACAGCACCGGCGTCGTCACCGCCACGGGCAACGTCCGCATCGTGTATCCGGATCAACGGGTTGTGGCCACCGCACGCCAGGCGCAATACTTCAGCCGTGAAGGGCGGGTGGTGCTCAGCGGCGAGGTCGATGTGGTTCAGGACACCGGCCACAGCATTCGCGCTGAGCGACTGGTTTACCTGGTGGAGCGGGAGCGGATCGTGGCTGAACCAGCGCCGGGCGAGCAGGTGATCACCCACTATCGACTCAGTGCCCCGCAGCCGCAGCCGGGTTCCCAGCCATGAGCCTGGAGTTGCTTGATGTGGTTCTGGCCATCAGCGGCCGGATGTTGGTGAACCATGTGTCCCTGCAGCTCGAGCCAGGTGAAGTGGTGGGCCTGCTGGGCCCCAATGGCGCCGGCAAGACCACCACCTTCGGACTGGTCACGGGACTGCTGCGTCCAGATGCCGGCCGGGTGTCCTTGGACGGCCTAGAGATCGAACATCTGCCGATGCCCCAACGGGCCCGGCTCGGCATCGGCTACCTCCCCCAGGAACCGAGCGTGTTTCGTCAGTTGAGCGTGCGCGACAACCTCAGCCTCGCCTTGCAAGAAAGTGGCACCCCGGTTGAGCTGCGCCGCGAACGCCTTGACGGCTTGATTGATGATTTCCACCTCTCAGCCTTTCAGCACCGCAAGGGCTGCCAGCTCTCCGGTGGAGAACGCCGCCGCTGTGAAGTGGCCCGGGCCCTGGCGGTGGGGGTGGAGGGTCCTCGCTACCTCCTGCTCGATGAGCCCTTCGCGGGGGTCGACCCGATCGCAGTGTCAGATCTGCAGCAGTTGATCGACCAGCTGCGAACCCGGGGGATGGGTCTGTTGATCACCGACCACAACGTTCGCGAGACGCTGGCCATCACCGATCGGGCCTACATCCTTTCGGAAGGCTCCATCCTGGCCTCGGGCAGCTCCGAGCAGGTGGGATCCGACCCTCTGGTGCGCCGCCATTATCTCGGCGAGTCATTCCGTCTATGAGCTGGACCCTCCGCTTCCGCCGCCAGCTGTTGCGTCCCTGGGGCCGGCTGCCCCTGATCGACCGCTGGCTGCTGTCTGAGTTGATCGGTCCGCTGGTTTTTGGCATCGCAGCCTTCACCGCTGTCTCCCTGTCTGTGGGAGCGGTGTTTGAACTGGTGCGGCGGGTGGCCGAATCCGGCCTGCCCCTCGACGTGGCGCTGCGGGTGCTGCTGCTCGAGCTGCCGTCGTTTCTGGTGCTCTCCTTCCCAATGGCCACCCTGATGGCCACCCTGCTGACCTACTCCAAGCTCTCGGGCAACAGTGAGCTAACCGCCCTGCGCAGCGTTGGGGTGGCGACCTGGCGGATGGTGATGCCGGCAGTGGCCGTCGCCCTGGTGATGACCCTGCTCACCTTCACCTTCAACGAGGCCATCGTTCCGCGCACCCTGCTGGAGGCAAAAAACACCCTCAACCGTGCCATCGGACGAGCGGTAGCCGGCGAGCAGAAGGACAACGTGATGTTCTCCAAATACGGTGAGATCCAGTCTCCTGATGGCAGTAGCGAGCGGGGGCTAACCCACTTTTTTTATGCCCAGCGCTTCAACAAAGGTGTGATGGAGCGGGTCACCCTGCTCGATCTGTCGCGGCGGGATCAACGGGTTCTGCTCAGTGCCGATCGGGCACGTTGGAGTGAGCGCGACGCCCAGTGGGAATTCCTTGATGGCCATGTGTTTGGCGTCACTGATGGATCAAACAGCTCCACCACGTCAGCGGATTTCGACCGCTACCTCTACCCACTCGGCAGTCAGCCCTTGCAGGTGGCCAAGCTGCCCAAGGATTCCAACTCCATGACCATCGGTCAGGCCCGAACCGCCGAACGGCTGCTGCGCGAGGCCAATGATCTGCAGGGCGCCCGCAAGCTGAGGGTGCGAATTCAGGAGAAATTCG
The DNA here is from genome assembly GCA_044369475.1 of Cyanobium sp. GTDB lineage: Bacteria > Cyanobacteriota > Cyanobacteriia > PCC-6307 > Cyanobiaceae > Cyanobium_A. Next base: position 2,907 of record JBIPLV010000096.1, on the reverse strand, counting down.
CCTTCCCCGCCGTGTGTCTGGTCTTTGGATTGATTGGCAGCAGTCTTGGGGTGCGGCCCCACTCACGCCGAAGCCGCAGCCAGGGGTTCGGGCTCAGTGTCCTGTTGATCTTTGGCTATTACCTCGTGGCCTTTGTGTTCAGTTCCCTCGGGGTGAAGGGAATCCTCAGTCCGTATTTCTCTGCCTGGCTGCCCGTGGTGATTGGTCTGGGTGGCGGCATGTATCTGTTGCGCCAGGCCAGCCGCTGAGGTTGCCGGTGATTCGCCAAACTGGGCGCTGGTTTCTGCAATGCCCGTGCCCGCCCTGTTGAACGATCCGGTGCTTGGCCTGGGCCTGACGGCGTTTGCCCTGTTGTTGCTGGTCCTGCCCCTGGCCTTCTGGTCGTTGAGTGGTGGCCGCAACAGTGGGCTGGTGCGGCTGCTTGTGGCGGCGGCCAATCTCTGCCTCACCGCCCAGCTGGTGCTGCGCTGGTGGGAGTCTGGCCATTTTCCAATCAGCAACCTCTACGAGTCCCTCTGCTTCCTGGCCTGGGGTTGCACCCTCACCCAGTTGTTGGTGGAACGAAGCTGGCCCTCACCGCTGGTTCCGGCAGCTGCCACGCCGATGGCCTTGGGGTGTGTCGCTTTCGCGAGCTTTGCCCTGCCCGATCGGCTGCAAGAAGCGTCCCCCCTCGTGCCTGCGCTGCGGTCCAGCTGGCTGGTGATGCACGTCAGCGTGATCATGCTCAGCTATGCAGCTCTCCTGGTTGGCTCACTGCTATCCCTGGCCGTGCTGTTTACAGATCGTCATAACACTTTGGAACTCCGCAGCAGCTCCATTGGTAGCGGTGGCTTCCGCCAAGCCCAACTGGCCACGGCCACTGAAGGAGCGGGCAACGCTTCTCCACCACTTCAGCTCAGCAGCGTGGCCATGCCGATTGCTGAGCAACTCGATTCGCTCAGCTACCGCACAATCACCGTGGGCTTTCTGTTGCTCTCGGTGGGTCTGGTCAGCGGCGCGGTGTGGGCCAACGAGGCCTGGGGTAGCTGGTGGAGCTGGGACCCCAAGGAAACCTGGGCCCTGATCTGCTGGCTCGTCTACGCCGCCTACCTGCACACCCGCTTGATCCGAGGCTGGCAGGGCCGCAAGCCAGCCCTGGTGGCAGCCGCAGGCTTGGTGGTGATTGTTGTCTGCTACATCGGCGTCAACCTGCTTGGCATCGGCCTGCACAGCTACGGCTGGTTCTTCGAGAGCTGAGCGGATATACGCAGCAGTAATCCTGCGGAAAGCCGCTCCCATGGCAGCAAAAAGCCCTCCCACGCTGAGGGGAGGGGGGGCACGCCACAGCAGGGGCTCTAACTAGAGCGGCCGTTCAAGCCGCCACAGCCACTGGCCGCTTGCTGTTGCGAATGCCGGTGATCGCTTCTGCGTAGTTGGGCTGGTTAAACACGCCCGATCCACTGACGATGGCGTTGGCTCCGGCTTCCATCACCTTCCAGGCATTTTCGGCCTTGATGCCGCCATCCACCTCAATCCAGGGATCCAAACCGCGCTCATCGCAGAGGCGGCGCAGATCACGAATCTTCTGCACCTGGTTGTCAATGAAGCTCTGGCCGCCAAATCCAGGGTTAACGCTCATGATCAGCACGAGGTCGCACAGCTCGAGGCAGTACTCGAGGGTGTCGAGGGGAGTGCTGGGGTTCAGCACCGCACCGGCCAGCTTGCCCAGATCCTTGATTTGGGCCAGGTTGCGGTGCAGGTGGGGGCAGGCTTCGACCTGAACGGAGATGATGTCGGCCCCAGCTTTGGCGAAGTCGGCCACGTATTTCTCAGGCTCAACGATCATCAGGTGAACGTCGAGGGTTTTGGTGGTGACCGGACGCAGGGCTTCGACGATCAGGGGCCCAATGGTGATGTTGGGCACGAAACGGCCATCCATCACATCGATGTGGATCCAGTCGGCACCAGCCTGGTCAACAGCACGCACGTCATCGCCAAGTCGAGAGAAGTCGGCCGACAGGATCGACGGGGAGATCACCAGGGGCTTAGTGCTCATGCTGGGGTCACCGCAAGAAGAATGGGTCGATTCTAAGGAGCGGCCGTAGGACGCCCCGTGGACGGGGCGGCTGTCACTGATACAGTTGCAGCCGCTTCATCTCCGAAAGGCCTAGCGGCAGCAGGACTCTGACCCCGTGTCCAGCCAGGCCAACGCCATTCCCTGAAGCCCATTCCCCTGCCGGATCACCGTGGATCGCACCCTCATCCAGGAAATTCTTGAGGTCGTTGAGCAAGCCGCCATCGCCTCCGCCGAACTGACCGGCTTGGGCAAGAAAGATGAAGCCGACGCGGCGGCTGTCGAAGCCATGCGCAAGCGCATGGGCCAGATCCAGATGCAAGGACGCATCGTGATCGGAGAAGGCGAACGCGACGAGGCTCCCATGCTCTACATCGGTGAAGAGGTCGGCAGTGGCACCGGTCCAGGTGTGGATTTCGCCGTAGATCCCTGCGAAGGCACCAATCTTTGCGCCAACAGCCAACGCGGCTCCATGGCCGTGCTCGCTGCATCCGACCGTGGTGGTCTGTTCAACGCCCCCGACTTCTACATGAAGAAGCTGGCGGCCCCCCCGGCAGCCAAGGGCAAGGTCGACATCCGCAAGTCGGCCACCGAAAACATCAAGATCCTGAGCGAGTGCCTCGGCCTGGCCGCGAGCGAGCTCACCATCGTGGTGATGGATCGTGCCCGCCACAAAGACCTCATCGCCGAGATTCGCGCCACTGGCGCCCGCGTGCAGCCGATTTCCGACGGTGATGTGCAGGCCGCCATTGCCTGTGGTTTTGCCGGCACCGGTACCCACTGCCTGATGGGCATCGGAGCTGCGCCTGAGGGTGTGATCTCCGCCGCCGCCATGCGCGCCCTGGGTGGCCACT
>JBIPLV010000332.1:0-7619 GCA_044369475.1 Cyanobium sp. | reverse complement strand
CGCCGGGGCACGCGGGCGAAGCCTGTGGCACGTATTTACGCCGTCAGCCGGTGTGGAAGAGCCTTCGGCTCAAGGCAAAGGACGAAGGCGAAAAGCTGGTGCCCTACTCATTCCGGCATCGGTACTCCTACGTCGCTCACACCCGCCCGCAGGATGACGGCAAGCCACGAGCAGCCAAGGTCATCGCCGATGCCATGGGGCACGACCTAGCCACACACCTCCACAGCTATACCGGTTTCAAGTCCCGCGACCTTGAGAGTGCATTTGATGACGACACCATTGGCTCTGTGCCCGTGACAGCCGCTCCAACCCGCTAACCGTTGAGCGTCTGCATCCACTTCGCCAGCATCCGCTGCCTGTTCTCCGCGGTCACCTGCTCGTCACCCACCGCCTTCACCGTGCCGTCTGGGTGATCCCGTAACACCAGCGCTTCAGCGGCATCCGCATCGCTGGCTTCCACCCGTGCCACACCGACAGCGGCGTCATCAGTGAAGAACACCGCGAACCTGGGCATGGAATCGGTACGGAGACTTCCCAGTGGTAGCCACGGCTGGTTTGATGCCGTGATGGATGACGCCACCCGCCGCCACTGGGAACAGGTTGCAGATCGCTGCTTCGATCGCGCCTACAGGGCAGTGCTGCGGCAGGTGACGCCCAAACCAGCGAACGGTCAGGTAGCAGGACCGCGAGCGAAGGCGTAGCTAGCGCAGCAACCCGCAGCACATGAGCCGCATTCGATCTGCAGGCACCTGCGGCGGTCACGCCCGTGATCACGCTGGCGGATCTGGCTGCTTTCGATGGCACTGCCACCTGACACCGGCGATCTGGACGCCTTCGCACGGGAATTGATGTTGCGGCTCGGCGCAGTGGATCTGCTGTATCTGGCGGCGATGCTCGAGACGGGAGGACGTCGCAAGCTGCTGGGGTTGACCCCTGAAGAACTTTGGCTGTTGGACAACGTGGTGGCGCCACGCTCGGAGCAGCGGGGTCTTTAAGGGGTATCAAGCGCGGCAGGTGTAGCGATCGCCGCGTCTTAGCTTTGGGTGGGACAGCGGCGTGTCAGCGCCCTGCCCCGTGACCAGTCCAACCGGAATTGAACTGATGTACGCATTGAAGCCAGCACCTACGGGTGCGTCATCCCCTGTTGCGCGAATGGATCTGCTTCGTCGCAGACCGCAGCGCGTGACCGCCACACTGCCGTGGCACCTAGTCCAGCACCTGCAAGAGCGGGCGGACTTTGAAGGCAGGAGCCTGAGCAACCTCATCGCCCACCTACTGGAGGCGGCGAAGACGTAAGGGCGACTTCATGGGCGGCGCAATGCCGCCCCTCTCATGAGCGCCAAAGTGAGGTTCAAGGCTGTCCCTAAAAATCTCAGCTCAAGCCTGCTAACATCGCAGAAATTTACGGGTTCTAAGGACTATAAAAGATCAGCATGAGCACACTATTTATTAGCAGCGGGGGCTCTGCAGAGTCTGCGTCAGGCGTTTGGCGGGTAAGCAGTACCAACTACCAATACAACTACAACGCTTTTACGCCTGGCGAGGACGTAAATCTAGATCAGTTATCGGTTAGGACAAATTCTTACGATGCTGGACAGAGCAATCCCGGAAACTTCCAGGTTGGGATTTATTCGGCAGGCATTAACACATTAACTCCCGGCTCTGTAATCTCCTATCTCTCTGGTCCTACATCGCCGACAGCGGGTGCATACAACAGCTATACGCCGACCACATCAATAACCCTCCAGGCTGGGACTCAATACTGGGTTGGCTTCACGCTTTCGTCGGACACAGGCGGCACAGATAGTCAGAGAGTCAAGATATCCACAAGCGATGGAAGTTCAACCTATGCATCCTCTGGCTGGAGCGTTGGCACAAGGTATATCCTTGGAAGCTCTGCCGGCTTGCCTGACAATTCGTCTAGACCGGCCACCTTCGAGTTATATGGAACAGCTAGAGCTGTTTGCTTTTGTGCTGGTACTGCCATAAGGACGGCAAAAGGTGAAGTACCAATCGAGCTTCTAAAAATTGGTGATGTGGTTGCAACCTCAAAGGGTCCACTACCCGTGAAATGGATCGCAAAGCGGACTGTATCCAAGGCGCTCGTGGAAGACGACTTTTACATTTCTGCACTTCCGATGGTGATACGCGCAAATTCCCTTGAAGACGGAGTGCCGAATAAGGACCTATACGTCTCTGAAAGTCATGGAATATACGCAGATGGCAAAATCGTCAATGCATGTTTTCTTGAAAATGGCTTGACCATCACCAAGGCTTCGCCTGACGAATTCCAGGCATCAATTCGATATTTTCACCTTGAATTTGATGATGAAGTCTTAGTGTCCGCCAACAATGCCTTTGCATGCTCATATGTCAATACCGGCAACAGAAGAAGCTTTGACAACTACCCCGAATTCATCTCAATGCATGGTGATGTAGGTAGCGGTGTCAAATCGACTCTATGCGGCGCCATAAGGAACCAACCCTCCATGAGGGGGCACAAGATGCGCGTTGCGCGTTCATGGGATACGCGATGGCACGAAGTTGCCGCTTAACTGGTTGTTTCTAGAAGAGTTTTGATCCAATCCCGTCCGGAGCATCCTTCTGAACAAATGCTTCCTGCATCGGCTCGCAGAAGTCCTTGCTCTTCGGCTCAGGCACCCAGCCTTCCAACCATTGACCCACTGGACGGGAGCGGCGTCGGGCGTGCCTGTTGCAGGGCAGGGATTCCAAGAAGGCGACGTATTCGCGGCTAAGCATTTCGGTTCTTCGCGGCTTGGCAGAACTTGATTGCAACGTCCAATGGCATCGTTCCGTCGCTGCGAAGACCACCAAGGGTTCGATCGGCAGCCACAAGACCGGCCAATTTTATACGCTGGCCAGGTGTCAATCCCATGACCTTGACGATTGTGGTCAGGTCCACAAAACCCTGACGGTCAGATTCGTGTGGTTGCATTGCTGTAATTAGAGAAAAGCGGGGTGGCGAGCCTCAGTACCACCCCAGCGGCGCCGTGGAATGACGGGACAACCCCATGTCCCGCTGTGCAGGATCAAGCCGACCCCACACAGATCGCGTCTTGGTTCGTGCAGCCAACATCAACCATGTTCAGCACAATCACTTCGGTTTGACCGGTGGCACTTTTGCCGCCTGAAAACTTATCGATAATCGCCTGCGGTGGTCCGAAGTAGACAAGGTTCAGCGACGACATGTCGCCCAGCAGGTATTTACCTTCCGTGCAGTTGGTGGTGCTGTAGACCGGCATCCCGAACAGGCGATAGCGCCCTTCGTACCAATTCAGGATCATTTCGCCGGTGCTGGCGGTCCGCTCTGCAATCAGAAGGTCGCGAAGGTCACTGGGGTGCAACACCCACGCCATCTGGTTCAGGTCGGCGTCGGCATCACCCACCAGTTCCGCCATGTCGCTGAGTTCGGCGAAGGTGGGAGTGGCAGCACTGAACGTCTTCGTCTTCTTCGCGGGCAAGTTCAGGATCCCGAGCGGCTGATTAGCGGTGCCGGTGCCTTGGATGACGGCTTTCTCGATCAGGCTGCTAACAGCGCGGCTCACTTCCGCCAGTACCGACTGTTCGACGCCTTCCGCCAGCACGGACAAGCGGCGGCTGAACGCCAGACGCGCACCGGCGATGTGCGGTTGCAGGTCGATCGTGGTGACCTGCGTGCCAATCGTCGGCGCCGGAGCGTTTTCGGCGATCCAGCCGGCAGCAGCGGTTGTCCAACGCGGCAGGTGATAGAAGTCACCGCTGGTTTCAATGACCCGCATGCCGGCTTGCTCCATCACGAGAGTGGGTCTGACGGACTTGGCAACTGCGGCAATGGATTCGCCAATCAGGTCACCAGCGCCGCTAGCAGGCGTTGTCAGCAGATCACGGGCGGCGGCACGGGGCGGAAGACAGAATCCGGTTCCTACCCATGCGGGATGTCCGAAACGACGTTGAATCGCTTCACTCAGACCTTTCTCGTAGAAGGCATCAGATTCGCGACCGGCAATCGATGAAGTGATCAATCGCCCGATTTGATAAGCGCGTTGTTTAGTAGCCATCTGGCTATTTCTGTTGATGCCAACATTCTGAATCGCCCTAGACTTGATTCAATGAGTGTTTTTCATCTTGGCTCACGTTGAGTGGCACGGTATTCAATGGCTCACATCTTCGGAGTTTGAGCAACACTTCAAGGTTTCAACAACAACGCGTTGGCGCATGATGCGTTCCGGACGCCTGCTGCCGGCACACCACTACGTGCGGGCGAACACAGGCAGAAGATCAGCGTTGCGCTTCAATCTGACAGCCTGCGAGATGGCGCTGATTTACCAAACTCAGCAGTGAATTTAATCCAGATTAAAAATTGGAATTCAATTGATTAACGTCTTAGCAATGACCTCAATACAGCCGATTGTTTGCATTGATCCTGCCGACGAACCATTGCTGTCGCCTCAAGCACGGCGCTTCTGGAACAGCCTGAAGGATCAGTCCGAATCCGCTTCAACCGACGATAGTTCCGTCATGGCGTCAACGGCGCACCAGTAAAGCGACGCCCAGCGCAGCGGATCCCACGGCGGCTTGCCCCACACTTCAGGATCGAGCCAGCCGTTGGCGATCGCAGCCACACCATCCCAGTCGATGGCGGTGTCACCATCCAGAATCGTGACACTGTTGCTACGCTGCTGGGTTGCGTTGTGGACGGCAGCAGCAAGTCCATTGACCTCAATCAGGCGACGACCGTTGTCGAATCGGATGAAGTCATCCAGCGAGCCATCTTTGATCAGCCGGTAAAGCTGCGAGCGGCTGGAATGCCCAATGGCTTTGGCGGCATCGGTGATGGTTAGTGCTGCCATTGGCGACGTTGCGACATCCTCCCGAACCGCTGTAGAACACGGGTAGGGACTGCTGTATCTTAGCGGCGCTTGTTTGATGTTATCCGGCTCAAACTTTCGGCGCTAAAGGTAATTTTGGATTGGGGTTCGAAATTACCCGAAACACGACGCGCAGGAAGAACCTAGTAATTGCAGCCGGCGACTGGCCGATCTCGGCCACTTGCCCCCCTAGCAGCAGCAAGGCTTCTGACACTCTGACGCGCCGCTGACGCCCGTTGTTAAGAGGAATTCTCAATAACACCCTGCTTTCTTATAGTCAGCCTCAACCTTTTGAATCCGAGGCGGATAAACCTTGTCTAGTTTCTGCATGTGTTTGGCAAGCGTCGGGTCATCAAGCACCTCTTTTTTGCATTCAAGATAAGCAATAGTCCGCTCTGCTGGTCCACATTTTTGCGCCACAAAGTTATCAATCAAGGCTTGAGCTTCTGTTCTGTAAGAAGCTTTCAGGCGTGAGCCAGCATTTTGAATGGCTTCACACTTGACATAGTCGACCGCCTGAGCGGGACCAGCCAGAAGGACGAGAGCGGCAACGAACAGGCGACGCACGGCTATAACGCGGCTTTAGGCAGTCTGCCCTGACCCACCCAGTAGGGGCAAGCGTCTAGCCGCTACTGCTCACTTTGTATTCCCTAGGAATAATTGCTCGAACTCGTGTGCATGCAAAATCTTTACCTCTGCTTCTTCTGCCTTTGCAATTTTCGTTTGTCCAGGAGTCTCGCCAAGCACCAGATATTCAAGTGACATGCTGACGTTTTGAACCGGCTTTAGACCAACCTTAGTTGCGGCGTCTTCCATTGCCGCTTTATCAGCCTTGTTAAAGCCGGTAAAGCATACTGTTGGCTTACGGTTTGCTGCGCGCTCAGCCTTCTCTCGATCGTCGATCTCGTATATCAAATCCCACGCTTGGTCGTCAGACAAGCCAATGATCTGGTCATCTGTCAGATCAGACCTTGACCGCAGTATCTGTATGAGCTTGGGATTAGGCATGCCCACACTCTGCCCCGACTTGGCATAATCACGCAAGCGTATCGGGAAGCAATAAGTCCAGATCGCTTGCAGTGACTGGAGTTTGCCTAGTTCCCGAGACTTTCCCGTGGGAACTCCGTTCCTTCCCGCTGGCTTCCCATGGGAACTTGTCGGGAAGTGGTCAGATCCATTTGCTGGACTGGGTTTTGACCTTCTTCCTTCCCATTCATTGTGTGTGCATTAAGAGAAGCCTTCAGCCGATCTGCAAGTCGGTAACAGCCGATGCGACCACGAACAGGCGTGAATGGCGGATCCGTGCTTTTGCTTTCGCTGCTCAGCGTGTTGTCCAACGTCTTGGGTGATGGACCGCCTTCAACACAGACCAGCTCTCGCAGCTCCGCTTTTTTGAGCCATTCCTTGCCTTGTAGGTAGGCGTCCTGCAGTGCCTTGACGATTTGGTCCGCGCACTTGCCGGTGGGTTTAGCTCCGTTCAGCAGGACAAGTCGCCCGTCTTGCAGACCAAAGTCAAAACTCCGCTCCTGACCAACACGCATCTTGCGGGCATGCCACGTCCTGCGGTTGCTCTTGTCGTCCTTGGTGATCTGGTGGACGGCGCTTGGCACTTCCTTCCACGCCTTGGCGCCTGCCACAGCGTCCTTCCCAGTGCCGTCATGGTTGAGCCAGACCACGGTCGTGTGCGGGCAGATCACCTTCTTGAAAAAGGTCAGCAGCTCTGTGACCAATTGGTTGTTCTGGTAGTCCAGACCCGCTGCGCTGCAGACCGCCTTGCAGGAATCGATGACCACGAGACCGATACGGTGTTGCTCCACAAACCGCTGAAGCCTGATGCAGCCGCGCAGATCAGCCGCCCATGCGGTGGTGCCTTGTGATTGGTCGCTTGCCCACACGTAAAACCGCGTTGCGCTGCTTGCTTTCAAGGCTTCGTGGTCGTCTAGACCCATCTCCTGCAGATCTGCTTTCAGTGGTACAGCGCCGCTGTCACTGGCAATGAACAGGACTGATGACGGTCGCGCTGGATGGCTGTGATCCAAGTAACCGGTGCCGTCCACCACGGCAAACGCCATATCCAATGCGGCGGTTGTCTTGCCGCAGCCAGCGACGCCGTAGACGTGCGTCTGATCGTTTGCTGGCACGAAGCCGTCCACAAGGAAGTCCATCCCGCCCAGCCGGCTCAGGTCGACGCACTCCGGCTCAAGAGCCATTTCTGACCCGCACTGCCTAGTGACGTAGTCCTTGAACAGAGCAGCTTCCACCTGTTCGTCCTTGCGCCTGAATTGCCCCATCAGCTCCGCTCTGAGCCGCATGGCGGTGTCTTGGTCGCCGCTGACGACAGCGTCCAGAGCATCCGCCACAAGCTTCGTGTAGGACGCCTGAGCCGCAGGCTTGAGTTGCTTCTGGGTCTTTGGTGGTGCCTTCTGTTCAAGCTCCTTAAGTACGGCTTTCAGCGTTGCTGAGTACCAGCATTCCTTCGCCTTGGTTGGCGAGTAAAACTCAGTCGTCGGCAGCGTTCCTAGTGTTATCAGCCTTTCGTAGGCGTCCTTTTCCGCTGTCATCGGTACGGACTCCAGCGAAGCAGCAGCTCACCGGTCGTTAGTCCGTGCTTTTGAGCCAAGGTCGCAGTGGCAAGCAGGATTGCCGCATCCCGCAGGTTTTGCTTGTCGGCGGCGACTTGGTCTGCAGTTGTGTAGTCAGCAAGTTGCCGCACCGGACTTTCTCCGGATTGGATGGGTGTTGGCATTAGCC
>JBIPLV010000095.1:0-7687 GCA_044369475.1 Cyanobium sp. | reverse complement strand
AACACCTCCGCAAACGTGCTGCCCTGGCTGCGGTGGACGGTGAGAACCGCGGCCGGACCAAGGGAAGCAAAGGCGTCCCTCACCAGGAAAAAGCGACGCCACAGCCCCTTGCCCTCCTGCTTGCCGGCGTCCCTGGCGCGTTGGCGCAGGCGGGCCAACGCCGCCTCGAGGGCGCTCCGGGCCGCTGACCCCAGGGGCGGCAGCAGCCGCAGGCTGAGCTGGCTGTCGCCGGCCTCCACCCGAGCCGTGAGGGTATCGATCACCGGCGGACACAAATCACCGCCAAGATCCGCTGTGGCGACGCCGAAATCGGCAAGGTCGCAGCGCTCGGGGGTCACATCGCGCACCACCAGCTCCCGGTTGGAGCCGAGCAGCATGTCGGGCTCCTCGGCGGCGTCCTCGCCCTCGCGGCAGGCGGGGGCCATCACGGCGGCGCGGGTGATCAGCACCTCGCCGGGCAGCACCGGCAGCTGGTCGGCCATCTCGCCGTGCAGGGCGCGGCGGGCGATCGGCACCAGCTGCTCGAGCGAGCGGTTGGTGTAGCAGAGGATGCGGGCCAGATCGGGGTTGTCGGTGTCGGCGCTGCGGCGCAGGGCGGCCTGGGCGGCCTCGAGCCATTCACGCCGCTCCAGCAGGGCCACCTGGCCCGCAGCCGTGCGGATCGGCGGCAGGGCCGGCGGGCGGCGGCAGGGCAGATGCCCCTGGCGCAGGCCCGAGGCCAGGCGCAGCACCGGCCCCTGATGGCGCACCACCTGGCGCAGCTCGGTGCGGCAGGCCCGGCCCAGGCTGAACACGGGGCTTTCGGGCTCCCCAACGGGAGGCAACTGGGCCGGATCACCCACAAACACCAGCCGGGTGCGGAAGGGATGGGCGCAGCGCAGGCTGATCTCCAGCAGGGTGGAATCCACCATCGAGGCCTCATCGATCAGCACCAGACCCAGGTGCTCGAGGGCCATGGCGGTCTGCTCGGTCTCTTCGCAGCGCTCGATGTCGCGCTGACGCTTGAGCTTGAGGCGCAGCAGCCGGTGGATGGTGGAGGGAAACCAGGTGGGCGAGAGGCCCGCCAGGGCCAGGTGGGCGCGGAGCACGCCCACGGCCTTGTGGGTGGGGGCAACGACGGTCCAGCAGAGGCCTGTGGCTTCCACCTGGGCCAGAAAGCGCATCGACAGAAAGGTTTTGCCGGTGCCGGCGTAGCCGCTCAGCACAAAGGGCGTGCCATCCACGGGCGCGGCGAGCCAGTCGGCAAAGGCGGCGGCGGCGGCCTGCTGGTCGGTGGTGAGGGCCGCGGAGGGGCCGGATGCTGCGGCGTCAGCCAACCGCGTCAACCAACCGCGGTGAACCAGCCCAGCCCCTGGGCCAACTGCAGCGGCGAGCCCAGCAGCACCAGCCCCGGCAGCGCCACCAACGGCCCCATCAGCGCACCGATCAGCACCTCCAGTCGGGTGTGGCCAAGGTTTTCCTTGAGGGGTTTGGCAGGGGGCTCCCCCGCCACCAGGCCACCGCCATCGGCCACGAGGGCATTGACGCGGGCAGCGGTGAGGCCAGCGGCGCGGCGCACCCCGGAGGCGTCGTAGAGCACCACAAAACAGAGCACTGCTGCCAAGGCAAACAAGGGTCCGTCAAACCCCTGCACCCAGCCGAGGGCGGCGGTGGTGCCGGTGAGCAGGGCCGAATGGCTTGAGGGCATGCCGCCGGTTTCCACCAGCACCTGCGGATTCCAGCGGCGGTGCACCACCAGTTCAATCACCAGCTTGGAGAGCTGGGCCACGCCGCAGGCCGCCAGCCCCCACCACATCACGCCGTTGTCGAAGATCCCAGCCAGGGGGGCGCTCATCGGTCGCGGCTCGTGATGTAGTCGGCCAGGGCCAGCAGCGGCGCGGCCTTGAGGGCACCCTCGGGGCCCTCGGCGAAGGGGGCCAGGGCGGCCTTGGCCTCGGCCACCAGGGCATCGGCGCGCTGGCGCGATTCCTCAAGGCCCAGCAGCTTGGGGTAGGTGGTCTTGTCGGCGGTGAGGTCCTTGCCTGCGGTCTTGCCCAGCACCTCGCTGCTGGCCGTCACATCGAGGATGTCGTCGATGATCTGGAAGGCCAGTCCGATGCCGCGGGCGTAGGTGCCGAGGGCGGCCAGCAGCTCCGCGGAGGCGCCGGCGATCAGAGCCCCGGTGAGCACGCAGGCGCGCAGCAGGGCGCCGGTTTTGTGCAGGTGGATGTATTCGAGGGTGTCGAGGTCGACGGATTTGCCCTCGCACTCCAAATCCACCACCTGACCGCCCACCAGGCCGGGGGCACCGGCGGCCAGGCTCAGCTCGCCCACCACGGCCAGCAACCGCTCGGCGGGCACGCCGGGGCTGCGCAGCGCCACCATCTCAAAGGCGCGGGTGAGCAGGGCGTCGCCGGCCAGGATGGCGTTGGCCTCGCCGTACACCTTGTGGTTGGTGGGGCGGCCGCGGCGCAGGTCGTCGTTGTCCATGGCCGGCAGGTCGTCGTGGATCAACGACATGGTGTGCACCATCTCCAGGGCCACCGCCGTAGACATCGCCAGCTCGCTGGTGCCGCCCGCCAGCTCGCAGGCCGCCAGGCAGAGGATCGGCCGCAGCCGCTTGCCGCCGGCCAGCAGCGAATAGCGCATCGCCTCGCGCAGCGATTCGGGTCGCTCGGGCGCGAGGGAGCCGTCGAGGGCCGCCTCCACCCGCAGGCGGCTCGCCTCCAGGTAGGCGGCGAAATCAAAGGAGGTGGATACCGCCGCGGTCATGGGGGCTGGGCCTTGGGCCATTCCTGGCGGGGATTCTCTCAGGCGAGCCGCCGGGGCTCCGGTTCACCGCCGCCCTCTCCCCAATTCCTTACATGCTGTACGGAATTGGGGAGGCCACCAGATCAGGGCACCAGATCAAGGCACCAGATCGTCAAGGCCGTGGGGCAGGCCGGCGCGGCGGCACCAGGCCACCACGGTGTTCACCAGCAGCATGGTGACGGTCATCGGGCCGACGCCACCGGGCACCGGGCTGATGGCGCTGGCGATCGGCTCCACCTCCCCAAAGCGCACATCGCCGCAGAGGCCACCCTCGGTGCGGTGAATGCCCACATCCACCACCACCGCCCCGGGCTTGATGTGTGCAGCGCCGATCATGCGGGGCCGGCCGGCGGCCACCACCAGCACATCGGCCTGGCGGGTGAGGGCGGCCAGATCGGCGGTGCGGGAGTGGGCCACGCTCACGGTGGCATCGGCGGCCTGGAGCATCAGCGCCATCGGCTGGCCCACCAGGATGCTGCGGCCCACCACCACCGCCCGCTGGCCGGCCAGCTCCACCCCATGGCGGGCGAGCAGCGCCATCACGCCGGCGGGGGTGCAGCTGCGCGGGCCCGGTTCGCCCTTGAGCAGCCGGCCCAGATTCAAGGTGTGCAGCCCATCGGCATCCTTCTCCGGATCGATCGCCAGCAGCAGCGGCGCCTCATCGAGCCCGGCCGGCAGGGGCAACTGCAGCAGGATGCCGTCGCAGGCGGGGTCGGCGTTGAGCCGCTGCACCGCCGCCAGCACCTCGGCCGCTGGGGTGCCGGTGTCCAGGTGAGCGCCCAAGCTGGTGATGCCCACCCGGGCACAGGCCTTCTCCTTGTTGGCCACATACACGCCACTGGCCGGGTCGTCGCCCACCCGCAACACCGCCAAACCAGGGGGACGCCCGACCGCGGGGAGACGCTCGGCGATCAGCGCCTGCAACCGGGCTTCGATCTCGCCGGCGAGCTGGCGGCCGTCCAGACGGGTGGCCATGGGCAAATCAAGGTTGCTCCTCTCCAGCTTGCAATCCCGCCCGCAGGCAGGCCCGCTAGCGTTTTGGAATGGTGTTCAGGCAGCTGCGATCCCTGTGGCGGAAGCTGCTGCGGCTGGAGCGCCCGCGGCAGCCCCCCGGCATCTGGCGCAGCCGCGACACGGCCTCGGTGCTGCTGGTGTGCGCCCTGGTGGCGCTGGTGGCCAGCTGGCCCTGGCTGGTGGAGCCCAACTTGCGCCCCGGCATGAGCGCTCCCTTCACGGCGCGAGCCCCGAAGGCAGCCCGGGTGGTGGACAGCACGGCCCTCGAGGAGCGGCGCCAGGAGATGGTGCCGCGCACCACCGTGCAGGTGGTGGACCAGCAGACCAACCAGCTGCTGCAGCAACAACTGGAGAAGGGCCTGCAGGCAGTGGAACAACAGGCCAACGCGGAGCAGCCGCGGGTGGAGCCGGTGGCAATCACCGCCGAGGAGCGGGCTTGGCTGAAAACCGTGGGAGCGGCGGAGCTGACCGCCTGGGGGCGGGAGGTGCGGCAGGCCCAGCTGCGCATGCTCAGCCAGGGGATTGCTCCCGGTGTGGCCGAAGGGCAGCTGCTGCAGGCCGCAACCCTGCAGTTGGAGCCGCTTCCCCCGGTGCCGCGGGGCCTCGGGGCCCGGTTGCTGAGCAATGCGCTGCAGGGTCACTCCAACCTGCGCAGTGATCCGGGGCTGAGCCAACGGCGCATTGAGGCGCTGATCACCCAGCAGGGCATCCCCACGATCGTGGTGCAGCAGGGCGATCTGATCACCCGGCAAGGGGAGACGATCAGCCCCCAGGCCTTTGACGTGCTCGATTACTTCGGCCTGGTGAACCGGCGGCCAAGGCCGCTCACCTGGCTGGGCCATTTCCTCGAGGCTCTGGCGGTGGCGGGGGTGCTGGTGCTGGTGCTGCGGCGCTGGAGGGCCTCCCTGGAGCCGCGCCAGGCCCTGCTGGCCCTCGGCACGCTGCTGGTGCTGCAGGGCTTCACGCTGTGGCTAGGGCCGCTGGCCAGCCCTCTGGTGCTGCTGGTGCCGCCAGCCCTGCTGCTCGCCCAGGGGCTGGGCACCCCCTGCGGCCTGGCCTGGCTGGCGGCGGGCACCTTGCTGTGGCCCCTGCCGGTGACGGCTCTAACGGCCGTGCGGCTGCTGGTGGCGGCGGCGGTGGGCAGCGTGGCGGCGGTGGCGGCCGGGCGGCAGCGCAGCCGGGCCGAACTGCTGCAGCTGGCGGTGTTGCTACCCGGCGCCGGACTGTTGCTGCAGTGGCTGCTGCTGCAATGGCTGCTGCGCCAAACCCTGGGCCCGGTGGCCCAGGTGGATGTGCTGAGCGAAGCGCTGCTGCTGGGCGGGCTGCTGATGGCCGGGCTGCTGCTGGCGCCGCTGGTGGAAACCTTCTTCGGGCTGGTGACCCGGGCGAGGCTGATGGAGCTGGCCGACCTGCAGCGGCCGCTGCTGCGGCGGCTCTCGGTGGAGGCACCGGGCACCTTCGAGCACACCCTGATGATCGCGGGGCTGGCCGAGGAAGGCGCCCGGGCAATCCAGGCCGACATCGACCTGGTGCGCACCGGAGCGCTGTATCACGACGTGGGCAAGCTGCACGGGCCCGATTGGTTCATCGAGAACCAGTGCGAGGGCAGCAACCCCCACGACGCCCTCGACGACCCCTTTGCCAGTGCCGCCATCCTCCAGGCCCACGTGGATGAGGGGCTGAAACTGGCCCGCCGCTACCGGCTGCCGCGGCCCCTGGCCGACTTCATCCCCGAGCACCAGGGCACCTTGAAGATGGGCTACTTCCTGCACCAGGCGCGCGAACGGGATCCGGCCATCGCCGAGGAGCAATTCCGTTACCGGGGGCCCACACCGCGAAGCCGCGAGACGGCGATCCTGATGCTGGCCGACGGCTGTGAGGCGGCGCTGCGCTCCCTGCCGCCGGGCACCAGCGAGGCCGAGGCGCGCCAGATGGTGCGCCGCATCGTGGAGGCCCGCCAGGTCGACGGCCAGCTGGCCGAAAGCGGCATCGGCCGGGCCGAACTGGAGCTGCTGATCCGGGCGTTTGTGCGGGTGTGGAAACGGATGCGCCACCGCCGCATCCCCTACCCGATCCCAGCGCGCAAGGCCTTCAGCGCCTAGGTACGCGCAGCTTGCGCTCGAGCACGATGCCGGCGGGCACCAGGGTGATCAGGTTGGCGGCGATCAGGGGGCCATCGCCAGTGCACACCCCGTAAACCGCCCACAGGGCAATGCCGGCGGTGAACAGGCCATACATGCGCAGGGAGATGCCGCTGGTGTCGCCACTCCGGAGGGTTTTCAGGGCCTGGGGGAAGAAGCTCAGGGTGGTGAGCAGGGCCGCCACGTAGCCCAGGGCACGCACGGCAGGGGGCACCAGGGGGGCGGCCATGGGCTACGGCGCAATTAAGCCCAGCATGGTGGAGAGGCCCCGCTCAGCTTCTGCGCGCTCCAGGCCCAAGGGCCGAACGTGGATGGGCTACCGGCGGCTGGGGCACGGATCTGGCTTGACAGGCAGCGCAACGTCAGGTTGGTTGGAAGACGTTGTTTCTGCCCCATGCAGCGGTCGAAGGCTCTCTCCATCCTTCGCCTGAGCGCCCGGCCCAACACGCTGCTGGTGTGCGGTGCGGCAACCCTGCTGCTGGCGGGTTGCAATGGATTGGATTGGTGGCCGGCTGAGCGCCAGCGAGCTGCGGAAGCTGAACAGCAGCGGCAACTGGATGCCCTGGTGAGCCGCTGCCGCCGCCAGCAACCGGCAGTGAAACAGCACGTGCTGAGCCTGAACGGCAGCAATGCCGCGCTCAACCAGCTCAACCAGCAGAGCTACGTGGCGCTGCCCCAGCCCCCAGCACCCGATCCGGCCTTACTAAAGCGCTACACCCGCGACGACCAGGAGCTGGAGCTCGAGCGCCACGACAAGGCGCTAACCCGCTGGCGCGAACAGGATGGGGCGAAGCGTCGCCTCTGGGAACTGCAACAGCAGGGCCGGCGACAGCAGCTCACGGCTCAGCAGCTGCAGGCCCGCACCGACCTCGACAAGCTCGGTGTGGCCGCCACGCCAGCAGCCCAAACCGCCTGGACCAGCTGCGATCGGGCGCAGCTGCAAGCCCTGGCCAAGCGCTGAAGGCACCACGACTGCAACCTGCATCACTGGCGCTACGTTTTGACCAGCAGCCCCTGCCCCTGGGATGACCGAGAACGCTGCCAGCCCCACGAGCAACCCGCCCCGCCGCTCCCGCCGGCCCCAACGCCGCCAGCTGTGCTGCCCCGCCCATCCAGAGCAGCGGATCGAGGGCAACGGGCAGAAGTACTTCCTGCACCTGCTGACACCAGAGCAGCTCAAGGCCCGGGGCATGCCCGACAAGACCGCCAAGCTGGTGATCCAGGCCTACCCGGTGCTGGTGCTCAGCAACGAGTGGCTCGAAGAGCTGTTCTGCCAGGCCTGCGGCACCAGCCGCTGGTGCCATGTGATCAAGCACGACCGGGTGGAGCACACGGTGCGCTGGGCGCCGCGGGACCTGTGGGAGCAGGTGGCGCATGTGGACCCGGTGGGGGCTAACCCCACGGTGAGCGAATACAGCCGCCGCGAAGCCAGGCGCCACAGCCAAAAACGGGCCGACGGCAAGCGGGTGTTCGACCCGGGCTGATCCTTCCAAGGCCCTGTTCTGAGCGGAGCACTGCAGGGCGATTGGGTTTGCGGCTCAGCCCGCCCCACCTCACAAACCCACCGCACAAACCCACCGCCCCCCTGACAAAGGCCGGCCCGCCCGCCAGGATCGGGGCAGCAACGGCTCCCCTTGCCTTGATGACTCCAACCCCCGAGCAGCCGCAAGCCAACAGCCCCGCAGCCAACACCTCGCCAGCGCCCCTGGCCTGGGTGCCCTGGCTGCAGGCCGGCGTCACCG
>JBIPLV010000094.1:0-7719 GCA_044369475.1 Cyanobium sp. | reverse complement strand
AACCGCTGAATGTGCTCAGCCGCTGACGCCTGAGCCGTGGGGCAGGGGTCCGTCGCGGTCTGAGCGGAAGCTGAGGGGCATGCCGTGAACGTGCTGCTGAAGCAGCTCCAGCAACCGCTCGAACACTTTGCGGGTGTGGGGAGCGGTGGCGCCCATCGCTTCGCGGCTGAGCAGCACCAGCTCCAGCACCCTGCCGTCGGCTTTCGATTGCACATCGGCAAACAGCTGCATCCGCTGGCTCTCGCCGCCTCCGCGGATCATGGCGCTGAGGTGGGCCGGAGTGCGGTGCTCGATCTCGGCATTCAGGCCAGCTAGCACCGGATGGAGAGCCCCAAACATCGCCTCTGCCGCGATGCCGGGGCTGGGTTTGAGCACCACCAGAAAACGGGCCACAATCACTCCCTTTGCTGAGAACGCTACCTGTTGCGACCGGAGCCAACGGGTTGGTCGGGGTCGAGCGGTAGGCCCTTCACGGCGAGGGCCAAGCGCCGCGCCAGCAGCAGCAGCGGATAGGTGCGGCGTGCCCGCTCCGGCGTTGCCAGCAGGGGGGCCAGCAGCTGCAGCAGGGAGTTGCTGGGGTGCAGCCGGCTGCAAATCCACTGAATCGCTTCGGCGCCATGCAGCACCCGCCCTTCGGCGAGCACCACCGCTCCCTGGCTCAGGTCCCAGCCCTGTTGACGCAGTTGCCGGCGCAGAGCGTGGTCGCTGCGCCCATCCCGGATCGTCAGGCCCGCGATGCCACTGCGCAGTTCGGCCAGTTCGGCGAAGTGGCGGCAGAAGGGGCAGCCGCCGTCAAACACCAGCACCGGTTGCCCTGATGCCGGTTGCACAGATGCCGGGTGGTGGGCCATCGGCTGCAGCCTTGGGGATCGCTGTCATCCTGAAGGCAACGCAGGCTTCGTTGGTGTCGATGCCCCGATCGGGCCCTGAATCCATTGCCGTCATTGGTGCCGGGGTCGCGGGCTGTGCGTTGGTGGCCCAGCTGCGGCGGCTGGGCCACAGCGGCCCAATCAGCCTCTGGGAGACCGGTCGCGGGCCCGGTGGGCGGGCCAGCACCCGTCGTTCCCGCCACGATGCGGCGCTGCGCATCGACCACGGTGCCCCCCTGCTCAACATCACGGGCGAGAGCGATCCGCTGTTGCTCCGGCCTCTGCTGGCCGGCGGTTGGCTTGAGCCCTGGCTTGGGGTGATCGCCCAGTTGCAGGGGGAATCCACCCTCAAGCTGGGTCAGCCCGATGCCCTGGGGCTGGGTCGGCTCTACCGGGGCTGCGGTGGCATGGATCGCTTGGGCCAGGGTTTGCTCCACCTCGCCGGCGAGAACGTCGATGCCCACTACGGCACCCTCGTGCGCCACCTCAGCATCGAGGAGGGTGTCTGGCAGTTGTGGTGCCGCGACCGGGAGCTGCTGGGCCAGGCCCACTGGCTGGTGCTGAGCAGCACCTTGCTGGCCCACCCCCGCAGCCGCATGATCTTCGGCTGGGACGACGTGCCCCTGCAGCAGGCGGCGGCCCCGCTGGCGGATCTGCAGCTCGACCACGCCCTCACCTTGATCGCCGGCCTCCGCACCGAGGCCCGCAGCAACCTGCTGGTGGTGTTGGATGCCGAGGCAGCAGGCCCCTGGCGGGCGTTGCCTTTCGACCTGCTCCATTTGGATGCGGCGGCCCAGCAGCGCTGGGGGCTGCAGCGGATCACCGTTCAGCCTCTGGCCGACGGGCGCTGTGCCGTGGTGGCCCATTCCACCCAGGCCTTTGCCGCCGACCACCTCGATGTGTATGGCACCCATTCCGCCGTGGCCCGCATGCTGCAGTTGCCCCCCGATGAAGGCCGCGAAGACACCGTGGTGGCGGCCCTCACCACCGCCTTGGAGCAGGTGATGGGCCTCTGGTTGCCTCGGCTTGATTTGGGCCAAACCGACCGCCAGCTGATGCGCTGGGGTGCCGCTTTCCCCGTGGCGCCGGGGCTGCCCTCAGAGCTGATGTTCTGCCCCCGCAGCCGGGTGGGCTTCTGCGGCGACTTCATCGCCGGTGTCGGTTTTGGGCGCATCGAAGGGGCCCTGCGCAGTGGTGAGCAGCTGGCCCACGAGCTGTTGGCCCACGCCTGAGCGGGGCTGTTTCATGGAGATGGCTGTTTCATGGCGACGGCTGTTTCAGAGGGACGGCTGTTTCATTGCAATTGATGCAGCGTTGCGACAGTTCCCCCGGACGGTGACCGATGTGATTGCCGCGTCTGGTCAAGGGGGGTTATCAGTTGGAAGAGAGACGTCCTTTGCGTCTTGGAGTGCCATGCGGCCGGTTCCCCCACCCACTGCTGCCTGCCCCGATCGGCATGCTCTGCCCCGGCGCTGGCGGCCCTTGCCTGTGGCTCCCGCGCAGCAGCTGGATGTGGTCAACCAGGCAGCCCGCTACTTCGCCCGTCACTTCTCCGAAGTCATCGAACTCGACGTGGTGGCCAGCTCGATCGGGGTGAGTGCCGAGTGGCTTGATCTCTGCTTTGACCACTGCCGAGGCAAGACACCGTTTCAGGCGTTGCAGCACTTTCGCCTCAGCCGCCTGTTTGAGGGCATTGCCGAACACCCCCAATCCACCCTCCAACAGCAGGTGCAACGCTGCGGCCTGGCCTCGGTGATGGTGGCCAACCGGCTGTTTGAGGAGTTGTTTGGGATTGGCCTGGCCCCCTTCCGCCGGGTCTGCCGTCGGGCGGCCGCTGATCGGCTGCTGCACCGTGCGCGTCCCTGACTCTGGTTGATCTCGTCCTGGGTCTGATCGGCGTGGCCAGTGGCCCCATGTGGGTCCTCGTCAGTGGCCTGGCCCTGATGTCCTGTCTGGGATTGGCGGTGATGCTGGCTTTGTTGGAGCGCACCTTCCGTACGGCTCCGGTGTTGCAGGCGGCACCCGCCAGCGCGGCCGGCTCGGAGGCCCCCGTTCCTGGCCAGCCGCCCACCTCCTGCACCGTGGTGGTGCCGGCCTACAACGAGGCCGACAACATCGGCGACTGCGTGACGGCGATCCTTGCCAGTGAGGACCCATGCCTGCGCTGGTCGTTGCTGGTGGTGGATGACGACTCCAGCGATGCCACCGCTGAGCTGGCTAGGGCCGCGGCGGTGGGGAATCCTGGTTTTGCCCTGCTGGCGGCCGGCGCCCGGCCGACCGGCGAGCGCTGGGTGGGCAAAAACTGGGCCTGTCACCGGGCCAGTGAGCAGCTCGACAGCGACTGGGTGGTGTTCATCGATGCCGACGTGCGGGTGGAGCCCGGCGCCCTGCGGGCTGCCCTGGCAGATGCGCAGGCCCACGGGGCCGACCTGCTCACCCTGGCGCCGCGCCTGCGCTGCGGTTGCTTGGCGGAGTGGCTGGTGCAGCCGATCATCGCCAGCCTGCTGGGCCTGGGCTTCCCGATCGCGCGGGCCAACGATCCCGCCGATCCCCTGGCTTTTGCGGCGGGGCCGTTTCTGCTCTTCCGCACCCAGGCTTACCGCGCCGTGGGTGGCCACGCCGCCGTGGCGGGCGAGGTGGTGGAAGACCTGGCCCTGGCGAGGGCGATCAAGGGCCAGGGTTTGCGGCTGCGCTACCTGCTGGGCCTCGACTGGCTGACCCTGCGGATGTACCGGGATTTCGCCAGCTTGTGGGAGGGCTGGACCAAAAACTGGCTGCTGGGCCTCGATCGCGACGTGCTCAAGGCGCTGGGGGCCGGCGCCGTGGTGGTGCAGCTTTACGCCATTCCCTGGCTGCTGCTGCCCCCAGCTCTGTGGTGGGCCTGGCAGGGTTCGGCTCCTTGGGCGCGCCTGCCGCTGGTGCTGGTGCTGCTGGGCATCGCCCTGCAGCTGGCGATCCGCCTGTGGAGCCGCCGTCGCTTCGCGACCCCGCTCGACTGGTGGTGGCTGGCCGGCCTTGGCGGGCTGGTGATCGGCGCCATCGCTCCGGTGTCGGTGTTCAAGACCCTCAGCGGCCGGGGCTGGACCTGGCGGGGGCGCTCCTTGCAGAGCCGGGGTTAGGGCCATACGTTGAGGGCACAGCGCCATCGGGGTTGCCCCAGGGATGCAAAGCCCATTTGGCGATTGGTTGCCGGAGGTGGTGGTGTTCCACCCCACCCGCTTTGAGGAGGCGCAGTGGATCGTGCACCACGTGCGCGAGCGCAAGACCGTGGTGGTGCATGCCGGGGCGATGGAGCGCAGCGAGGCCCAGCGCCTGATCGACTTTGTGGCCGGCGGGGTGAGCGCCATCGATGGTCAGGCCGAATGCCTCGATCCGCTCACCTTCATCTTTGTGCCGGAGATCGTGGCCCTGCGTCGCGATCCTGGATGCCCCGATCCTGAGCACGACCTGCGCTGATTCGAGACGGGGCTGCCCAAGATCCGGTGCTGCAGGCTGCAGCGTTCTGCCTTCTAGGCTTGGCGATCACCCGGGAGAGGGCTTGGTTCCCCGTCTACGTCGCGTTCTCTACGCCTTCGGCCCCGTTCTGATCATTGCCAGTCACGTCGGCTGTCTGCTGCTCCTTTGGACCGGGCTCAGCGTCGGGGCAGCCCTTTGGGCACTGGCCCTCTACCTGGTGCGCATGCTGGCCACCACAGCCATTTACCACCGCCTGATCACCCACGCCAGCTATCGCGCTGCCAAACCGGTGGCTTGGATCGGGGCCGCGGTGGCGGCCTCGGCTGGCCAGATGGGGCCGAGCTGGTGGAAGGCCCATCATCAGGAGCACCACCGCCACGTGGATACGGCCGCCGATCCCCATACCCCCCTGGCGCCTTCGGCGGGATGGCGCGGGCTGTGGCGCTCCCAGGTGGGGTGGTTGTTGAGTTCCAGCTTCTTTCCGGCCAGCCTGCCGGCCGACGTTGAGGCCGATCCGGTGCTGCGCCTGATCGATCGGCTGCATTTTGTGCCAGCACTGTTGTTGGCTGGGCTGTCCTGGCAACTGGGCGGTCTGCCCTGGCTGGCCGCCTTCTGCCTCAGCACCACGGTGCTGTTCCATGGTGTGGCCAGCGTCAATTCCCTGGCCCACCTGCTGGGGGATCAGCCCTTTGCCACCGGCGATGCCAGCCGCAACAACGGTTTTGTGGCGCTGATCACTCTCGGGGAGGGCTGGCACAACCTTCACCATGCCTTCCAGGCGTCAGTGCGCCAGGGCATCACCCTGCACGCTGGTCGCCCACGGCTGCTGATCGATCCCACCTACCGCTTCATTCGCCTGCTGGAGCGTTGCGGATGGGCCTGGGATCTGCGGGTGCCCAGTCAACGCGCCCTGCTGGCCCGATCCGCCAACTGACTCAGAGGGCTCCGGGCACCAGGCTCAGCTGCAGCCAGCAGCCGCCCGGGGCCAGCTTCTCCACCACCACGGTTTGCAGGTGATCGTGGGCCACCAGGTGGGCAAAGGTGTCGGCGTCATCGCGGGTGTTGAAACGGGCCGCCTGCACCTGCAGCGGCACACTCTGCTCACGCTCGACGGCAGCGCGAACGCGATAACGACCGGAAGCGATGGGATCAACCATCTAGAAATTCTGCGTCCCATTCGCCGGAATCGCGAAGGCCTTCAGAGTTTTCGCGACTTTGCAAGCGGAGCGGCGGAAGACGGGACTGGCACACAACGATCGGTTAGCGGGTGGGAAATTGGCGCCCCTTCCAGTGGATCGAGCCTCGCTCCAAGTTGAGAATCGCCAGCAGGAACACCCCGAGGAAAAACAGCACCGGCACCGGGAACACCAGATTGATCCAGCCAAAGGTGCCAATGCGGCGGGTGATCACCAGCAGCTGCAGGGCATAACCGACGTAGACCAGCAGGTTGGGAGCCAGGGCGGGATCGCCCACCATGGGCCAGTGCAGCACCGCAGCGGGCAGGCACCAGGCGGCCCAGAACAGTCCTGAGAGCCAGAGCAGCACCCCCAGCATCCAGGGCCAGCGCACCTCGCCGGCAGCGGTGGCGAAGTTCTTGTCGAAGCCCACCACCATGTCGCGCAGGCCACCTGGATACATGCGGTAAGCCAGGCTGCCGTGGCCGAGAAACGCGCTCACCGGCAAGCCGGCGGCCACGTAGCGATGGGCGAGGAACCAGTCCTCTACGACCTTCCCGGCCACGGAGGCATGGCCGCCGATGCGTTCGTAATCGCTGCGGCTGGTCACCATTGCCGGCCCGAAGGCCACCCCCACCTGCGGCCCCAGGGGCACTGCCATCAGCCCCACCAGGTTGAACAGCACCGAGAGTTGTTCGTAGGGCTGTTCGGTGCGGTGAAACGGCTGCACCGACACCAACCCGCCGTACTGCTGGTGGTTGGCCACCAGTTGCCCCAGAAACCTGGGGCTGGGTTCGGTGTCGGCATCCAGAAACACCAACAGCTCCCCCTGGCTGTGGTTGGCTCCCTGTTGCAAGGCCCAGGTTTTGCCGCACCAGCCTTCCGGCAGGGGCGCTGAAGCCAGCACCGTGACGCCGGCGGCGCGGGCGATGGCAGCGGTGTCGTCGCTGGAGTGGTCGTCGATCACGATCACCTCGAGTGGCTGCAGGCTCTGGTCAGCCAGGGCTGCCAGCAGTTGGGGCAAGGTGAGCGCCTCATTGCGGGCGGGGATCAGCACCGACACCCGGGGCTGCCCCATGGGCGTGAGCTCGTGCAGGGCCGGCATACGCAGGCAGAGGAACCAGCCCAGCAGCCAGCGCACCAGCAGGGAAATGGCCAGGAGATCGGGGGAGGGCATGGCGTTCAAGACGGCTCGCTCACGGGCGCAGCAGCTCGGCCACCAGGGGCTCCAGGGCCGCCGGATGGCGCATCAGCTGCTGGTGGGTGCGCACCGGTAACGCCTGGCGCGGCCCAACCGGCAGCACAGCTCGCCAGCCCGGCAGCACCATCAGGTCGCGGCTGCAGTAGTAGCTGCGGCACTCCACGTCACGGAGGCCATCGAGGTTTTGGTTGAGTTGGCTCAGCAATGGGCTGCCCCACTTCATGTCGGCGATGCTGGCCAGCAGCCAGCGGGGCCAGGGCTGGGCCGTGAGAGTCCCCCGCTGCGGACTGCCCACGCTGATGAAGCGACGGGTGCGGCGATGGCCCCCCAGCAGCTGGATCCAGGTGCGACCGATCACCCCACCCATGGAGAAGCCCAGCAGGTCGATGGAGGTGTCGGGGCCGAAGGCGGCCTCGATTTGGCTGCCGAGCTGGCTGGCCAGTTGGGGGATTGGCGTAGTGCCGAGCCCATGGGGCAGGTGGGGGATCAGCAGGGGCGTGCGCCGATCGCCAAGGGTCTGCTGGAGGCGATGGAACAGCCTGGGGCTGTCCCACAGCCCGTGCACCAGCACCAGAGGGGGGTGGGTCGCCATGGACTCAGGCTAGGAAGCTTCGGCGCTCAGCATCAAAAAACCGCCCCCTGGGGAGCGGTTGGGAGTTCACCGTTGGATTCCGAACGGAGGCGGAATCCTGCAAACAAGGTGAGCTGAAAACGTGAGCTGAAGCTCAGTAACGGCCACCACCGCCACCGCCGTAGCCGCCACCGCCGCCACCGAAATCGCGGCGACCGCCGCCACCACCACCGCCACTGCCGCGGGGCTCGGCTTTGTTCACGCGGATGGCGCGACCCATCCACTCGACGTCCTGAAGATCCTCGATGGCCTTGGTTTCCTCAGCCTCGTTGGCCATCTCGACGAAGGCGAAACCGCGCTTGCGGCCGGTGTCGCGGTCGAGGGGGAGGCTGCACTTGCTCACCTGTCCGTATTGGCTGAACAGGTGCTGGACATCTTCCGCTTCTG
>JBIPLV010000093.1:0-7781 GCA_044369475.1 Cyanobium sp. | reverse complement strand
AGAGGTCGACGTTGCGCAGGATATGGCTCTCCCCGTAGTAGACGTTGAGCCCGCGCACACTTAACAGGTGGCCGGCCTCGTCCTGGGGGGGGTGGGAGTGGGAGGGCATGGTGGGGGAAGAAATCATGCGTGGTCCTCGACGCCGCTGTCCTCAACGCCGCTGTCCTCAACGCCGAGGTACACCTCAATCACGCGGGAGTCGCTCTGCACCACCTCCATCGGCCCCTCGCACAGCACGTGGCCCTCGTGCAACACGGTGACCGGACAATCGAGCTCGCGGATGAAGTCCATGTCGTGCTCGATGACCAGCACGGTGTGGTCGCCGGCCAGGCTGCGCAACAGGGCCCCGGTGCGCTCAGTTTCCTCCTCGGACAGACCAGCGACGGGCTCATCCACCAACAGCACGTCGGGATCCTGGGCCAACAGCATGGCGATCTCGAGCCACTGCTTCTGGCCGTGGGACAAGCTGCCAGCCCGCTGGGAGGCATGGGCTTCCAGACCCACCACCGCCAGCAGCTGCTGCACCCGATCGCGTTGGCGGCTGTCCAGACGACCGAACAACAGGCTGAAAGGGGCGTGACTGCCCTTCACCGCCAGCTCGAGATTGCGCCGAGGAGTGAGGTTTTGATACACCCGGGGCGTCTGAAACTTGCGGCCGATGCCGAGCCGAGCGATGCGGTGCTCGGCAATCCCCAAGAGCGAGCGACCCCGGAACACGACATCCCCTTTGGTGGGGCGCACCTTGCCGGTGATCACATCGAGGAAGGTGGTTTTTCCAGCACCATTGGGGCCGATCACGGCCCGCAACTCACCGGGAGCCAGCGAGAGATTGAGGTCGTTGAGCGCCCAGAAGCCATCGAAGCTGACGCTCACGTGGCGCAATTCGAGCACCGGGGTCGAAGCAGACACGGTCATGGAGCACCTCCAGGAGTGGAGCCAAGGGCCTCGCGTTCGGCCTGCACGGCCGGATCGAGATCAAGGCCGGGATAGGTGGGTGCCAGGGGCGGCCAGCCCACCATGGCCTGAATCTGACGGGGGCCGCCCTGGCGCCACCAGCCCACCAGGCCATCGGGCAGGGCCGTGACCACCAGCAGAAACAGACCTCCCTGGATGAACAGCCAGGTTTCCGGCAGCTGCTCACTCACCAGACTCTTGGCGTAGTTGATCAGCACCGCCCCGAGCACCGCCCCGATCAGGGTGCCGCGGCCACCCACCGCCACCCAAATCACCATCTCGATCGAGAACGGCACCGCCATGTACTGGGGCGACACAATGCCCGACTGCACGGTGTAGAGCGCACCGCTGATGCCGGCCATGGCGCCGGCGATGGCGAACACCAGGGTCTTGTAGGCGGTGGGGTTGTACCCGGTGAAGCGCAGCCGCGGCTCGTCGTCGCGGATGGCGATCAAGGCATCACCGAAGCGGCCACGGGTGAGCCAGCGGCACAGCGCCCAAGCGGCCACCACCAGCACCAAGGTGAGCCAGAAGAGGTTGCGCTGCATGGCATCACTGCCCACCAGCTCGCCGAAAATCCGGGCCGTATCCGTTTTGAGCCCATTGGTGCCGTTGATCAACTTCTGCTGACCGTTGAAGAAGTTGAAAAACACCAGCAAGGCCGCCTGGGTGAGGATCGAGAAGTAGACCCCCTTGATGCGGTTGCGAAACACCAGATAGCCGAGCACCCCGGCCACCAGGGCCGGCAACACCCAGATGCACAGAGCAGTAAACAGCGGCGAATGGAAGGGTTGCCAGAAAGCCGGCAGCGCCTTCACGCCATACAGACCAAAGAACTCCGGCAATTCACCGGGTGGCAAGGCAAGCAGCTGCAGGTGCATGCCAACGGCATAGCCACCCAGGGCAAAGAAAATGCCCTGCCCCAGGCTCAACATCCCGGTGAAGCCCCAGATCAAATCGATCCCCAGGGCCACAATCCCCAAGGACAGGAAACGGCCCAGCAGATTGAGCCGGAACGGCGGCAGGATCGCCGGAAGAATTAGACCGGCTGCCACAAGCAACAGCCAGGGCAGCCAGGTGCGCCATTTCTCCATGGCTCAGGCCTCCACCATGCGGCCCTTCTGCGGGAACAGACCGGCCGGCCTGAACTGCAGAAACACCACAACCAAGGCGAACACGAGCACCTTCGCCATCGAGGTCGTGGCGAAGAAGTTGATCAGCTCGTTGAGGCCAGCCGGCATCGCCGGCCACACCAGCAACAGCGAACCCGACCCGATCACGTAGCTGAGCACGCCGATTCCCAGGGCAGCCACCACCGTGCCAAGGAGTTTGCCGACCCCGCCGAGCACCACCACCATGAAACAGTCGACAATGTAATTGCCGCCAAGGTTGGGGCCTACCGAACCCAGCAGGGTCACGGCCACCCCGGCCACTCCGGCCAAACCTGATCCCACAAAAAAAGTGAGCGCATCGACGGTTTCGGTGGGGATCCCCAGGCAATCGCTCATCGAGCGATTTTGGGTGACGGCGCGAATGCGAATCCCCCAGACACTCCTCTGCAGAAACCAATGCACGGCCACCAGGGCCAGGGCCGTGAGCGCAATGATGAACAGCCGGGCCGTGGGCATGTTGACGGCACCGAGATCCACAGAACCCCGCAGCCAAACCGGGGCGGTGACATCAATGTTGCGAGCACTGAACCAGGGCTGATCCAACACCCGCACGCCACCCAGGCCAGAGGCCAGGGCGATGCCGACCAGGCCGGCCATCCCCCAGCTGGCCACCCCGAGCACAGGCGCCCAGCGGCGCTGCAACCAGGCCCTCGGCAACAGCCGCGGCACCACTAGACCCAGGGCGACGGCCGCCAGCAGACCGATCACAAAAGCACTGCTTACCGATCGCACGAACTGCTGCAAGATCAGGCTCACGCCCCAAGTCGCCAGCAACGTTTCCAGGGGCCGGCCATAGAGCCGGCGAATCACCGTTTTCTCCAGCAGCAAACCAGCCAGGCCACTCACCAGAAAGGCCAGCGGAATCGCCACCAGGATGTAGAGCGGGAAGAGCCCTTCCAGGGGGCCATTTTTAAAGAGGTTTTGCACCACAAAGGTGGTGTAAGCACCGAGCATCATCAACTCACCGTGGGCCATGTTGATGACGCCCATCAAGCCGAAGACCACCGCCAAGCCCAGGGCCGCCAGCACCAGCACGGAGCCGATGGCCAGGCCGTTGAAGAGTGTGTCGTAAAGAAGATCCATGGCGCCCAGTAGGGCTCAGCAAAGGGAAACAACAGGAAATAAAAGAGGGGGAGACAATGCTCCCCCCGGTCATGATGCAAGTAGCGAGCCCAGGACTCACATCTTGAACTTGCCGGCGTCGGGACGCTTCTGGGTCCAGTCACAGGTGTAGCCCTTGGTTTCGGGCACGTACTGGTTCCAGGCCACAGGCTTCACGAAGCCTTTGTTCTCGAGGATCTTGAACATGCCGTCCTTCTGCACTTCACCGATCAGCACGAGCTTCTCGACGTGGTGGTTGGGCTGCACGGTCACCTTGCCCTCGGGAGCATCGAAGCTCACGCCAATCAGGGCCTCGCGCACCTTGTTGTCATCAACGCTGTTGGCCTTCTCGGCAGCAGCAGCCCAGAGGTACACCATCATGTAGGCGGCTTCCGCGGGATCATTGGTGACCCGGTTTTCGCCGTACTTGTCCTTGAAGTTTTTGGTGAACTCCTTGGAGGCCGGGGTGTCGAGGCTCTGGAAGTAGTTCCAGGCTGCATAAGTACCTTCGAGATATTCAGGACCAATCGCGGCGATCTCCTCTTCGGCGATCGAGAAGCTCATGATCGAGTAGCCATTGGCCGGGGTGATGCCGGCGGCTTTCATCTGCTTAAAGAAGGCCACATTGCTGTCGCCGTTGAGGGTGTTGACGATCACACCACCCTTGGGCAGAGCCTGCTTGATCTTGGCGATGATCGGAGCCACCTCGGTATTACCCAGAGGCAGGTAGTCCTCACCCACCACCTTGCCACCTTTGGCCTTGAGCTGCTCCTTCATGATCGTGTTGGCGGTACGTGGATACACGTAATCCGAGCCCACCAGGAAGAAATCCTTGCCCTTGTTCTGCAGCAGCCAGTCCACGGCAGGCTCAGCCTGCTGGTTGGGTGCTGCACCGCTGTAGAAGATGTTCTTGGAGCACTCCTGACCCTCGTACTGAATCGGGTAGAAGAGGAAGTGGTCCTTGGCTTCAAACACCGGCAGCATCGCCTTGCGGCTGGCGGAAGTCCAACCACCGAAGACGACGGACACCTGATCCTGATCGATCAGCTTCTTGGCCTTCTCAGCGAAGGTGGGCCAATCCGAAGCCCCGTCTTCCTCAACGGGAACGATCTTGAGTTTCTTGCCATCGACCAACACGCCACCCTTGGCGTTGATCTCATCGATGGCCATCAACTCGGCTTCGGCCACCGTATTTTCGGAGATGGCCATGGTGCCGGAGCGGGAGTGAAGGATGCCCACCTTCACTTCGCCGTCAAAGTCCCCGGAGGCCTGCTCACCGCCACCGCAAGCCACCAGAGACAGGCTGGCCGCCACCGCCGTAGCACCGGCGACGTAACGGAAGGCCGCCTTGCGCATGAGGGAAGGATGCATAAAAACTCCTACGAAAAAACCGCTGAATGTGCCGCTGCTGTTCAGCGGTCATGTGGAACCTATCGAAGCGAACCGGTTGCGCTGCGTAGCGGTTGCAACGATTCCTTCAACCGCTACGCCAGAGGCATCGACACAACTGAATCAGCCCCAACAAGCGGACATTCAGCGGTGGCACTGTCTGTGGCGATTGCTACCAAATCAGGGCAACTGGGCCCACAGAAACTGCTCCACAGCATCCAGCCCCTCACCGGTGCGGATGTTGGTGAAGCACCAAGGACCCCCGCCACGCATGCGCTCGGTGTCGGCCTCCATCACCGCAAGGCTTGCGCCCACCATCGGCGCCAGGTCGATCTTGTTGATCACCAGCAGATCGGAGCGGGTGATGCCCGGCCCGCCCTTGCGCGGAATCTTGTCGCCAGCGGCCACATCGATCACATAGATGCAGAGGTCCACGAGCTCGGGGCTGAAGCTGGCGGCCAGGTTGTCGCCGCCGCTCTCCACCAGCACCAGATCCAAATCGGGGAAGGCCTCCTCCAGCTCCGCCACCGCCGCCCGGTTGATCGAGCAGTCTTCGCGGATGGCGGTGTGGGGGCAACCGCCCGTTTCCACACCTCGGATGCGCTCGGGCTCCAGGGCTCCAGCGCGGGTGAGGAACTGGGCATCTTCCTGGGTGTAGATGTCGTTGGTGACCACCGCCAGCTGCAGCCGATCGCGCAGCCGCCGGCAGAGGGCCTCCACCAGGGCGGTTTTGCCCGAACCCACCGGCCCGGCCACGCCCACGCGCAGCTTGCTCATCCGAGACCCTCAGCTGCGAAACAGCCTGGAGTAGAGCTCGGCATGGCGCAACTGGGCCAGGCCCGATCCCACACCGCCGCTCCAGAGCGCATCGGGATCGCCACCAGAGAGCTCGACGGCACGCGCAGCGATCAACGGCGCCAACGCCAGCTGCAACCGCTGGGCTTGGGTGGGCCCCAACGGCACCAACCGCACCGCTGCGCTGAGCTGGTTGGCAACCCAGCCATAGAGATAGGCCTCCACCAGCGCCTCACCAGGAATCTCCAGGGCCCGGCCCGCCAAGGCAAAGGCCGCCGGCCAAGCCAGATCCAGAGCCGGCGGCTCAAAACCCAGGTCGGCCAGCAGCCGCAGCAGCGAGGCCCCCATCTGACGCTGCTGGGCGCGCACGTCCGCTGCCTCCCGCAGGGCCAGCAACCAGCTGTCGCGCTCCCGCAGCTCGGCCAGCTCGGCCACCAGCAACCGGGGCAGGCTGGCGGCCTCCAGCGTCAGGGCCCCGCGGCAGAGTTCGGCCTCGAGCCAGGCCGCCACCGCCGGGCCATCGGCCAGCTGGCCGAGCTGCACCAGCACCTCCAGCCCCTCCGAATAACTGAAGGCCCCCACCGGCAGGGCCGGGCTGATCAGCTGAAACAGCCGCAGCTGGCTAGTGGACATGGCCGTAGGCACCCGTTTCGGGCCGGAAGGGGGCCTGCAGATGCCCCACCTGCATTCCGCGGTGCTCCAACATGTGGGCCAGCACGGGATCGGCCAACAAGCGCAGCTCGGCGGGATGAATCTCCATGGCCACGTGGCGATTGCCCAGGTGGTAGGCGGCCTGAAGCAACGCCAGGGGATCCGTGCTTCTCACCTGGATCAGGGCCTCTGCTGCCGCCTGCACCTGCACCAAAGGGGCCTCTGCTGCGGCCCCCAGCCATTCCCCCGGCTCCAAGGCCCCCCCCCGGGGCAGCTGCAACAGCAGCTCGCGGCCGCAACGGGTGTGCCGCTGGCCCCGCAGCCGGGTGCGCTCCTCGGCAGTGAGGGCCAGCTCCAGAGCCCCCTCAGGCGATGCCGGGCCGTTCAAGCCCCGCTGACGCAGCACCAGGGGCTGGGCAGCAGGCGCGGAACTGGCCATCGCGGCGGCAGCATGGAACCTCATCAGCTTGCCTTGAGCAGGTGTCCCCAGCCATGGCCCTGAGCAGCCTCAGCGAGCCCAACACCGCCAACCGCTGGCACAGCAGCGCTGAGCTGCGGTTCCTCGCGCCGCAGGCGGGGATGCCGATCACCACGCACCAGGGTGGTGCCACCGCACCCCTGAAGCTGCAGCGGGCGTTTCATCACCCTGATGGCCGCTGCGAACTGCCCCTGCTCCATACCGCCGGCGGCCTGGTGGGGGGCGATCAACTGACGATTCACGCCAACCTGGGGCCAGCCAGCCGGGCCCTACTCACCAGCGCGGCCGCCCAAAAGGTGTACGGCAGCGTGGGGCGCTCCAGGCTGGCGCCCCACGGCCAGTGGGCCCGGCAGGCGCTCCACTTCAACCTCGCACGCGGCAGCGATCTGGAATGGCTACCCCAAGAGCTGGTGCTGTTTGCCGGTGGGCTGCTGGAGCAGACCGTGGAGGTGGAGCTGGCGGCGGGGGCCAGCTGGCTGGGCATGGACGTGGTGCGGCTGGGCCGCAGCGCCGCCGGCGAAACCCTGGGGGCGGGCCGCTGGCGCTCCCGCCTGCGCATCCGTCGACTCGGCCCCGGCGAACCGCACTGGGAGCTGGTGGATCCGCTGGAGATCAGTGCCGCCAGCCTGGAAGGTGCGCACGGCATGGCCGGCGAGCCGGTGCTGGGATCCCTGGTGTGGGCCGCCCCGGAACCCCTAGCGGCGGCGGCAATGGCGGAGCTGCTGGACAGCTGCCGCGGCGATCGCCAGGGCCTGGAAGGCACCATGGCCTGCGGCGCCCTCGCCCAAGGGTTGATCGCCCGCTACCGGGGGCCATCGAGCCAAGCCGCACGCTTCTGGTTTACCCGGCTGTGGGCCCGCATCCGAGCCCTGCGCGGCCTGCCCACCCCAGACCTGCCCCGGGTGTGGCCCTTCCAGGAACAACCACTGGTCTCCCCGCCTGGAGGTTCAACCTGAACGGGACGCCAGAGCCTGTCCCTGCCAAAGTTGGGTGATGCGAGTTGGGCGATGCATCTCACCCCTCAGGAAAAAGACAAGCTGCTGATCGTCACTGCCGCGCTGCTGGCGGAGCGGCGACTCAACCGCGGTCTCAAGCTGAATCACCCGGAAGCCGTGGCCTGGCTCAGCTTCCAGGTGCTGGAAGGCGCCCGCGATGGCAAAAGCGTGGCCGCATTGATGGCGGAGGGCAGCACCTGGCTCAGCCGCGAGCAGGTGATGGAGGGGATTCCGGAGCTGGTGAGC
>JBIPLV010000019.1:0-24995 GCA_044369475.1 Cyanobium sp. | reverse complement strand
CAGAAGAGCAACTTGCCGCCCTGCTTGCCAAACTCAAAGACGATGCGGGGCTTCAGGAGAAACTCAAAGGTGCTGCTGACCTTGATGCCGTCTTGGCGATAGCGAAGGATGCTGGGTTTGATGTCAGCAAAGCGGCTTGGCTCAGGTATCAAGCAAATCAGATGCTTGAGGTAGAGCTAAGTGATGAGGAGTTGGAGGGGGTTTCTGGTGGGGTTTGGACCAAGAAAGAATACTACCTTACCATGAGGAACTGGCGAGATCTAACTGGAGCTATCTTAAATTGGGGGAAAGCTATGGGGAATAGGGGTGGTAGCTAGGAGCCTATTGGGTTAAACAAAGATCTTACAAGAAACAACAAGATGCTTTATGGGAGAGGGTGGTCTTTTAAATCCTGTAGTTTTGAGTAGCCTACACCTCCACCCCTGCCACCACAGGGGTTTTTATTTATCTAAACGCCCCCAGAAGCCTCAAAAACAGCATCCAATACCTGGCGCCATCTCCTGCCTCCACTGCCTATCCTGAGCCGCTCTCCCCTCCCAAATAAACTTCAGATATTTCTACCCACAGCAAAGCCAGACACCTCCATATTCCACCTCTACTGATACATCTATTCCCTCAACGCAACTACCAAATACTTCGCTCCCTATCGCCATCACTGATACCATTTACTCGTCTAAATCTCAATGCTATTTGGTGCCATTCATCAGGGATTTGATTGAGGCATAAATCAAAAGCAAAAGGTAGTTGCTGCTGCCCTGGTGATACCCGTTTGCTTTTGCTCTGGCAATACGCCTCCGTTTCCACAATCACGCCCCACAGCAGCTCGCCATCGGCTTGGCGCTTCACCAGCAGGCAGCCGATGAGCTCGGGGGCGAGACCTGCTCGGCGGGGCGGGCGAAGAAGGATTGGGGGTGGTGCTGGGAGAGCGTGGTGGCTATTGGAATGGCTTTGTGAGCTTGTGCGGACTGCTGCTGACAACTAAACAAGAGTTGTTCTGGGCTGAGCGACGCAGCCTGCTTGAGCCCCAACTCACCAAAAAGTAGCGGTGGTTTCAGTTGGACAATTACAAAGCGTTAAACTTCCTATGGTACAGACAAGATTTACCTGCTAAACTGGCATAGTGTCTTGCATTTCTAAAATGTCTCAACTCGAGGCTCTGAAAGCTCACTGCACTGCTGACAGCACTTTCTCGGAAAAGTTCATGGCCGCGGAGGATGTAATTACTGCAGTATCTATTGCCAAGGAAGCTGGTTTTGAGGTTACTGCAGAAGAGTTGCAGTCACTTGCAGGCGATGAAGGCGATGAAGAAAGAGAGCTCACCGACGAAGAGTTGTCTGCCGCTTCTGGTGGCTTTGGCAGTTGGCACGCGCTTTTGAGAGGTCGTACTCCGGCGTGGATGACAACCTTGAAGAAATTTGGGCTTAAATAGGTTGGTCGAGACACAGAACCTTTACAATAGCCCCTCTAGCACAGGGGCTTTTTAATTCTTCATTCACTCCAAAACCACCTAAAAGCACTTCCAATACCTTGCACTTAACCCGAAATGCGATCACCTCATGGCTTGA
Organism: Cyanobium sp.; assembly: GCA_044369475.1. Classification (GTDB taxonomy): domain Bacteria; phylum Cyanobacteriota; class Cyanobacteriia; order PCC-6307; family Cyanobiaceae; genus Cyanobium_A. The sequence goes on along the minus strand of JBIPLV010000019.1, from coordinate 23,430 downwards.
CCAGCAAGCGGACTAGGCGCTTAACGTAACAGCAATTGCGCTGCTGGCGCTGCAATCTTCCAAAAGGATCTAGGGCCATTCAGTAAGGCTGCCGATTGCTATGCGATAGGTATGACATCCATTTGCGTATAAGCCGCCTAGGTGGGCATAAAATTCTCATGGCAGCAAAGCTTGTTAATGGAAGAGCCTAGGCAGCCAACTGGCCAACCATACGACAACAGCATTAGCGTCAACTTTGCTTTTGTTGAAGGAAAGCCAGCTCCGGATGAGGCTGATAGGGATTGATTTGACCATCAACAACAGAGCCGAAGCTCGTCCCACCCCCAAGAAAATCCAGACCGAGACCCCGGCATGGGGGGAAGCAGGGCCCGCGATAGGCGAATAGGGGGCGTCCAGAATTTGTGGCCTAAATCCAGGATTCTTGCGCATGTGCCGCGATAGGCAAATAGAACCCGTATGAGAGATCTAGATGGTTCTTGGGAAGAGGTGAAGCAGCATCCGCCAGAGGTAGTGGTGGTCTGAGAGTGGGGTTGGAGGGGCAGGGGAAGGACTAGGAGTCGCTTGGGTGGTGGCTTGGCGGCTGAATGTCAGCTTCGTAACTGTCCAATAGTTATTTGGAGCCTTATATAATGTGTGATATTATTAAAAATTATACGTTTGGTTTTGCAGTTGCCGCGCTCCACCCTTAAATCAACTGCTACTCCTAGAACTCTGCAACTCCCAAAACTGGCGCGAACCATTTTGTTCGCTTCAGCAAGCCTCGTCCCCGCAGGCGCAAGCCTTCTTGCAGTCGCACCCGCATTTGCAGACCCAAATGCTACGGTTACATTCAATGGCATTCAATATCAAATAAATTATCAAACAATTAAATGGAGTGAAGTCACGTTTAATAAGACTGCTCAGCCGTGGTGGGGTAGCGAAGCCAATGCCAGATTTTTTGCTAGTGCTTTATCTCAGCCTGGCGTCCTGCCAGGGGCAAACCCAACTTTCCGGGGAATAATAGGACCATCTGTTGGTTTTGAAGAACCAAGTGCAACAATAATTACGGTGGCTTATGGATTCAGGAGCAACCAGAGCACTCAGTTATCCCCTAATGATATAAATACATTAGTCCGTTCCTATACGTATGTCGTATCCGCAATTACTGCTTCTAGCTTTCAACCCTATGCCGATATGCAATCAATCGGCTTAGATGCCCTTAAGAACCAAAGAGAACTGGTACTCAATCAAGCAGGAAATTGCGACCAGCGGGGTTGGGTCGTTTATGACAGCGACAAAGGCAAAGACCCCAGAAAACCAAAGAAGAATCTGTCATTCTGCGTCTTCGCAGAAGGTGGCAATGCGACTGGTTCCATCAATGGCACTAGCACCCTTGGCGGCTACGACACCAGCAATGCATCCAGCGCCTTTGGCGTGGAATGGAAGGCATCACAACAGTGGGCAATCGGTGCCGCCTACGGCTACGGCACAACCAATCTTGGTGGGTACAACTTCCAGGACACCACCGCCTCCATCGAGTCCAACATCAACTCGGGCAACATCTACGCGGTCTATCGCCCCGATAAAAACTGGAAGATTGCCGCTCTTGGCGGGTACAGCGGATTCAGCTATTCAGGTAACCGCACCTTCCTTGGCGACACGGCAAATTCCTCGTTCTCCGCGAATGGATACACCGCTGCCATCCAGGCCAGTTACGACATCATCCTCAGCAAGGACTACAACAACAAGAAAAATCCACTTAACCCCGTTCGCGTTCGTCCTCTGGTTGGGCTTGCCTGGGGGGGGCACCAACAAGACAGCTTCAGCGAAACAGGAGATGGCACTCTCGCCGACGTACAGGAGCAAACAACCAATTCGCTGATGGCAACACTTGGAGCATCACTAGAGGCTCCTATCCCACTCAACAGCAGCAAAACAACAGTTCTGACGCCCAGGGTTGGTGTTGCCTATCAATACGACTTCCTGGCGAATCAGAATGGCAACAAATCCATCACAGCGGTTCTCCAAGATGACCCCACAACATCCTTCACAGAGGTGGGTCAGAATCGTGGTGCCAACTCGGTTTATGTAGACCTTGGTGCCGACCTACAAATCAACCCTAATCTTGTGCTCTATGCGGCCGTCAACTACCAGGCATTCACCAACGGCGACCAGTTTGGCTACCAAGGCGGTGTGCGGGTGAAGTTTTAAACATACAACCCATAGCAAGGCATAAGAAAAACTATGGGCAGCCCTTGTACTTCAAGGCTAGGTTGTTGAGAAGCCAGCGCCAGATAAGACCAACTACCCCTAGTGATCGTTGAGAATGCCACAAGGAAAGCTACGGGCCCAGCTGCCCGCCCTGGCCAACAAGACCTACTTCAACTACGGCGGCCAGGGGCCCCTGCCCACCTCCTCGCTGGAGGCCATCACCTCCTGCTGGCGCACCATCCAGGAGCTGGGGCCCTTCACCGGCGCGGTGTGGCCCTTCATCGCGCAGACCACAGGCCGGCTACGTCAGCACCTAGCTCGCTGGTTTGGCGTTGGCCCCCACCGCATCGCCTTCACCGAAAATGTGACCAGCGGCTGTGTGCTGCCGCTGTGGGGGCTGCCCTGGCAGGCCGGCGACGAACTGCTGATCAGCGACTGCGAACACCCCGGGGTGGTGGCCGCCTGCCGGGAACTGGCCCGCCGCGAGGGGCTACTGCTGGCCACCCTGCCGGTGTCGGATCTGCGCGGCACGCCCAGCGACACCGATGCCCGGGTGCTGCAACGCCTGACCGAGCAGCTCACCCCCGCCACCCGGCTGGTGGTGCTCTCCCATCTGCTCTGGAACACCGGCCAGGTGATGCCAATCGCCGCAGTGGCCCGCGCGCTGGCCGGACATAGCCGCCAACCCTGGCTTCTGGTGGATGGGGCCCAATCGCTGGGCTCCATCCCCTTGGCGGACGCCGCCGCGGCCGCCGACATCTACGCCTGCACGGGCCACAAATGGTGCTGCGGCCCCGAAGGCCTTGGCGCCGTGGCCGTGTCAGAGCGGATGCTGCAGGAGGCCCAACCCACCCTGATCGGTTGGCGCAGCCTCAGCCACGAAAGCAACAGCCAAAGCGAGTTCCATGGCGACAGCCGACGTTTCGAGGTGGCCACCTCCTGTGTGCCCCTCTATGCCGGCCTGGAGCAGTCGCTGTTGCTGCTGGATGCGGAAGGCACTGCCGAACAACGGCTGGGCCGGATCCAACAGCAGAGCAACAAGCTTTGGCAGGGGCTCCAAGCGATGTCAACAGCAACACCACTGCTCGAGGTACCGCCCCCGGCTGGCCTGGTGAGCTTCCAGCTCGGCAACGAGCGCCCCGAAGCCGTGGTGGAGCGGCTCGGACAGCGCGACATCTGGCTACGGAGCCTGGACGATCCCCATTGCCTGCGGGCCTGCACCCACATCAGCACGCGGGACGACGAGATTGACCAGCTGCTAGCAGCACTCGCCAACAGCTGAGGGACCGAAGCCCCTCAGCTGCTCGCCCTGCGCTCAGGAGGCCTCTTCGCTGAACACGTTGCGGTAGACCCAGCCGGCCAGAAGGGCACCCACAATCGGGGCCAACCAGAACAGCCACAGCTGACCAACCGCCTCGCCGCCGACCCACAGCGCCACGCCGGTGCTGCGGGCGGGATTCACGGAGGTGTTGGTGACCGGGATGCTGATCATGTGGATCAGAGCCAGGGTGAGACCAATGGCGGCACCCGCAAACCCGACAGGAGCAAGACGATCGGTGGCCCCAATGATCACCAGCAGGAAGAAGAAGGTGAGCACCAGCTCCACAATCAGGGCGGCCCAGAAGCCATAGCCACCAGGGGAGTGGGCGCCCCAGCCATTGGTGGCCAGCGGATTGCTGCCCGCCATCACCAGATCAAAGGCCGGTCCACCGGCCACCACCAACTTGATGAAACCGCCGGCCAGAACCGCGCCAATCACCTGGGCCGCGATGTAAGGAAGCAACTCGGAGCCCTTCATGCGGCCACTGGCCCAGAGCCCGAAGCTCACCGCTGGATTCAAATGGCATCCAGAAATGTGGCCGATCGCATAGGCCATGGTCACCACCGTGAGCCCGAAGGCCAGTGAGACCCCGAGGAAGCCCAGGCCAAAGGGGTTTCCTGGTGCGATATCAGCACCGGTCAGATAGGGAAAATTGGCCGCGATCGCAGCGCTACCGCAACCACCAAGCACCAGCCAAAACGTACCAAAAGCTTCCGCAAGAAGCTTTTTACCCATGGGGACTGAAGACGCCACGGATTCTCAATCAACAACCCCCGAAAGGTATCTCCATCTGCCAGACAAGCCAGGATTTGCAACGGCTTCGACGCACTGTTCAACACACCTTGTTCGGTCTACGCAGAGATGCGCAAAAAGCGCAGCAGCCTGCGGCCGATCGAGCGGATCTAACCGTGTCGCCGCGCCCGCAAACACTTTTCGGCCTCCTCCCGATCATCGAAGTGGATTTTGCTGGTGCCGAGAATTTGATAATCCTCATGGCCCTTGCCGGCGATCAGCACCAGGTCTCCCGCTGTGGCGCCTGCAATGGCTGCCGCAATCGCGGTGGCCCGATCCCCTTCCACGTCGTGAGGGCTGCCGGCAGGAATGCCGGCAGCCACATCGGCCAGAATCTGCGCGGGGTCTTCGGTGCGCGGGTTGTCGGAGGTGACCACCACCTGATCAGCCAGCTGGGCTGCGATCGCCCCCATCTGAGGTCGTTTGCTGCGGTCGCGGTCGCCGCCGCAGCCGAACACGCAGATCAACCGGCCGCGGGTGAAGGGGCGGCAGGCCGCCAGGGCATTGGCCAACCCATCGGGGGTGTGGGCGTAATCGACCAGCACAGCCGGCGCATCGGTGCCATCGCCCACCACCACACGCTCCATGCGGCCGGGTACGCCGCGAAAGCTGGCCAGCCCCTCCAGCAACTGGGGCAGCGGAATGCCCTGCTGAACCAGCGCACCCACGGCCTGCAACAGGTTCATCAAGTTGAAACGCCCCACCAGGGGCGAGCGGAAGGCCCCCTCCCCCAGGGGCGTCTGCAGCACGCCGCTCACGCCGTCGGCGCCCGGCGCCAGAAACCCGCTATTGCGCGCGGCGCGGGGTTCCACTCCAGATCCCGGATCTGGAGCTCGGCGCTGGGATCCTCCAGGGAGCTTCGCCAGCAGGGCGCACCGAGCCGCGCCGCCAGCTGGAGGCCCCAGGGATCATCGCCATTCACCACCGCCCCACCCGCCAGCAGCGGCTCCGCAAACAGTTGCGCCTTGGCCTCGAAGTAGGCCTGCATCGAGGGGTGGTAATCGAGGTGGTCCTGGGTGAGGTTGGTGAACACCGCCCCGGCAAAGCGACAGCCCGCCACCCGCTGCTGATCGAGGGCGTGGGAACTCACCTCCATCGCCCCGATCTGGGCCCCAGCCTCCACCGCCTGGGCCAGCTGGGCCTGCAGCAGATCGGCAAAGGCGGTGGTGTGCTGGGCGGTCACGCTCTGACCGGGCCAGCGGTTGACCAGGGTGCCGAACAGGGCCGCCGGCCGGCCGGCATGGGCCGCTAGATGCTCGATCAGATGGGTGGTGGTGGTTTTGCCGTTGGTGCCGGTGACGCCGATCAAGGCCAGGCGGCGGCTGGGCTGGCCCCAGAAGGCGGCCGCCAGCAACCCGGCCCAGCGCGCCAAGGGCTCGGGGGCGATCAGCACCGCGTCGTTGGGCCCCGGGGGTTGGGCCGCCGCCGCCGCTGCGCTGATCACGGCCACGGCCGCTCCCGCCTGCAGCGCCTGGGGCCAGAAGCAGCCCCCATCCACCTGGGTGCCCGGCAGCCCCACAAACAGGGTGCCCCGGCCCACGCGGCGGGAATCGCAACTGATGCCACTCACCTCCCCATTGGGAACCCCCGTTGGCAGCTCCAAACCCACCTCCCGCAGGACCGGATGGAGCAGCTGGGTCATGGCACCGGATCAGCGAGTGGCGCCTTTCTAAGCGTCCTGATCCGAAAAACCGTGCTTCTGCAACCAAACCCGCAGGCTGGTGCCGGCCAACCGTGGTGGCACCCGCGGCAACACCTGCTCCCCCGCGTGCGAACGCAGCAGCAACAGCGGCACCTCCAGGCCGAAGCGGGCCTGGAGAGCGGGATCGCCATCGACATCGATCCGCTCGATCGCCAGAGGCGGCTCGAGGGCCTGCAACTTCTCAGCCAGGCCCTCACACAGGCAGCAGCCCTGACGGGTCAATAACACCAGAGCGGGCATGGCTGGGGATGAAAAGCAGGGGAAACGGGGAGCAGGGGAAACGGGGAGCAGTGGAGACGGGGATCAGTCGGGAACGGGATCGCAGCCGCAGGGGGTGAAGGGGTGGCAGCGCAGCAACCGATGCAGGGTGAGCCAGCTGCCCCGCCAGGGGCCATGGCGGCTGATCGCTTCGAGGCCATAGGCACTGCAGCTGGGAATGAAGCGGCAGCGGGGGCCTAGCAGCGGCGAGATCCACTGGCGGTACAGACCGATCAGGGCCAGCAACAGCAACGCCAGCCCTCGGGCCAACGGCCCAGTTGCGGCGGCGCCAACCGAGGCGAGACCCGGTTCGGGCTGAAAGCCGAGCTGGTGCGGACCAACCGATAAGATCGACCGTTGGCGCGGCAAAGCTCAGGCCTGCGGGACTCTCCCAGCATGCTCGATGCCGCAACGCCATGGGGCCATCCCGGCTCCCTCCGTCCTTCGAACTCGTTTCATGTCTCGCTACCGCGGCCCTCGCCTGAGGATTACGCGGCGCTTGGGAGACCTTCCCGGTCTCACCCGTAAGTCCGCCAAGCGGTCTTATCCCCCCGGTCAGCACGGCCAAGCCCGTCGCAAGCGCTCCGAATACGCCATCCGCCTTGAAGAGAAGCAAAAGCTTCGCTTCAACTACGGCATCTCCGAGCGACAGCTCGTGCGCTACGTGAAGAAAGCGCGCGCCCAGGAGGGTTCCACCGGAACCAACCTGCTGAAACTGCTCGAGAATCGCCTCGACAACATTTGCTTCCGCCTGGGTTTCGGCCCCACCGTGCCCGGCGCCCGCCAGCTGGTGAACCATGGCCACGTGACCGTGAACGGCCGCGTCGTGGACATCCCCAGCTTCCAGTGCAAAGCCGGCGATGTGGTCGCCATCCGCGAGCGCAAGCAGAGCAAGAAACTGGCTGAGGGCAACCTGGAATTCCCAGGTTTGGCCAACATCCCGCCCCACCTCGAGCTCGACAAGAACAAGCAGGTCGCCAAGGTGATCAGCAAGTGCGAACGCGAGTGGGTCGCCCTCGAGATCAACGAACTCCTGGTGGTTGAGTTTTACTCCCGCAAGGTCTGATCTCTGGCTGCTGCCGCTGCTGCCCCCGCCTCCCCGGCGGGGGCTTTTTGCTGGCGAGCTTTTTAGCTTTTTGGTCGCCAATGGCATGTCGGCCTTTGCCCTGGTGCCATCAGGGCAGCCTTCTCGATCTTTTAGCCAAGCCATTTCCTAGCCAAGCCATCCCTTGGCCAAGCCAGCCCTCATCCAAGCCATGACTTAGCTAAGCCATGACTTAGCTAAAACCAAAAAAACATCACACCCCACGGTGCTGGCCAAGCCTCAACCGCTGATCAGCAACTCCAGAGCTGCCGTCACGTCCGGCTGACGCATCAGCGATTCACCCACCAGCACCGCATCGGCGCCGGCGCTCTGCACCCGATCGAGGTCGTCGCGGCTGACCAGCCCCGACTCGCTCACCAGCAGGCAGCCCTTGGCGCGGATCTGCTCGCCATAGCGGGCGGTGAGCTGCTCGGTGGTGGCCAGATCGGTCTCAAATGTGGCCAGATCGCGGTTGTTGATGCCAATCAACTGCACCCCGTCGAGGGCCAGCACCCGCTCCAGCTCCTCCGCATCGTGCACCTCCACCAGCACCGTCAAGCCAAGGCTCTTGGCCACCTTGAGCAGGTAGCCCATGTCCTGGTCGGTGAGGATCGCGGCGATCAGCAGGGCGGCATCGGCGCCGGCGGCCCGGGCCTGATACAGCTGATAGGGGCTGAGGATGAAGTCCTTGCAGAGCAGGGGCAGCTCCACCACCTGGCGCACCTGCACCAGCACCTCAAAGCCGCCCTGAAAAAACTGCTTGTCGGTGAGCACCGACAGGCAGCTGGCGCCACCGGCGGCGTAGCCCCTGGCGATGGCCTCCGGATCAAAATCCTCGCGGATCACCCCTTTGCTGGGGCTGGCCTTCTTCACCTCGGCGATCACCGCCGGCTTGCGGCAGCTGGCCCGTAGGGCCGCCAGAAAATCGCGGGGCGCCGGCAGCTCGGCAACCTGCTGCTTGAGTTTCTCGAGGGGCACCCGCTCGCGGGCCACAGCCACTTCACGGTCCTTGGCCCACACGATTTCTTCGAGGATGTGGCGCGGGGCCTCCTCCTCGTGGGGGATGGCGTATTCGAGGTGGGCCACCTTCACCTTGGGGTTGGGCGGCCGGCGACGGAACTCCATCTCAGGCACCCACCGCGATTGGGGCCAGGGCAGCAGCCGCCTGCTTGTAGGCCACTTCCACCACCTCACTGAGGGTGGGGTGGGTGTGCACTTCGTTGGCCAGCTGCACCACGCTCTGGCGGCGGGCCACGGCGTTGGCGATCTCCTGGATCAGGTCGGCAGCATGCAATCCATAGATGTGGGCGCCGAGCACCTCACCGGTGCTCTTGTTGAACAGCAACTTCATCAGGCCATCGCTCTCCAGCTCGGCCAGGGCCTTGGAGTTGGCTTTGAAGTAGCTGCGCACCACCCCGAGCTCGAAGCCTTGCTTCTGCGCCAGATCCTTGGCATCGGCTTCACTCAGGCCCACCGAACTGATCTCTGGATGGGTGAAGGTGGCCGCTGGGATTGAGCGGTAGTCGATCGGGCGGGGGTGACCCAGGATGTTGTCGATCGCCACGGTGCCCTGGGCGGCAGCGGTGTGGGCCAGCATCATTTTGCCGGTCACATCACCCACGGCCCACAGGTGCGGCACGGGCTCGCCGCCCACCAACACCCGCATGTGGTCGTCCACCGGGATGAAGCCGCGCTCGGTCTCCACTCCCACGGCCGCCAGGTTAAGCGCGGCGCTGCTCGGCACCCGGCCGGTGGCCACCAGCACCGCATCCACCTCCAGCGTTTCCACCAGCTCCTTGGTGGCCATGTCGGCCAGCTCGATTTTCACCGGGCAGCCCGGCGTCACCTTGCGGGCCAGCAGGCCGGCGCGGGCATCAATGTCGCGGCCCTCAATCAGCTTGCGGGCGGCCAGCTTGGCGATGTCGGGATCGAAGGTGGGCATCACCCGATCGAGGGCCTCGATCATCGTCACTTCACAGCCCAGGGCTGTGTAGACGTCGGCAAATTCCAGGCCGATGTAGCCGCTGCCGATGATCGCCAGCCAGCGGGGCAGCCACTCCAGGCTCACGGCTTCGTCGCTGGTGAACACCGTGCGGCCATCGGTTTCGATGCCGCGCGGCACGAAGGGCTCCGAGCCGGTGGCGAGGATCACGTCGCGGGCGGAATAGGTGCGCTCCACGCCGCTGCCGCTCTCACGCACGATCACCTGCTGGTGGCCGGCCAGCCGGCCCGTGCCCCGCAGGATCGTGGCGCCGGCGCGCTCGAGGGTTTTGGTGAGATTGGTGCGGATCGTGGCCACCAGCTGGTTGGCGTGATCGGCGATCTTCTGGCGCTCAAAGCGCACCGGGGCGGCGTGGATGCCGAAGCCAGCCAGGTGCTCGGCGTCGGCCAGCTCCCGCACCCGGCCGCTGGCGGCCAGCAGCGCCTTGGAGGGCACGCAGCCGCGGTTGACGCAGGTGCCGCCCATGTCGCGCGATTCCACGATCGCCACCCTCAGCCCGTGCTCTGCGGCGTGCTTGGCCGCGTCAAAGCCGCCGTAGCCGGCGCCGACAACGATCACGTCGTAATCGAAGCTCGAGCCATCAAAACGCGATCCATGCATGGGGGCGTCGCTCACCGGGCAGCACTGCAGTTGTTGGGAGGCATTCTCCCCCGTCAGGCTCCGGCGCGCTGCCGCAGGCGCTCGAGCAGCAGAGGGGCCGCCGCCACCGCCACATTCAACGACTCCACCGCGGCGCTGTGGGGGATCGTGAGCCGCTGGTTGGCCAGGGCCTCCAGCTGGGGCGACACGCCGCCCCCTTCGCTGCCGAGCAAGACCACCGTGGGGCGGGTCCAGTCGAGCTGCCAATAGGGCAGCGGCGCCACCGGCCCGGCCCCCGGACGAACGGCCACCACCACTTGGAAACCCGCCGCGGCCGCCGCCGCCAGCCGCCCCGCCAAATCCGCCCGGCTCTCGCGCAACAGCGGCAGTGCTAGGGCAGCACCGGCCGAGGCGCGTAGCACCTTGGGCTGGAAGGGATCGGCCCCATCGGCCATCCACAAGCTCTCCACCCCAGCCGCCAGGGCGGTGCGCATCAACGTGCCGAGGTTGCCCGGATCCTGCAAGCCATCGAGGGCCAGCACAAACGACGCGTGAATGGACGCCGGATCCTGCGGCGCGGCAGCTGGCGGAGCCACGGTCAAGACAACGCCATCGGGATGCTGGGTGGTGGCCACCGCCTCCAGCACCTCGTGGCTCACCTCACGGCAGACGCAGCCGGGCGGCAGGTCCGCCACCAGGGCGCCATGGTCGGCCAGCCAGGCAGCCGTGGCCAGCAGATCGCGCGGTTGGAGCTGCAACCGCAGCACCTCCTGAAGCAGGTGGGTGCCCTCCAGCAGCAACAGTCCCTCCTGACGCCGTCCGCGGGGGTCGTGGAGAAGCCGCAACCGCTTGACCAGGGGATTGCGGCGGCTGGTGATCGGCTCAGCGCGGCTCAGCCCAGGGCTGGAAACCACGTCAGAAGGTGTGGTGGCGTCGGACGCGCAGGCCCTCGTGCAACACCAGCTCCTTCTCCTCGAGTTCAAGACCCCGAACCGAAGCAACTTCGCCCTTGAGCCCTTCAGCCTGGAGGTTTTCAACCAGCTTCTTCAGCACAATGTCCTCGATGGTCGACTGATCGAGAGCATCGGGGGTGAGACTCTCAAGAAACTTGCCGAGCTTCGAGGCCATGACCTCTGAGGCGTTGGTGATCTTGAGGACAATCATAAAAAAGTGCGGATGGGGAGACTTGAACTCCCACGACATTGCTGCCACTAGTACCTGAAACTAGCGCGTCTACCAATTCCGCCACATCCGCGTGGCCGTCGCCGCAGCGACTGGGAAAACATACGCCATCGTGGGGCCACCCGGCTGTTCAAGCCAGTTTGGGCGGCGGCCGTCTAGACGGTCTCATCATTTGTTGTCAAAATGCATCGGCAAGAGCTGGGCAGTCGCTCCATGGGTTTGATGGCTGTCCAGTCCGACTTTCAGACCCAGGCAGTTTTCAGCCCCCAGCTGAACATCTCTGGTGGCCGCAAACTGTCTGGAGAGCTGCAGGTGAGTGGCGCCAAAAACTCAGCCCTGGTGCTGATGGCGGCCTGCCTGCTCACCCGCGACACGATCCGGCTGCGCAATGTGCCGCCCCTCACCGACATCTCCGCCATGGCGGAGATGCTCGGCAGCCTCGGGGGCCAGGTGGTGCGCCAGGGCGACTGCCTGGAGCTCAATGGCGACGCCATCAACAATTCCACCGCGCCCTACGAGCTGGTGAACAGCCTGCGGGCCAGCTTCTTCTGCATTGGGCCGCTGCTGGCCCGGATGGGCATGGCCAAGGTGCCTCTGCCCGGTGGCTGCCAGATCGGCACCCGGCCCGTGGTGGAGCACGTCAAGGGATTGAAGGCCCTCGGCGCCCAGGTGACGATTGAGCACGGGGTCGTGACCGCCGTCGTCCCGGGTCGTGGCCATCGCCTCACCGGCGGCCGCATCCACATGGACTGCCCCAGCGTCGGGGCGACCGAGACGTTGATGATGGCCGCCGTCCTCGCCGATGGCGAGACGGTGATCGACAACGCCGCCCTGGAGCCGGAGGTGGTCGATCTGGCCGGCCTGCTGATCGCCATGGGCGCCAAGGTGCGCGGCGCTGGCACGCCCACCATCACGATCGTGGGGGTGGAGCGGCTCCACGGCGCCGACTACGCCGTCATCCCCGATCGCATCGAAGCCGGCACCTTCCTGCTGGCCGCCGCGATCACCCGCTCCCACCTGCGGATCGCCCCCGTGATCCCCGACCACCTCGGCGCGGTGCTCACCAAGCTGGAGGAAGCGGGCTGCACCCTGGAGCACGACGGCATTGGCCTCACCCTCAAGGCGGATCACATCAAGGCTGTCGACCTACGCACCCAACCCTTCCCCGGCTTCCCCACCGACCTGCAGGCGCCCTTCATGAGCCTGCTGGCCACAGCCCAGGGCACCAGCGTGATCACCGAGAACATCTTCGAAAACCGCCTGCAGCACGTGGCGGAGCTGCAGCGCATGGGGGCCGCCATCCGCATGCAGGGCAACACCGCCTTCGTGGAAGGGGTGGCCCGGCTCAGCGGTGCGCCGGTGCAGGGCACCGATCTGCGGGCCTCCGCCGCCATGGTGCTGGCGGGCCTGGCCGCCGAAGGCATCACCACGGTGCGGGGGCTGGAGTTCCTCGACCGCGGCTACGCCAACCTCGAAGCCAAACTCAACGCAGCCGGCGCCTGCATCCAGCGCGTCAGCGGCGCGCCAAGCAGCTCCAGCTCCAGCATCGCCGCGTAAGCTCTCCATTGCGGGAGCGTGCCGGAATTGGTAGACGGACTCGACTCAAAATCGAGCGCCTTCGGGCATGTGGGTTCGAGTCCCACCGCTCCCATCTCCCCTGTGCCCACTCCGGAGACGCCCGCCTCTCCGGTGATGGACACCTATGCCCGCTTCCCGATCAGCCTCACCCGAGGCCGGGGCGTGTGGGTGTGGGACAGCAGCGGCAAGCGCTACCTCGACTGCGTGGCCGGCATCGCGGTCTGCACCCTCGGCCACAGCGACGGCCGGATGAAGCGAGCCCTGAGCCGTCAGCTGGGCAAGCTCCAGCACGTCTCCAACCTGTACCGCATTCCTGAGCAGGAAGAGCTAGCAGCGGCAATCACCGCCAGCAGCTGCCTGGACCGGGTGTTCTTCTGCAATTCGGGCGCTGAGGCCAACGAGGCCGCCATCAAATTGGCGCGTAAACACGGCCACACGGTGCGGGGCATCGCCACTGGCGACGGCAAGGCGCCCCTGATCCTCACCGCCCAGGCCAGCTTCCACGGCCGCACCCTGGCGGCCGTCACCGCCACGGGCCAGCCCAAATACCACCAGGGCTTCGAGCCGATGGTGCAGGGCTTCCGCTACTTCCCCTACAACGACACCGCCGCCTTTGAGACCCTGCTGGCCAGCTGCGAGGCGCAGGGTCCGCGGGTGGCCGCCGTGCTGCTGGAGCCGATCCAGGGCGAGGGTGGCGTTCATCCGGGCAACCGCGCCTTCTTCCAGCGGGTGCGGGAGCTCTGCGACGCCCACAACATTCTGCTGATCTTTGACGAGGTGCAGATCGGCGTCGGCCGCAGCGGCCAACGCTGGGGCTACGAGCAGCTGGGCGTCGAGCCCGATGCGATCACCCTGGCCAAGGGTCTGGGCGGCGGCATCCCGATCGGCGCCCTGGCGGTGAAAGCGAAGGTGGATCATTTCCGCCCCGGCGAGCACGCCAGCACCTTCGGCGGCAACCCCTTCGCCTGCCGGGCCGGCCTGACGGTGCTGGCCGAACTCGAGCGCCGCAACCTGCTCAGCCACGTGCAGCGAATGGGGGCGCTGCTGCAGGAGCTGCTGGCCGAGCTGGTAAGCCGCCATCCCAGCCTGCTCGAGGGGGTGCGCGGCTGGGGGCTGCTGCAGGGCCTGGTGCTGCGCGAGGAGGCCCCAAGCGCCCCGGAGATTGTGAAGGCGGCGATGGAAGAGGGTCTCCTGCTGGTCCCCGCCGGCCCCCGGGTGGTGCGCTTCGTGCCGCCACTGGTCATCCAGCCCCGCCACCTGCGCCTGGCGGTGGATCGCCTCGAGCGCGCCCTCACCAGCCTGAGTCGCTGAAGCCGCCTTGGTTGCTGAAACAGCCCTGGCATCCGGGCCCGACCCCTTCGCCGACCTGATCGAGCCCTTCAGCCGCCGCGGCGTCGACCTGGGCCTCGATCGCCTTGAGGCCGCCCTAACCGAGCTGGGCCATCCCGAGCACCGCTTCGCCGCCGTGCAGGTGGCCGGCACCAACGGCAAGGGCTCGATCTGCACCCTGGTGCACCAGGCCCTGCTGGCCAGCGGCATCCGCGCCGGCCTGTACACCTCGCCGCACCTGGTGAGCTGGACCGAGCGGATCCGGCTGGGCGACGCCCCGATCACCGCGCCGGCCCTGCGCCGCCACCTGGAAACCGCCACGCCGGTCGCCCGCCGCCACCAGCTCACGCCATTTGAACTGGTGACCGCCGCGGCCTTCCTGGCCTTCGCGGAGGCGAACTGTGACCTGGTGGTGCTGGAGGTGGGACTGGGGGGGCGGCTCGATGCCACCACCTGCCATCCCCACCGGCCCGTGATCGGCTTTGCCTCAGTGGGGCTCGACCACGCTGAGTTCCTCGGGCCGGATCCAGCCACGATTGCCGCCGAAAAAGCCGGCGTGCTCCAGCCGAGGGCCGTGGCAATTAGTGCTCCCCAGAGTCCGGAGGTGGCGGCAGTGCTGAGCGATCGTGCCGCTGCAGTGGGAGCCGAACTGCGCTGGGTGGAGCCGCTGGATCTCAACCAGTGGACCCTGGGGCTTCCAGGAGCCGTGCAGGCCGCCAATGGCGCCGTCGCCCTGGGCCTGATGCGGGCATTAAAGGAGCGGGGCTGGCCGGTCAACGACCCAGCCATACGCCGCGGTTTCGCAGCAGCCCGCTGGCCAGGCCGGCTGCAACAACTGAGCTGGCAAGGCCTACCCCTATTGCTCGATGGCGCCCACAACCTGCCGGCCGCCCTCGCCCTACGCGCCGAACTCGACGCCCATCCCGAGCGCCACGGCCTGGCCTCCGGCCCGCGTCACTGGCTGCTAGGCATGTTGGCCACTAAGCAGGGGCCGGAGATAGCCGCGGCCCTGCTGGCCCCGAGCGACCGGGCCTGGATCGTGCCGGTGCCGGGGCACGCCTGCTGGAGCCTTGAAGGCCTTACCGCCGCCTGTCCCAGACTCGCTAGCCAGCTGCACAGCGCCCTCAGCCTGGAGGCCGGCCTGGCGCAAGCGGGAAGAGGTTCGCAGCGCGTGGTAGTTGCTGGCTCTCTCTACCTGATCGGCCAGGCAGCCACATCAGAGCAAGCCTCAGCGCAAACCCCAGTTGCAAGCCCCAGTTGCAAGCCCAGGGAATTCTGAATTTGGTTCATTCGCCTGCTGCTCATCATCACCAGCCCGGCTCGAGTTCCCCTCAAGCATGCTTTTGCAGATTGGCTTAGCTAAGACTAAGTCAAGTTGTAAAACACGCGCCTACTCCTCCCCTTCTGCCACCGCGCACCATCCAGGCCAGAGTGAGGTCCCGCGACCCATTCCCATGGCTCCCCTCTCCGAGCTCCTCTCAGCGGCCCAGTCAGGAGCGAAATCAGGAGCAGGAGCAGGAGCGAAATCAGTAGCCCTTTCCCTAGCCCTGGGGCTACTGCTGGTGCTCGCTCCACTGCTTTCTCTACTGCTTTCTCCATTGCCGGCGGCGGCCGACTTCTCCGGCGTGGACTACACGCTCACCAACCAGAACGAGCAGGATTTCAGCGGCCAGGATCTAGCCAATACCTCCTTCGCTGGGGCCACGGGACGGCACGCCAACTTCAGCGGCGCCGATCTGCACGGGGCGATCCTCACCCAGGCGGCCTTCCCCAATGCCAATTTCGCCGGCGCCGATCTCAGCGGCACCCTGATGGACAAGGTGGACCTCTCCGGAGCCGATCTGAGCGGGGCCATTCTCACCGGGGCAATCGCTTCAGGCAGCAGCTTCCGCGGCGCCACCGTCACCGATGCCGACTTCAGCGACGCCCTGATCGACCGGGTCGACCAGCGCTCCCTCTGCCGTGAAGCCGAGGGCACCAACCCGGTTACCGGCGTCGACACCCGCCTCAGCCTGGGCTGCTGAGCCAGCCGCGCAGTTTGCCGGGATTGAGCAAACCCGCTGGGTCGTAGGCGGCCTTGGCAGCCACCTGGTCGGCATCGATCACACCCAGGCCGCCGTCCTCGACGCTGATCACGTGGGGGTTGAACAGCACCGCCCCTGCCTCGCGGCAGTCGGCCATCAGCTGCTCCAGGGCCTGCTCGCCGCGCCAGCGCACCAGCGGCAGGGCCGCCAGCCGGGCCGCTCCCTGCTGCTTCACCGCCTCCAGGTGCCAGAGCAGGTCGTCGCCCCACCGGCTGCGCAGACGCTCGAGGCTGGGACCCTCCGGCTGGGGCAACAGCATCTGCAGGTAGGTCCAGCCCTTGTGCTGGCTGCGCCAGTGCAGGGTGGTGTGGTTCCAGCTGAGCTCCCGCAGCGGCAGGCCCCGGCTCTGGCCCTGCGGGGCCTGCCAGCACAGCGCGCCACCACGGGCCGCCAGCCAATCGGGCAGCACCGCCAGGGCATCGGGGGCAGCCAGGAGCAGCAGGCGATGCTCCTCCCTGTCTGGCGCTGGACAGCCCGCCGGCCAAGGCAGCGGCTGGGCCAGCGGCGCCTCCAGCAGTGTGATGGCGTTGAGCTGCAGTGCCGTGGCGGGCAGGGCCTGGGCCGCCGCCAGGGCCCGATCCCACTGCTCAAACCCCACCACCAGCTGCTGCCAAGCGACGGCTTCGGTGGTGGGCAGGCGCAGGGCCGTGAGGATGCCGTTGGTGCCGTAGGCGTGGTTGAGGGGGGCGCTGGCGGCGGCATCGAGCTGGAGCAGCCGCGGCTCGGGCTCCAGGGTCACCACCTCCAGGCCCAGCAGGTTGCCGGCATCCCTCAGAAAGCCCCAGCGCAGCGAGCCGATGCCGCCGGAGCCCCCGGCGATGAAGCCGCCGATGGTGGCACTGCGCACCGTGCTGGGCACCAGCCGCAGGGCCCGGCCCCTGGGCGCCAGCTGCTGCTCAATGGTGCCCATCAGGGCGCCCGCCTCCACCTCGATCACCCCGGTGGCCTCATCCAGCTGACGCAGGCGCTGGAGGCCGGTGAGATCCAGCACCAACCCACCCTGCAGGGGCACGCACTGGCCGTAGTTGCCGGTGCCGGCCCCCCGCACCGTCAGGGGCACGCGCTGGCGGGCACAGGCCCCCGCCACCAACCGAACCTGCTCCACCGTGACGGCGGCGGCCACCAGCTGGGCGCGGCAACCCTGCAGCTGCGGCACCAGCACCGGCGAGTAATCGAAGTAGTCGCGGGAGAGGCGCTCCAGCTCAGCCGGCGCCTCCGGGCCCAGCAACGCCAACGCTGGATCAAGCCGCTGGAGCTCTGCTGCCAGGGCGGCGATCCGGGCCTCGGGGCAGCGGGCGGTGACGGAATCAGACACGGGTTGGAGCAAGGGCTCAACCCCATGGAAGCAGCAGGGGAGAGGGCTGCTCCTGCGCAGGCAGCGGCAACCACTGGCCGGCGCGCAGCACCCGACGCTGGGGCGGCCGGGCCAGCAGCTCGCCCCACGACCCGGCACCGAGCAACACCAGATCGGCAGGCCCCCCGACGCGCAGCACCCCATCCCAGGCCAGCCCCAGCAAGGCAGCGGCGGCGGTGCTGAAGGGGGCCAGGCCGAGACGCTGCCAGGGCATCAACTGGCAGAGCGGCGCCGACCAGCGCAGCAGCTCAACCGGATCGAAATCGCCGCCGGGGTACCAGG
Source organism: Cyanobium sp. (assembly GCA_044369475.1). GTDB lineage: Bacteria > Cyanobacteriota > Cyanobacteriia > PCC-6307 > Cyanobiaceae > Cyanobium_A. The sequence continues at coordinate 5,693 of JBIPLV010000019.1, read as the reverse complement.
GATCCTGCACGTTGTCGCCGCCGAGGGCCAGCCGCACCCCCGCCCGCTGCAGGCTGCGGATCGGCGCCAGGGGCCGGCGCCAGGGGGTGCGGCCGGGCGTGCGGCCCAGCAGCCAGAAATTGGTGGTGGGCAGCGCCACCACCGCGATCTCCGCCGCGGCCAGACGCTCAGCCAGCTGGTCGCAAGCCCGGGCTGGCAGCAGGCCCATGCTGCTGGCGTGGCTGCAGGTGATCACCACGGCACGGCGCTGCTCCAGGGCCACCCGGGCCACCAGGTCCACGCCCACCCCCGGGTGGCTATCAGATTCATCCACGTGCAGATCGACGCCGCAGCCAAAGCGCTCAGCCAGATCGAGCAGGGCCAGCAGGGCCTCCCGATCGGCGGCGCGGCGGGCCCGGCCCTGCCCGTAGGGCGGCCCGATCACTCCCCCAAGCAACCCCTGACCATCGGCCACCGCGCGGGCTAGGGCCTCCCCCTCCGGGCTGAGCCAGTGGGCCAGCGGCGCCAGGGCCACCAGCTGCAGCTCCACCCGTCCCCGCCAGCGCTGGCGGGCATCGAGCAGGGCCTCCCAGCTGGAGCGGGCCGCCGGCCCGACGCTGTCGATGTGGCTGCGGATGGCCCGCACCCCGTTGCGCCACGCCCGATCAAGGGCCAGCTCGGCCCGCACCGCCACCTGCTCGCCGGTGCGCGCGCCGTACTCGCGCTGGTTGGCCGCCAGGGCCGCCGCCATGGTGGCCTCCCGGTTGGGGAAGGAAGCGGCTGTGAAGGCCTTGTCAAGATGGGCGTGGGGCTCCACCAGGGGCGTAAGCGCTAACGGCAGGGCGGCCAGCGCGGCCGGATCCACGCTCCGCAGGGGCTCGATCGCCGAAACCACCTCTCCGGCCACCCGGATCTGCAGCGGCACCAGGCCATCGGCATCGGCCTCAAAGCCACTGGCCAGGCGCGGATCCAGCAACCCGCGGGGCAGGCGCAGCGCCAGAGCAGGAATCACGGTGCGTTCTGGGAGCTATGGGTGGAGCTATCGGTGCCAGCTCTATCAATCGCGGCACCGATCAGCACAAACTGGCTCGCCACACCAACCACGGTGGAGCGGAAGCGCGGCACTCGCCAGAGCAGCAACGTTTCGCCTCCGACGTCACTCCGATACAGGCTCAGCACCCCGAGATTGTGGCGGTGGGTGTGGCCTGCCACCAGCGCCGCCAACGACGCCCGCTGGGCCAGCACCAGCTCCTCACAGTTCTGAATCGCCATCCGCATCAGCACCGGCAGACCGCCCTCAGCGCAAACCTCCTCGCTGATTTCATCCACCAACCGCTCGGCGGCATAGGCCTGGAAATCGGCGGCGGAGGGATTGGTGATGGCCAGCCCGGCCCCGGCCAGGGCCACCAGCATCAGGCGTAACGCCCAGGGTGGACAGGCGAAGTCAGCTGAACGGCCGGGCAAACGGGACGTCATTCAAGAGCTCCCACGTTGGCACCAATCCCTGTCGGTGGCTTGGTACATTGTTTGGAATCACGGCGGGCGTCGCCAAGTGGTTAAGGCAGCGGCTTGTGGCGCCGCCATTCGGGGGTTCAAGTCCCCTCGCTCGCCCTTGATGATCTAGCCGTCTTCGCTTCTGGTGGAGGCGGCTTTTTTGTGGCGCCCTGCCGCAGCCCGCGCCGCAACTCACGCGGCCCCAGCAAGGCCTCCAGCAGCAGACCAGCCCCCTGCCGCACTGGATCGGCGCAGGGCAAACCCGTCTCAGCGGCCGTGGCCACGAGGGCGGCATCGGCTTCAGCGGTGCTGAGCCGGGCAGTGTTGAGCGCCACGGCCCGCACCCGGGGCCGCAGGCCATCGGGCCGGCCCAGGGCCGCCAGAGCCTCCACCGCCGCGATCAGCTCCGGCAGCGGTGGAATCGCCACCGGTGCTTCCCCGAGTCGGGTGCGCACGTGGGTCTGGCCGGCCCGATGCACCAACAACAGATCGGTGGGCTGGCTGCCGCGCAGCAGCGGCAGGGTGGCGGTGGAGCCTGGATGGCAAATCGACCCCTGCCCCTCCACCAGCACCAGTGCCTCAGGCCCGACCCCGGCGGCCACCTGCAGAACCGCCGCCTCCACGGCCCCGGCGGCGTAATCGACCCGCACCGCATCGAGGGCCACACCGCTGCCTGCGATCAGGATCCCCGCCTGGCCGGTGCCAACAAAACGGGCATCAAGGCCCTGGCGCAGGGCCTCGGCCTGCAGCTCCAGGCAGGCGCTCATCTTGCCCACGGCCATGTCGGATCCCACCGCCAGCAGCCGCCGGCAGGGCAGGGCTGCGGCCCGCGCTGCCGCCACCTCCAGCCCCTCGAGCTCCTGGCGCAGGTCCCAGATCCACTGGCCGGGGCGGGTGCAGGCCGCTGCCAGCACCGGATCATCCCCCAACCGACTGTGCAGGCCGCTGGCCAGATGCAGCCCGGCCTGGAGTCCCGCCAGCACATCGGCGCGCATCGCTGCGGGCAAGCGGCCGCCGGAGGGGGCAAGCCCCACCACCGCCACCTCGGGCCCGTAGACCAGGGCCGCCGCCATATCGGCCACCACCGGCACGGCACGGTTGATGCCGGTCACGGCCTGCAGATCGGCGCCGGCGAAGACCGGATCGATCACCGCCACGATCGGACCAGAGCGGTAGCGCAGCATCGCCAGGCCGGTCTTGCCGGAGAGGTCGTCGAGGCCGCCGTGCTGGAGCAGCACGATCGGGGCGCTGCCCCTCAACATGGCTCTGACATCAGGTCGATGCCCAAACCAGGCCCGGCCGGCGGCAGCAGCCGATCGCCCGTCAGGGCCAATCCAGCAAAGGGGTCGTCCACCAGGTTGAGGTGGCTGTCGAGATCGGGCCAGGTCACCAGGGGCAGCAGCTGGGCAGCGGCACCGTTGAGCAGGGCCCCATCGGAGTAGCAGCCCACCATCACCCCCAACCCCAGCCGCCGGGCCGCCTGGGCCATCAGCAAAGCCTCGGAGAGACCTCCGCTTTTGAGCAGCTTGATGTTGATGCCGTCCACATAGGGGGCAAGCCGCACCAGATCGGCCAGGTTCCAGCAGCTCTCGTCGGCCACCAGCGGCATCGGACAGTCGAGCTCCAGGGCCTCGAAGCCGGCCGTGTCGAGCTCCACATCCAGCAGCGGCGGCAGGGGCTGCTCCAGCAGCACCACCCCAGCACGCTCGAGGGGCGCGAGCATGGCCCGGGCTGTGCCCAGATCCCAACCGCCGTTGGCATCCACCTGCAGCTCGCAGGCCACGCCGGTGCTTTGGCGCCGCTGCTCCAGGGCCGCAGCCACGGCCTCCAGCAGCACCAGATCGTGAGCGACTCCCTCGGGGCTGCCGAGCTTGAGCTTGATGCGGGTGGCGGGCAGCTGCAGCCACCAGCGCTCGAGCCGCGCCAGCACAGCCTCGGGGGGACCCAAGCCGAGGGTCACGCTGGTGGCGACACAGGCGCTTGGGTCCAGGCCCCAGAGCCGCCACAGCGGTTGCCCCAGCCGGCGGCCCCACCAATCGTGCAGGGCCAGATCGAGGCCGCAGCGGGCCGGCGGGCTGAGGCCAGCCAGCAGGGGCTCCAGGGCTTGGAGGGGCTCCGGCGCCAAGGCTGCCAGCTGGGGTGCCAGGGCCTCGAGCTCCGCCGCAACGGCGTCGCTGGCGTAGTGGCGATGGCCGGTGTCGAAGCCGCCGGTCTCACCGATGCCCGTGCAGCCGTCGTGGCTGATCTGCACAAGCAGGTGCTCCACAGCCGCCGTGGTGCCGCGGCTGATGGCTAGGGGCACAGCCTTGGTGAGCGGAAACCGGCGCAGGCTTAGGCGCATGGGAATGGAGCGCTGCCGTCAAGCTGGCACAACGGCGCCGATTGCGCCGTACCCGCCTGGACGAGTTGTCCCGCAGGATGCGTCCCGAAATCCGTACAGCCCGTACAGATTTGAGGACACTCTGCCCAGGCCCATCCGCGCAGCCGCGGTCCCCCCGTTCAACGCAGCACCCTCAACAGGGCCCCCCAACCACAGCGGAAACCCCATGGCCGAAACTGATGGGATGACGGCCTCCACGCTTCCCACCCTCGGCAAGAGCCTGAGCTCTGCCCCTGCTACCGCCCCAACGGCCGAGAGCGGCCGCGGCAGCTACTGGATCACCACCTTCGGCTGCCAGATGAACAAGGCGGATTCCGAGCGCATGGCCGGGATCCTCGAATCCATGGGGTACCGCGAGGCTCCGGCCGAGCTCGAAGCGGATCTGGTGCTTTACAACACCTGCACGATCCGCGACAACGCCGAGCAGAAGGTGTACAGCTACCTGGGGCGCCAGGCCCAGCGCAAGCGCACCAACCCCAACCTCACCCTTGTGGTGGCGGGCTGCGTGGCCCAGCAGGAGGGGGAATCCTTGCTGCGGCGGGTGCCGGAGCTGGATCTGGTGATGGGCCCCCAGCACGCCAACCGGCTCGACGTGCTGCTGGCCCAGGTGGAGCAGGGCCAGCAGGTGGTGGCCACAGGCGAGCACCACATCCTCGAAGACATCACCACCGCCCGTCGCGACAGCACGATCTGCGGCTGGGTGAATGTGATCTATGGCTGCAACGAACGCTGCACCTATTGCGTGGTGCCGTCGGTGCGGGGGCAGGAGCAGTCGCGACTGCCCGACGCCATCAAGCTGGAAATGGAGGGCCTGGCCGCCCAGGGCTTCAAGGAAATCACCCTGCTGGGCCAGAACATCGATGCCTACGGCCGCGATCTGCCCGGCATCACCCCCGAGGGCCGCCGCGCCCACACCCTCACTGACCTGCTCCACCACGTGCACAACGTGACGGGGCTCGAGCGGATCCGCTTCGCCACCAGCCATCCGCGCTACTTCACCGAGCGGCTGATCGACGCCTGCGCCGACCTGCCCAAGGTGTGCGAGCACTTCCACGTTCCCTTCCAGAGCGGCGATGACGACGTGCTCAAGGCGATGGCCCGCGGCTACACCGTGGACCGCTACCGCCGCATCATCGAGCGCATCCGCGAGCGCATGCCTGATGCCGCGATCAGCGCCGATGTGATCGTGGCCTTTCCCGGTGAAACCGACGCTCAATTCCGCCGCACCCTGGATCTGATCGAGGAGATCGGCTTCGATGCGGTGAACACCGCCGCGTACTCGCCGCGGCCCAACACCCCCGCCGCCAACTGGCCCAACCAGCTCAGCGAGACGGTGAAGGTGGCCCGCCTGCAGGAGCTCAATGCCCTGGTGGAGCGCAGCGCCCGCGAACGCAGCGCCCGCTACGCCGGCCGCCGCGAGCAGATCCTGGTGGAGGGCACCAACCCCAAGAATCCCGAGCAGATGATGGGCCGCACCCGCACCAACCGACTCACCTTCTTTCCAGCCCAGCGGTCCGATGGCCGCACCATCGCGCCCGGCGAGCTGGTGACGGTGCAAATCGAAGACGTGCGCGCCTTCTCCCTCAGCGGCAAACTGGCCTGAGTTTTGGGCCCCTGGCTCACCCTGCGGACGGCATGACACCCACCCCCCTTGCCGTTGGTCTGATCTTTGGCGGGGCTTCGGGCGAACACGCCGTTTCGATCCGCTCGGCGGCCACCGTGGCCGCCGCCGTGCGCCATCCCGACAATGCCGCGCGCTATGCGCTGCGCTGCTTTTACATCGATACCGAGGGCCGCTGGTGGGGCCCTGATGTGGCCGAGGCCGTGCTGGCCCAGGGCA
>JBIPLV010000344.1:0-7900 GCA_044369475.1 Cyanobium sp. | reverse complement strand
ACGCCAAACAACCTGGCCAGGTCTGACGAATAGCTGGTGTCGGCCATCAGCAGGTCTTGGCCGAACGGCAAGGCTTGCGGCTCGCGGTGTTCCATCCCGCGTGTCACAGCGTCATGCCAGAACTCCCGAAACCCCCTGATGGGCTCCGTGGCCGGGCTGGTGATGCTCTCTACCGCGCCGCCAAGATCGGTATAGGACGCGGTCACCGTGATGACCTTGCCGATCTGCGTGGGGGTGGGGTTGAAGGTGCTGCCGGTGGCGCCGCTGATGGGCGCGCCATTGGCTCTCCACTGGTAGCTGATGGCACCTGGGCCTGAGCCTGGAACGCCGTCCACATCGGCCAAGGTGTTGGTGGCCAAAAGTGAATGCCGATGAGAGGCATTGCCAGAGATGCTCACCGCGCCGGTGGGCGCGTCGTTCAGGTTGGCCACCGCTGCAGTGGCGGAACTGGTGACGCTCTCGACCTGGCCGAAGTTGTCGGTGTAGGAGGCCCGCACGCTGAGGGCCTTGCCGACCAGGGACTGGATGAGCAGCAGGGTGCTGCCGGTGGCGCCGCTGATGGCCTGGCCGCCCGCGCTCCATTGGTAGGCGATGGCGCCTGAGCCGGAGGTGGGGATGCCGTCGGGGTCTGCCAGGGTGTTGGCTGCGGTGAGCGTGTGGCCCTGGGTGGGGGTGCCGGATATGGTGACGGTGCCGGTGGGGGCGTCATTCAGCGCCCCCATCTGCATCCGCACCGGCAGGGCCGAATCCGACACCAGTGTGCCGTCAGTGGCTTTCACGGTGAAGGCTTCCAGGGTGCCGTTGGCGTTCGCCGCCGGCATCCACACCAGGCTTTCGCCCTCGGCCAGCGTGGTGCTACCGGCAGTCACTGCCACGCCACCTTTGGTGAGCGTGCCGCTGGATACCGCCTCCACCCGGAAGCTGATTCGGTCACCTTGCGCATCCGCCTCGTCGGCGGCGGCAGCCAAAGCGGCGTAGCTGAGGGTGTAGGCCGTGTCTTCGGTGCCGCCTGTGAGAGTTGAGATGGCGGTCAGCGCAGGAGCGGTGTTCTGAAGCGTTGACGCTGAATAACTGCCGTCGGAAAAACTCATAACCTCCACACCACTCAGCGTGTCCGTGCCTTCGGCGGCTGAGAACACGGTGAAGGTGGAGTTCACGGCTGACCAGGTAATGGTGTAGCCATTGCGCAGGCCGGCGAAGGCGACTGTATCGCTGCCGCCGCCGCCAACCGCGGTGTCGTTGCCGACTCCACCGGCAAGCGTGTCATTACCGTCCCCGCCCTCGATGGAGTCGTTCCCCGTGTAGCCATCAATCGAGTTGGCACTGGCGTCCCCGCGCAGCGTGTCCCCGGCCTGCCCGCCGATGATGTTCTCGATGCTGGTCAGCGTGTCAGTGCCAATCTCATTGCCCGTGGCCGTACCGGCCGCCAAGTCCACCGTGATGCCCGTGATGGCGCTGATGTAGCGAACGGTGTCAATGCCATCGCCACCAATGTAGGTGTCGTTGCCTGCGCCATCGCCACCCACGATCTCGTCATCGCCCTCGCCGGCGTCCACGCGGTCGTCGCCATCACCACCGACGAGTTTGTCCTTGCCCTTCCCGCCCTTGATCTGGTCGTTGCCGCCACCGCCTTGCAGTTCATTGCCAGCATCGTTGGCCTGCAGGACGTTGTTCAGTGCGTTGCCGGTGCCCTTGGTGCCGTTGGCGGCACCAGCGCCGATCTGCAGGTTCTCGACGTTGCCGCCCAAGGCGTGGTCGATAGTGGCGATGACCTTGTCAGCATTGCCCTGGCCAGCCACTTCTTTGACAAGGTCACCCAGTGAGTCGACGATGTAGGTGTCGTCGCCATCGCCACCATCCATCGAGTCGTCACCGCCCCCGCCATCGATTAGGTCATCCCCATCGTCACCCACCAGGGTGTCCGGGCCGTTGGTGCCAACGATGTACAGCCCCGGGACAACAACGGTGACGGTCTGATCGGTGAACTTCAGCTGGTTGATGCCGTAGAGCTTGTCTGTCCCATCAGGCCCGCTGACCTCCAGGTACCCGTTGACTCCGGCGGCAGGCGCCACCTCCGTGACCGTGTAGGCCGAGCGGTTACCGGAGAACACCGCTGTGTCCGAGCCGTCCCCCCCGTCGATGATGTCGTTGCCAGCCCCGCCCGTCAGGGTGTCGTCGCCTGCGCCGCCAAGAATCGAGTCGTTTCCGGCGTTACCCACCAACGAGTCCGCACCTCCCAGCCCTCGGATCGTGTCGGCCAGTTGCCCACCAATCAGCGTGTCATTCGGGCTGTACGTGTCGATGCCGGTCATGTCCAAGCGTGCATCGGTCTCTGCCGATCCATCGACCTGAATTCCATGTCCAGAAAAATTCGACTTGACCGTCAGAGTCGAGCCAGTCGCACCGGTCACATCACTCAGAACGGCAAGCAACCCTCCGCCGTTGCCGTCACCGAAATCAATCGTTTCAAAACCAACGACCTTCGAGAAGTCAACGTTCAGGCCGCTCCAGCCATACCAACTGAATCGCAGCTCGTCATTACCCGCCCCACCGTCCAGCGTCTCAGGCGCTGTGGGTTGGCGTGCCGACATCTGAATGACATCGTTGCCGTCACCACCAAAGGCCCGCTGCACCGTGGGCGCGGACAAGAAATCGTTGCCGTCCCCACCATCCATCACCAAGCCGTAGGTGCGCCCTCCCTGCTCAACGCTGGTCACCGTCAGCGTGTCATCACCCGCCTCGCCGTACAGGTACGACACCCCCGTGTCGTACAGCGTGTCGTTACCCGCTCCGCCGTACAACGTGTCATCGCCGGCACCACCGATGAGCGTGTCCGCATCGTCCCCGCCCAGCAGTCGGTCAACCCCGTCGCCACCGTCCAGCGAGTCACTGCCCGCACCACCGTCCAGCGTGTCGTTGCCCAACCCACCAAGCAGCGTGTCAGCACCACCCAGACCAGAAAGGTTGTCGCTGCCTTCTCCGCCTGTCAGCGTCTCGGCTGACGCTGTGCCAAGCAATCCCAGCCCTGGCACGACGACGGTGACGGTCTGATCGGTGAACTTCAGCTGGTTGATGCCGTAGAGCTTGTCTGTCCCGTCAGGCCCGCTGACTTCCAGGTACCCGTTGACTCCATTGGCCGGCGCCACCTCCGTGACCGTGTAGGCCGAGCGGTTACCGGAGAACACCGCTGTGTCCGAGCCGTCCCCCCCGTCGATGATGTCGTTACCCGATCCACCCGTCAGGGTGTCGTCGCCCGCGCCACCCACTAACGAGTCTGCCCCGGCGTTGCCCACAAGCGAGTCGTCACCTCCCAGGCCCCGAATCGTGTCGTCCAGTTGCCCACCAATCAGCGTGTCGTTTGGGCTGTAGCCATCAATGCCACTCATGTCCAAACGGGCGTCGGTCTCAGCCGACCCATCAACATGGATCCCGTGTCCCCACTGATTCGTCTTGATCGTCAGCGTCGTGCCAGCGGTGCCGGTCACATCACTGAGAGTCGCTCGTAGGCCTCCGCCGTTATCGCCCGCGAAATTGATCGTCTCGAAGTTAACGACCTTCGCGAAGTCGATGTTCGAGCCGCTCCAGCCATACCAACTGAACCGCAACTCGTCATTGCCCGCGCCACCGTCCAGCGTCTCCGGCGCCGTGGGCTGCTGGGCCGACATCTGAACGACATCGTTGCCGTCACCACCAAAGGCCCGCTGCACCGTGGGCGCCGACAAGTAATCGTTGCCATCCCCACCATCCATCACCAAGCCGTAGGCGCGCCCACCCTGCTCGATGTTCGTCACCGTCAGCGTGTCATCGCCCGACTCGCCGTACAGAAACGATACCCCCGTGTCGTACAGCGTGTCGTTGCCCGCTCCGCCGTACAGCGTGTCCTCGCCGGCACCACCAATGAGCGTGTCCGCATCATCCCCGCCCAGCAGACGGTCCAACCCGTCGCCACCATCGAGAGAGTCGTTGCCCGCGCCACCGTCCAGCGAGTCATTGCCCAACCCACCATTCAACGTGTCAGCACCACCCAGACCAGAAAGGTTGTCGCTGCCCTCGCCCCCCACCAGAGAGTCATTGCCCGATGGGGTTGCAGCCGTCACCGCCACTGTCGATGAGCTCGTGACTGCCTCGGACGTTCCGCTCAGGTCAGTGAAGCGGGCCGCCACGGTGATAGCCTTGCCCACCTGAGCCTGGGTCAGGGTGAAGGTGCTGTTGGTGGCCCCGGTGATCGCCACGCCGCCTGCGCTCCACTGGTAGGCGATGGCGCCTGCACCGGAGGTGGGGATGCCATCGGCGTCGGCCAGTGTGTTGGCTGCGGTGAGCGTCTGGCCCTGTGTGGGTGTGCCGGAGATGGTGACACTGCCCGCGGGGGCACTGTTGACGTTGGTCACGGCGGCGGTAGCGCCGCTGGTGACGCGCTCCAGCGTGCCGAAGTTGTCCATGTAGCTGGCCGTCACGGAAACGGCCTTGCCAACCTGGGCCTGGGTCAGCGCCAGGGTGCTGCCTGTGGCGCCGCTGATGGCCACGCCGCCTGCGGTCCACTGGTAGGCGATGGCGCCCGAGCCGGAGGTGGGGATGCCGTCGGCATCGGCCAGCGTGTTGGCGGCGGTGAGGGTCTGGCCCTGGGTGGGGGTGCCGGAGATGGTGACGCTGCCAGTGGGCGCGTCATTTACGTTGGCCACCACTGAAGTGGCGGAACTGGTGACGTTCTCCAGCGTGCCGGAGTTGTCGGTGTAGCGGGCCGCCAGGGTGATGGCCTTGCCGACCAGGGACTGGGTGAGGTTCAGGGAACTGCCCGTGGCGCCGCTGATGGCCTGGCCGTCGGCGCGCCACTGGTAGGTGATGGCGCCTGCACCGGAGGTGGGGATGCCGTCAACGTCGGCCAGGGTGTTTGCAACGGTGAGCGTCTGGCCCTGGGTGGGGGTGCCGGAGATAGTGACACTTCCGATGGGGCCGTCATTCACCGCCGCTACCTGCACCCGCACCGGCACGGCCGAACTTGACACCAGTGTGCCGTCGGTGGCCTTGACGGTGAAGGCTTCCAAGGTGCCGTTCGTGTTCGGTGCCGGTGTCCACACCAGGCTTTCGCCCGCGGCCAGTGTGGTGTTGCCAGGTGTCACCGCCATGCCTGCTTTTGTGAGCGTGCCACTGGACACGGCCTCCACCCGAAAGCTGATGCGGTCGCCCTGCGCATCGGCCTCGTTGGCGGCCGCTGTCAATGCGTCGTAGGAGAGGGTAAATGCCGTGTCCTCAGTACCGCCCGTGAGGAGGGAGACGCTGTTCAGCGTCGGTGCCGAAGGTGTCTGCAACACCGACAGCGCGTAGGTTGCATCAGCGAAGGTCAGGGTCTCGACGCCGATCAACTGGTCTACGCCCTCGATCACCGAAGAGACGTTCAGCCGCGCGTTGGCCGCGTCCCAGATGACGGTGTAGTCCTTGCGGGCTCCTGAGAAGGTGGCAGTGTCCAGGCCGGTGCCACCATCCAGAGTGTCGTTGCCGGCCCCCCCGAAAAATATATCGTTACCCCCCGAACCGATGATCGTATCGTTTCCCTCATTTCCAATCAAGAAATCTGCACCCAGACTACCTGTAATTTGGTTGTGCCATGAATTTCCCGTGAAAGTCACGCCCTGCTGCTGCCCCGAGAAGGCGCCTATATTCTCGATCGATGTATTGACAAGAGAATAGTTGAATCCAACATAAACAGTATCAACGCCTTGCAGGGACTCCTCTATAACTATGTCAAAGACTGAATCTATTATGTAGGTATCATCACCCTCTCCGCCTTCCATGGTGTCTGCGCCGGATCGCAAATCAGGGTTCCAGTCGAATGTATCGTTTCCGGCACCACCAACCAAGTAGTCATCGCCGTCACCACCAGTCAGGGAGTTGTTTAGTGTGTTGCCGGATAGTCTGTCATTGAACCGCGTTCCGTTTGCGTTCTCATACTCACCCCAAAGCCAAGTCCATTTTGAAGGATTCGATATTGAAAGCGTCAAATAATCCAAGGCTGTGGTAATAAAGCCTATATTATGCTCGGCCGTGCCATTGAACGCTGTGCCCATGCCAAGATCGACAACAACTCCGAAGGACAGATTTGTGCCGTCCAAGGTGTCGACTCCGGAGTGATCCCATTGGCAATTATAGTAATTGCCGATATACCGTTCCAGCGCGTAAACGGTATCACCAGAGTTAAATCTGGATTCTCCGTACAGATATTGAAGAGCAATCGCATCAAATATCATGGGGCCGATAGGCATAGATCCACTGTACATTCCGTCCCCGCCGTTCTCGGCGAGGTCGTAAGACATGATTGAAATCCACTGTCTATCGGCGTATTCAATATCCAGGCTACTATAAGTCGGTCTTCCAGTCCCACCACTGTCGTGAGGGTGCTTTAGACCCAAGCCGTGTAATAACTCATGAACCAACAGTGCGAAGCCTGGAGTCCCATTTTCAAAAGTCAGGCTCCGGATGAATGAGTTATTCCAGTTAAACCACGCGTCACCGGCGGCACCAACGTAGTCGCCTATTTCACTATTGAGTGTTGGGAACTTACAATAGGCTGTTTTCCTTACGTCGGCAAACCTTCCATCACTGACCTGCACACCACTTGAGTTAAGGCCATCATAAGAGAAAGAAATATTTAGATCTGAACCCTGGTTATAGGCTCTTTGATAACCAAAGCTAGTGGAATCGCCCTGAATATATCCGAGGAAATCAAAGGATACATTGATAAATTCCGCGATGAATGCAAATGCTCTTGAAAAGTCCTCTTGGGTTTCAGTTGACTGCAGGGTGGGATGTGTCCATTTGGATGAAGACACAGACCAGTTCAAGACTCTAGGCTGTTCACTATAAAAATACCATTTATAGCCGTTTGTCGTGACATCTACTATCTCATTCCCTGTCTGAGGAAACGGCAATGATAAAAGGTAAGTGTTGGCGCTCACAATTATTATTCCCTATTAGATCCAGCTGTTCGGCGCGATCAAAATGTTTTCAGCTTTGGATGAAAAAAATCATTATTTAAAATAGCGGGCTCAAGTGTGAAGTGCAACACTTTCGCCATCCATTGAGGTGCGCATATGAGCAGAAGACTCCAGCAGATGCAAGATGAAGAGCGCTTGGCACTGGCTGCGATGCGCCCCGCGGCATGGCCCTGCGGCCCCTTGAATTGGCCTTGGGCCATGGCCCAGACGCTCTCAGCCGCTGGTCGGCGAACAAATTGGCGGCCGGTGAGTACGCTTCTCGCGCGGGGCCTGGTCTGCGCGCGCGAGCTTGAGCAGCGCTGTGCCGGCCCACATCGCGGGCCGTTGTGCCGCCGCCCAGAGTCTGGATATTCAAGACGCTCTCCCGGTGAAGCCTTTGCGCAGGAGGGCGCCCAGCTCACGTCACTTTTTTGGTCTCTGAAGTGTGCATTACGGCGCTCAGCTTGGGCATCATCTGAGCCGAGGGTTTACCCTTGATTCGAGGACTGACTTGAAGTGCAAATGGGCCTTGAACCCGGGCCACCCCGCACCCGCGATTCAGAACGCTTGATCTGAATCAGCGCCGCTCGAAATGGCCCCAACCGGTCTGGCTGGGCGGCTTACCCTCGCGGAAGCATTCCCCCGCGCCTGGGCGCCATCCCGCCTGGGCTGTCTTTCAAACCGAGGAAAGGACGCCCATGTTCCCTGAACACCGCGAGCTCATCAGCCAGCTCAAGACCACCGACCACCACTTCAAGACCCTGTTCGACCGGCACAACGCGCTGGACCAGAAGATCAAGAACATCGAATCCCACCTCGAGCCCGGCACGCACGAGGAGATCGAGACGCACAAGAAGGAGAAGCTGCTGCTGAAGGACCAGCTCTATGTGATCCTGCAGAAGGCTGCGCGCGTGCAGGGGGCCCCTGCAGCG
>JBIPLV010000003.1:0-76264 GCA_044369475.1 Cyanobium sp. | reverse complement strand
CGCCAGCATGAGCCCCATGGCGCGCAGCTTCTGGGCCGAAAACCGACGGGCCAACAACCAGCTGTTGCGCCAACGCCTCGGCTACGTGCTGCGCTATCCCAGCTACAGGGAGGGCTACCGGGCCTGCTTGGCTGAGGAAGAAGCGGCAGGAGCCGCGGAAGGCCGGGCTGGCGGGCAGTCCCCCAAATCACCGGGATCCGCCACGTAGGGCAAGCCCAGGTCGCCCAGCAAGCGACCCCAGCGCAGCTCAAGCCAGCCCTTGCTGAATCCCGTTCCCAGACCCAGCACCAACCCCCCCAGCACCAACCAGCGCAGCATGGGCTCGTCCACCAGCAGCCAGGCCCCATCCAACTCCAGGCCCGTGCGGCTGGCCATCTCCCTGGGGGATCCTGCCGGCATCGGCGCTGAGGTGACCCTCAAGGCTCTGGCTCAACCGGAATGGACTTCGGCCGAGGCCTGCCAGCCCCTGCTGGTGGGCTGTCGCCGCTGGCTGGAAACCAGCTACCAGGAGCTGCGCCGCCACGCTCCCGCCACCAACGGCCTGGAGCCCCTGCGGGATCCCGCCGAGCTGGAGATCATCGACCGGCCCCTGGTCGAACCCTGCCGTGCTGGCCTCAGCACTCCGGCAAGCGGGGACGCCAGCTTCACCTGGCTGACCGACGCCGTTGAGCTCGTGAGAAGCGGCCGCTGCCAGGCTCTGGTCACCGCGCCGATCGCCAAGGCCAGCTGGCACGCCGCAGGCCACCCCTACCCAGGGCAGACGGAGCGACTGGCCGAACTGACGGGCACCCCAGAGGCCTCGATGCTGTTCACCGCCCTGGCACCCGCAGGCCAGTGGCGCCTGAACACTCTGCTGGCCACGACCCATATCCCCCTGGCCGCCGTGCCCCAGCGGCTCGATGCCGCCCTGGTGCAGCGCAAGCTCGATACCCTGCTGGCCTTCTGCCAACGCTTCAGCTCCGCACCCCACCTGGTGGTGGCGGGCCTCAATCCCCATGCGGGCGAAGCGGGTCAACTGGGCGGCGAAGAATCCACCTGGCTGGAAGCGGCCCTGGATGCCTGGCGCCAGCGCCATCCCCAGGTGCGGCTGGAGGGGCCCCTGCCGCCCGACACCTGCTGGCTCAGCGCGGCGGGCGCCTGGAGGGGCTCAGGCTCGGGACCGGATGGTTACCTAGCGCTGTATCACGATCAAGGCCTGATCCCGGTGAAGCTTCTGGCCTTCGACGCGGCGGTGAACACCACGCTCGGCTTGCCATTTCTGCGGACCTCGCCGGATCACGGCACCGGCTTTGCCATCGCAGGCCAGGGGCTGGCCCGGCCCGACAGCATGACGGCAGCCCTGCACACGGCCAGGGATCTGGGCTGAGGATTCCAGCGCGACCGATCAGGCCGGCCTCACCCGCATCAGCACCTGGCCAAACTCCACTGGCGTGCCGTTTTCCACCAAGATTTCCACAACCTCACCACCCACCTCCGACTCGAGCTCGTTCATCAGCTTCATCGCCTCGAGGATGCAAACGGTTTGGCCCACCTTGATGCGAGCACCCACCTCCACGAACGGAGGCTCACCAGGAGCCGCGGACCGATAGAACGTCGCCACCATCGGAGCGGTGACCTCCAGGAGATCGCCGCGACTGGCCGCAGCAGGCGGGGGTGGCGCTGAAGGGGTAGCGGGCAGGGGAGCGGCCGCAGCAGGCAGTGGCAGGGCTTGGGGAGGAGCCGCAGCGGCCTGAACCACCGCCGCCGGTGCCACTCCGGGGAGATTGCGACGCACCTCCAAACGGAAATCGTCGCCCTCGAGCTTTAACTCCTGGATGTCACTATCTCCCAGAAGGGCCAGGAGCTGGTGAAGCTGGTCGTGGTTGAGCTGCATGGCGATCAGTTCTCCCGACCGAGGTAGCTGTCGGTGCGCGTGTCGATCTTGATCTTCTCGCCGATCGAGAGGAACAGGGGCACCATCACCTGAGCTCCGGTTTCGACAATGGCGGGCTTGGTGCCGCCGGTGGCCGTGTCGCCCTTGACGCCGGGATCGGTCTGGGTGATCTCGAGCACCACCGAGTTGGGCAGCTCCACCTCGAGAGGCTTGCCGTTCCACGCCACCACGTTCACCTCCATGCCCTCTTTGAGGTACTTGCGGCTGTCACCGATCTGCTTGGCGGTGAGCCGGGTTTCCTCGTAGGAGGCCATGTCCATGAACACGTAGTCGTCGCCCTCCATATAGGTGTGCTGGAGGGTGCTCTTCTCGAGCACGGCCTGGGGCAGCATCTCGCCCGCCCGGAAGGTCTTCTCAACAACGTTGCCGCTCTGCACCGCCTTGAGCTTGGTGCGTACGAAAGCCGATCCCTTGCCGGGCTTCACGTGCAAAAACTCAACGACCCTCCAGACCTGGCCATCCAGCTCAATTGAAGTACCAGTGCGAAAGTCGTTGCTGGAGATCATTCCGGCAGTTCAGATCTGGGCGATTGTACGGCTGGCTACCAGAGGGGCCCGCAGCAGGGCATCCCGAGGACTGGCCCGAGGACTGAAGAGTTGTGCCAAAGTCCGCTCAACGACAGAGCATTGCCATGGCACGGCGCCAATCCGGGTGGACGCATCGGTCCGGATGGGCGCCCCTGTGGGCGGGCCTGTGGGCGGGCCTGTGGGCGGGCCTGACCAGCCTGCTGGTGCTCCTGGCGCTGGCAGCCCCCGCCGCGTGGGCAGCCCTGCCTCAGGGCAACGCCGTCACCGATCCGGCGGCCTTGCTGCGCAATGCCCTGCCGATCCAGGCCCCCGACCTGCAGGATCTCCAGCATCGGCTGGAGAGCACCAGCGATGACCTCCGGGCCAAACGCTGGCCAGCCCTGACCAGCACGGTGCGGCGCTGCGGATCCCTGCTAGGCACCCGCAAGGCCGCCATCCTGGACGGCTTCTCCAGCGACACCAAGCCCCAGGCTTCTGCCTTGCTCGACCAGCTGGAAGACCAATTGCAGGTGCTCGCCGCCGCCACCGAACGGCAGGAACGCGATCCCTTCCTGGCCGCCCGCCGCGATGCCCTCGCCACGATCGGGGACGCGGAAGACCTGCTGGTAGGCCCCTTCCCCTTCGAGATTCCGGCAGAATTTGCCGGCCTGCCGCGGCTGCTGGGCCGGGCCACCGTGCAGCTCACCACCACCAAGGGCGACCTCACCGCCGTGGTGGACGGCTACAACGCGCCACTCACAGCCGGGGCCTTCGTGGATCTGGTGCAGCGCGGCTTTTACGACGGCCTGTCCTTCATCCGCGCTGAAGACTTCTACGTGCTGCAAACCGGTGATCCGACGGGCCCGGAGGACGGTTTCATCGACCCCAACACGAAATCCGAGCGTCGGGTCCCCTTGGAGATCAAGGTTCCTGGTCAGCCGGCGCCCTTCTACAACGAAACCTTCGAAGACCTGGGCCTGTTCAAGGCCGCGCCGGAGCTGCCCTTCTCCACCAAGGGCACCCTCGGTTGGGCCCACTCCGACGAAGTGCTCGACGATGGTTCCTCCCAGTTCTTCCTGTTTCTGTTCGAACCAGAGCTCACCCCAGCAGGCCTCAACCTGATCGATGGGCGCTACGCCGCGTTTGGTTATGTGGTGGATGGCTTTGACGTGCTCGAGGAACTGACGGCCGAGGACGGCATCGTCAAAGCTCGGGTGCTGGCAGGTGGCGACAACCTCCAGGCCCACGGCTGAAACGACTGGGCATCAAAAAGCCGCCCTTTCGGGCGGCTTGGTAACTGAGCTGATTAGCCCTCAGCTCACTTCCAGTTCTTCGCCACGATTTCGGCCAGATCGACAACGCGCTGGCTGTAACCCCATTCGTTGTCGTACCAGGCGATCACCTTCACCATGTTGCCGCCCATCACCAAGGTGAGGTCGGAGTCGATAATCGTGGATTCATCGGTACCGGCGTGGTCGCTGGAGACCAAGGGTAGATCGCAGTACTTGATGATGCCCTTCATGGCATTTTCCGAAGCGGCCTTGAGCACGGCATTCACCTCGTCCTTGGTGGTGTCGCGACTGATGTCGAGCACCATGTCAACCACCGAAACGTTGGGGGTTGGCACCCGCATCGCGATGCCACTCAACTTGCCCTTCATGGGGGGGTAGACCAAGGCCACAGCCTGAGCGGCTCCGGTGCTGGTGGGCACGATGTTCACCGCAGCAGCGCGGGCTCGGCGCAGGTCGCGGTGGGCCGCATCAAGAATGCGCTGGTCGCCGGTATAACTGTGGGTGGTTGTCATCGTGCCCTTGACGATGCCGAACTCTTGGTCGAGCACCTTGATGACAGGGGCCATGCAGTTGGTGGTGCAACTGGCATTGCTGAGAATGTCCCAGTCTTCATGGCGATATTGATCGGCATTCACACCAACCACGAAAGTGCCAACTTTGGCTCCCTTGCCCGGAGCCGTAAGGATGACCTTCTTGGCACCAGCTTCAAAGTGCTTGCTAGCTCCCACATCGTCGTTGAACACGCCGGTGGACTCAATCACCAGGTCAACGCCCCATTCCTTCCAGGGAAGGTTGGCAGGATTCCGGTCGTAGAACGTCTTGATCGTCTTGCCGTTGACGACGATCGTGTCCTGGGTGGTGGTGACGTCTACGCCCCGCAGGGGGCCGAGCATGGAGTCGTACTTGAGCAGGTGGGCGTTGGTGTTGGTATCACCGGAACCATTGATACCCACCAGTTCGATGCCGGTGTTCGCCCCACGGCTCAGCCAGCAGCGCGTGAAATTGCGACCGATCCGGCCGAATCCATTAATCGCAACGCGCAAAGTCATGGCCGAAAACGGCAAAAGCCGCTAGCGAAGGTGGTTTTGGCTGCAGATCATACAGAAATTGATCCGCTCTCCCCTCTTGCAGACGGGGCATTCACGACGGACCATGCACAGACGCGCAGCATCTCGTAAAGGTTTACGGGCCGTTGTCGGCTTAATTTCGTGCTCACCGAAACCCTGCACCGGAGTTGCCCTTGGCGCCACTGCTCGATCGCCACCAGCCGCTCCACTTCATCGGGGTTGGCGGCATCGGCATGTCGGCCCTGGCTGGGATCCTGGCGGAACGGGGTTATGCGGTAAGCGGCTCAGATCCCCGCGATCACGCCGTGCTCGGCCGCCTGCGCCGGCTGGGCGTGCGGGTGTTTCTCGAGCAGAGCGCCGCCACCGTGGCTGCGATCCGCAGCGGTACCTCCGTTGCTCCCCAGGTGGTGATCAGCTCCGCCGTTCCGGAGACCAATCCGGAGCTGATCGAAGCCCGCCGCGTGGGGCTGGCCATCTGCCATCGCTCCGATGTGCTGGCCGCCCTGATCAACAGCCAGGCTTCGATTGCCGTGGCTGGCAGCCATGGCAAAACCACCACCAGCTCTCTGGTGGCCACGCTGCTGGCCGCCACCCACCACGACCCCACCGCCGTGATCGGTGGCATCGTGCCCGCCTTCAACAGCAATGGCCGCCATGGGCAGGGGCGCCTGCTGGTGGCCGAAGCTGATGAATCCGATGGATCGCTGGTGAAATTCCGCGCATCCCTGGGCGTCCTCACCAATGTTGAGCTTGATCACACCGACCACTACCCCGATCTCGAGGCCCTGATCCACACCCTGCAGCGGTTTGCTGGCAACACCGAGCGACTGCTGGCCAACCGGGACTGTCCGATCCTGCGCGAACGGTTCACACCAACGCACTGGTGGTCGATCGAAACCTCTGAAGGGGTTTCGTTTGCGGCGATTGCCCGCGAAGAACGGGGGGACGGCACCGTGGCCAATTTCTACGAAGACGGCGTCGCGGTGGGCTGCTTCGAGCTGCCCCTGCCCGGCCGCCACAACCTCAGCAATGCCGTTGCCGCCATGGCCGCCTGCCGGCTGGAGGGGGTGTCGTTTGCCGAGCTGCGCCAGGCCGTCGCCGCCTTGAAAACCCCCGGGCGGCGCTTTGATTTCCGCGGGCTCTGGCAAGGCCGGCTGGTGGTCGACGACTATGCCCACCATCCCAGCGAAGTGGCGGCCACCCTGGCCATGGCCCGCCTAATGGTGACGAGCGGTCGCAGCTCCCTACCCGTGCCGCCGAGGCGTCTGGTGGCGGTGTTTCAGCCCCATCGCTACAGCCGCACCGCCCAGTTTCTGGACGGCTTCGCCGCGGCCCTCAGCGAGGCCGATTGCGTGCTGATCGCGCCCCTCTATGCGGCCGGCGAGGCCCCGATCCCGGGCATCAACAGCGCAGCAATGGCCGACGCCGTGCGCAAACGGGCTCCGCAGCTGCCGGTTCAGGTGGCGGGCAGCCTCGAGGAACTCGCAGCTCAGGTGGCCAGCGCCAGCCGCGAGGGCGACCTGGTGCTGGCAATGGGGGCAGGCGATGTCAACAGCCTCTGGGATCGCCTCGGCCAATGGCAACCAGGTGCTGACAACAGCCCCGCCGCCACGGTCGCCACAGACACCGCCCTGGCGGCCTGACCCCCATGGTTGCGGCCCCCAGCTGCCCTCCCGCGCTGCGCCAGGCCGTGGCGCTGCAAGCCTTCACCACCTGGAAAGTGGGTGGTCCGGCCGAGTGGTTTGCCGAACCCGGCACCCAGGACGAGCTGATCGCTCTGGCGGCCTGGGCCCAGACCCAGGGCCTGCCCCTGCGTTGCATCGGCGCCGGCTCCAACCTGCTGATCGCCGATGCCGGGCTGCCGGGCCTCACCCTCTGCAACCGCCGCCTGCAGGGCAGCCGGCTTGAGGCCAGAAGCGGCCTGGTCGAAGCGGAGGCCGGCGAGCCGATTCCCAGCCTGGCGCGCAAGGCGGCCCGCCTGGGACTCAGCGGGCTGGAGTGGGCCGTGGGCATCCCCGGCACCGTGGGGGGTGCTGTGGTGATGAATGCGGGAGCCCAGGGTGGCTGCACAGCCGACGGGCTGCAGTCGGTGCGGGTGCTGGATCCCGCCCAGCCCGCAACGCCCTTCGAGCTGCGGGCCGACGAGCTTGCATTCGCCTACCGCCACAGCCGCCTCCAGGCCGAATCCTGGATCGTGCTGTCGGCCTGCTTCCAACTGGAGCCCGGCCACGATCCCGCGGCGATCACGGCGCGCACCAGCGCCAATCTGCACAGCCGCACCAGCACCCAGCCCTACCAACAACCCAGCTGCGGCAGTGTGTTTCGCAACCCAGAACCGCACAAAGCCGGGCGCCTGATCGAGGAGCTGGGGCTGAAGGGGCTGCAAATCGGCGAGGCCCAGGTGTCGCCGATCCACGCCAATTTCATCGTCAACACGGGCCAGGCCAGCGCCGCCGACATCGATGCCCTGATCCAGGAGGTGCAACATCGGGTGATGGCCAGCCACGGCATCGCCCTTCACCCGGAGGTGAAACGGCTGGGCTTCCAACCAGCCCCCTAGCCGACCCTTAGCCTGCAGGAAACAACTCCCTTGGCATGGCTGGCTTCGGACTCCCCAACTTCGGTCAGCTCACCGAGGCCTTCAAGAAAGCCCAGGAACTCCAGCAGAACGCCCAGAAGCTCCAGGAGGAGCTCGATGGCATGGAACTGGAAGGCCGCAGCACCGATGGCCGGGCCAGCGTCTGGCTCTCCGGCAACCAGCAGCCCCTGCGGGTGCAGCTGGCGCCGGAACTGGTGGCCGAAGGGGCCGACGCCAGCGAGGCCGCTGTGCTCGAAGCCCTGAAGGCGGCCTATGAGCTCTCCACTGGCACCATGAAGGGCCGAATGGAAGAGCTCACCGGCGGCCTCAATCTCAATTTGCCGGGTCTGGGGGGCTGAGCTCCCCACTGGGGTCTCCCCCGTCTTCGGCCCCCGATTCCCCGTCTGATTGCTCGTCTGATTCCCCGTCAAGCATCTGCTGGCGCTGACGCCGTCGGGAAGACTGACGCAAGCCTGGAGCCAAGCGAGGCTCCAATCCCTGACCGCGGCGACGCAGACCGGACTCCGCGGACCGGCCCTGAGTGCGGCTGGCCCGCTCGCCCTCCAGCAGCAGATCAGCGAGGCATTGGCCATACAGCCCGTAGCGCTCCCAGTCGCAGCCCACGGCACAACCCGGATCACCCTGGTGCAAACAGTTGCTGAACCGACAGGCTGCGGAACGGAGCCGCTGCCGGATCTCTGGGAACAGGGCCCCCAGGGCGGCGGGATCAGCGGGCAGGCGCGGACGGTTGAAGCCGGGTGTATCGGCCAACAGGGCCCCTGGCGCCAGGGGGAAGAGCTCCACATGGCGGGTGGTGTGTCGCCCCCGCTGCAACCGCCCCGATACCGCCGCCACCCGCAAACCCAGCTCCGGGCAAAGCCCGTTGAGAACGCTGCTTTTGCCCACCCCGGAGGGGCCGCACAGCACGGCAATGCCTGGCTGGCCCAGCCGCTGCTGCAGCCGGTCCAAGCCCTGGCCGGTGCGGGTGGACACCGCCAGGGCTTCGTAACCCCAGGCGCTGGCCCGCCCGCACCAGTCGTCGGCCACCTCTGGGGACACCAGATCGGCCTTGGAGAACACCAACACCACCGGCCGGCCCGTGGCCTCGGCGGTGAGCAGGAAGCGGGTGAGTTGCAAGGGATCGAGCGCAGGCTCAGCCAGGGCCACCACCACCACCACCCGCGCCACGTTGGCCACCGCCGGCCGTTCCAACAGGCCGTCACGAGGCTCCAGGGCCGCCACGGCCCCACGGCCGGCCGGCCAATCGATGCCGTCGACCCAAACCCGATCGCCCACGGCAATGGTCTGGCCGCTCTTGCCAAGCCGGGTACGCCGGGTGCACAGCAACCGGCGTACCCGGCTTGGGCCCGCCCGATCGAGCTCGACCCAGCAGTAATTGGCCAGCAGAGCTACCACTTGTCCGGGTTCGCCGTGCCCTGGTTGCGTTGACGCAGGTTCAGCCCCCATGACGCCGCACCAGCAGCCGCACCGCCCCGTCCTGGTCTGGATGGGGCTGGAAGTCGACCCTGTGGCCGGCACTCTCCAAGCCCTGGGTCACCAGCTGCTGGGGCTCGCCGGCATCGAGATCCACCTGGAGCCACCCGCCAGGGGCAACCTGCTCCAGGGCGAGCTTGGTGCGGATGAAGTTGAGCGGGCAGGGGGTGCCGCGCAGGTCGAGCTGGGCGGCCGGTTGGTCATCGGAGCAACCCGCCGTCAACCGAACAGCCCTCCAAACAGGCCACTCTTGTGGGGGTGTTTGTGGCCCTTGCTGGTGTGGTGCCCAGCCAGCTGCTCCAGCAATGCCCGCTCATCGCCGTTGAGCTTGGTGGGCAGCTGCACCTTGATGCTCACCAGATGGTTGCCGCGGGCCACGGGATTGCCCAGCTTGGGCACCCCCTTGCCCTGCAGCGTGAGCACGGCTCCGGGCTGGGTGCCGGCTGGAATCTCCAGCTGCTCCTGGCCATCGACCGTGGTCACCTCGATCGTGTCGCCCAGGATGGCCTGGAGGTAGTTGAGGGTCACCTCAGAGTGGATGTGGATGCCATCGCGGCGCAAGCCGGAGGCCGACTGCACACTCAAGAACACATAAAGATCGCCGGCAGGACCACCCCGCTGGCCCGCATTGCCTTCGTTGGCGACCCGCAGCCGTGTGCCCGAATCGACGCCGGCGGGGATGTTGATCCGCAGCTTCTTGCGCACCTGCTGCAGCCCCTGGCCGCCACAGGCGCTGCAGGGGTCGGCGATCACCTGACCGGAGCCTTCACAGGTGGGACAGGCCGCCACCTGGGTGAAGCTGCCGAAGGGGGTGCGGGTGGCACGCCGCACCTGGCCGGCGCCGCCGCAGGTGCCGCAGGTGGTGGGTCCACTGCCCGCCTTGGCTCCGGAGCCCTGACAGGTGCTGCAGGTTTCGAGGTGACGAATCTGCACCTCCTTCTCGATGCCGAACACGGCCTCCTGGAAGCTGATGGTGAGATCCAGGCGCAGGTCGTCGCCCTGCCGAGGCCCTCGGCGCCGGGGGCCCGACCCCCCAGGGGAGGCGCCGCCAAAGCCGCTGAAGAAGGTTTCAAACAGATCGGCGAAGCCGCCCATATCGCCCATGTCGGGCGCGCCACCGCCGCCGCCGAGGCCGGCCTCACCAAACTGGTCGTAGCGGGCACGGGTCTGGGGATCGCTCAGCACCTCGTAGGCCCGGCCGATCTCCTTGAATTTGTCCTCAGCACCCGGATCCTTGTTGACATCAGGGTGGTACTGGCGCGCCAGACGCCGGTAAGCCCGTTTCAAGGTGTCGGGATCAGCATCGCGGGCGATGCTCAGCAGGTCGTAGTAGTCGGCCATCAGCCGCCTTGCTCCTCAACCGGGCCGTTCTCCGAAACCGAAGCCGCACCAGCACCGGCAGGACCAGCATCGGCAGGACCAGGGCCCATCGACACCTTCACCAAGGCATGCCGCAACACCCGGCCATTGAGGTGGTAACCACGCTGCAGCTCCTCAATCACCACATCTTCTGGATGGGCGTCGCTGGGTTCACGCAGCACCGCTTCATGCAGGCTGGGGTCAAACGGCTCACCCTCCACCCGCATCGGCGAGACGCCGAGCAGCTTGAACACATCCACCAACTGCTTGTACAGGCCCTGGTAGCTGCGGTGCAGGCTCTGGGCCTCCTCATGCTGGGGGTTGAGCTGCTGACGGGCGCGATCGAAGTTGTCGACCACCGGCAGGATTTCGCCGAGGGTTGAACAGGTGATCTGCAGGCG
This sequence comes from Cyanobium sp., assembly GCA_044369475.1. Classification (GTDB taxonomy): domain Bacteria; phylum Cyanobacteriota; class Cyanobacteriia; order PCC-6307; family Cyanobiaceae; genus Cyanobium_A. Next base: position 65,634 of record JBIPLV010000003.1, on the reverse strand, counting down.
AAGGTCCTCGCTGTCGCGGCTCTGACGCTTGCGGAAGTTGTCAAAGTCGGCCGCCAGACGCATGTACTGGCCATTGAGGGCCTCGTGCTCAGCCTTCAAGGTCACCAGCTGGGCCTCGAGCTGGGCGGCCCGGTCCGAACCGGTGGCCTCAGCTTCATCGGTCTGGTCCGCAGCTCCGACCTGGTCTGAGGCACTCCCCGGGCTGGGCGCAGTCTCGATGGATTCGCCGGGATGGGAGACCTCGGCTCCCGGATTGCTCTCACCGCTCATCGAGGTGTCCCCGCTCATGGCTGACATGGTCAGACTTTGTTTCTAGACATGTTGAAGCTCAAGGCCCACCTCCCACAAGCGGCGGAAGCCCGCACCTCCGGATGCCATGACCCTCACCCCCTCGCGTCCTGTTCCTGAAGCCGTGAGCGAGGAGCAACAACGCCTGGAGGTGGAGCTGCTGATGGGCGAACCGGTGCTGCAGCACATCGAGCTGCAGGCTGCTGGCCAAAACCTGCTTCTCAGCAGTAGGGGACTCAGCACCGATCGCTGGCGAGAACTGGGAGCGCTACCCATCCACGCGTCCGATAGCAGGCTGGTCGTGGCTGTTCCCAGCCACTGGGCCCCCCACCAGCGGCAGGAGCTGCGCGAGGAGCTGCAACGGGCCGGGTTCAGCACCGATCTCCAGCTGGCTTTGGCCAGCAACCTGACCGCAGTTCTCCACGCCAGACCATCCGCTCCACCTGCCCCAGAGGCCAAAACCCCCCGATCACTCACCCAGGATCTGGACATCCCCAGTCCATCGGGTGGGGAACTTCAAGACGTCACCGATGTCGAAGACCTAGAGATCAACACAACGGCGGCCAGCGCAAACGCCTCCCCCATCATCAGCTTGGTAGACCGAATTCTGGTCGAAGCGCTGACTTCAGGAGCCAGTGACATTCACGTAGAGCCCCAAGAAAACTCTCTGGACATTCGCTTTCGCCTAGACGGGGTGTTGCAGAAGCACTTCGAAGAGCTGCCCAAGAGCCTGACGCCAGCCGTGACCTCCCGAATCAAGATCATGGCAGACCTGGACATCGCCGAACGACGGCTACCCCAAGACGGCCGCATCCGACGCATGTTTCGGGGCCGCAAGATGGACGTCCGGGTGAGCACGTTGCCCAGCCGCAACGGCGAAAAGATCTGCCTGCGACTGCTCGATAGCGGCGCCACCCAACTGGGCCTGGATACGCTCATCACCGACCCCGAAGCCAGAAACACACTAAGAGAATTGGGTTCCAAGCCCTACGGAATGCTGTTGGTCACGGGTCCAACCGGCTCAGGCAAATCGACCACGCTGTATGGGCTGCTGGCTGAGCGGAACGACCCCGGTATCAACATCTCTACCGTTGAAGACCCAATCGAGTACACCCTCAACGGCATCACCCAAACCCAGGTCAACCGCGAAAAGGGGCTCGACTTCAGCACAGCCCTACGCGCCTTCATGCGTCAAGACCCTGATGTGCTCTTGGTGGGAGAAACACGCGACTTAGAGACCGCGAAAACGGCCATTGAAGCCGCACTCACCGGCCACCTGGTGATGACCACCCTGCACTGCAACGACACCGCCAGTGCCATCGCCAGACTCAATGAAATGGGTGTGGAGCCCTTCATGGTGAGCGCGTCGCTGCTGGGAATCGTCTCCCAGCGGCTGCTGCGACGCGTCTGCCCAGATTGCCGCATGCCTTACACACCCAGCCATGAAGAGCTGGGGCGTTTTGGTCTCTTGAGCAGCCAGGAAACGACTGTGAGCTTCTTTCGAGCGAACACCCAGCAGAGCAACCAGGAGGGGTGCTGCCCAACCTGCAACGGGTCTGGATACAAGGGGCGCGTCGGGGTCTACGAGGTTCTACGAATGAACGATACGCTCGCCGCGGCTGTGGCCAAGCGGGAAACCACAGATGTGATCCGCCGCATGGCACTTGAAGGCGGCATGAAAACCCTTTTGGGCTACGGACTCCAACTCGTCCGGGAAGGTCTCACAACGTTGACCGAAGTTGAGCGCATGCTGTTGACGGACTCCGGGCTGGAATCAGAACGTCGGTCACGCTCGCTCAGCACGCTCACCTGCAGCTGCTGCGGAGCAGGCCTGCAGGACGAATGGCTTGAATGTCCCTACTGTCTGACCAGCCGCTAAACACCCCATGGCCGTGATGATCGAAGACCTGATGAGCCAGCTGGTGAAAGATGGTGGCAGTGATCTTCACATCAGCACCGGGGTACCACCCTACGGACGCTTCAATGGTCAACTCAGGCCCCTGCAGGATGAGCCACTTGCCGAAGAAGATTGCAACAAGCTGATCTTCTCGATGCTCAACAATTCCCAGCGCAAACAACTGGAGCAAACCTGGGAACTGGACTGCGCCTACGGCCTTAAAGGGGTGGCAAGATTCCGCGTTAATGTGTATCGGCAGCGGGGCACTTATGCCGCCTGCCTGAGAGCTCTTGGCAACAGCATACCCACCCTGGAAAGCCTCGGGCTGCCTCCAATTGTTGAGGAAATGAGCCACATGCCAAAGGGTCTGATACTTGTCACCGGACCCACTGGCTCAGGCAAAACGACAACCCTGGCAGCCATGCTGGAGCACATCAACCAAACACGAGCTAAGCATATCCTCACCATCGAAGATCCGATCGAGTTTGCCTACAAACCCGTTAAAAGTGTGATCCATCAGCGTCAACTCAATGACGACACCCGTAGCTTTGCCAACGCTCTCAAAGCCGCCCTGCGAGAAGATCCGGATGTGATCCTGGTGGGAGAACTACGCGATCTGGAAACGATTCAGCTAGCAATCACAGCGGCAGAAACCGGTCACCTGGTATTCGGCACCCTGCACACCAGTTCCGCAGCCCAGACGGTGGACCGCATGGTGGATGTCTTCCCGCCCAACCAGCAGACCCAGATTCGCGTCCAGCTGAGCAGCAGCCTCGTGGCCGTGTTCGCCCAGACCCTCTGCAAACGCCACAACCCAAGTCCTGGTCAATTTGGACGGGTGATGGCCCAGGAGATCATGATCAACACCCCGGCCACCGCCAACCTGATTCGGGAGGGCAAAACGGCCCAGCTCTACTCCCAGATCCAGACCGGTGGCCAGCTCTCCATGCAAACCCTGGAAAAAGCCCTGGGCGATCTGGTGCTCAGCAACCAGGTGACCATGGACGAAGCCCTGCAGAAAACCTGCCGGCCCGAGGAACTCAAACGCCTCGTGACCCAACTGAGCTGATCTCCGGCCACCCCAAGCGCCATGGCCACCTTCATCGCCACGTACATCAATCCCCAGGGCAAGTCGGCGCTGATCGACATTGAGGCCCCCAATCCCCTTCAGGCGAAACGCAGCCTGCGCCTGCGAGGCATTCGAGCCACCGAAATCAAAGTCAAACCAAATGCCACAGCCACCAGCTCAGGTGCAGCCGCCCAACTGAACGACAAGCTGAGGTTTTCCAAGCTGAACGAGCTGCTGGAGGCCAAGCCGGGCATCAAGGAGAAAGCTGTGTTTGCCAGCAAGATGGCCGCCCTCGTCAATGCTGGGGTACCGATAGTGCGCAGCATCGACCTGATGGCGTCCCAGCAGAAGATGCCCCTGTTCAAACGTGCCCTGCAGTCGGTCAGCCTGGAAGTAAACCAAGGAATGTCCTTGGGTGAAGCACTGCGCCGCTGGCCCAAGGTGTTCGACAAGCTGAGCATCGCGATGGTAGAAGCCGGTGAGGCCGGTGGCGTCCTCGATGAATCGCTGAGGCGGCTGGCCAAGCTTCTGGAAGACAACGCCAAGTTGCAGAACCAGATCAAAGGCGCCCTGGGCTACCCGGTGGCAGTGCTTGTCATCGCAGTGGCAGTTTTTCTCGGAATGACAATCTTCCTCATTCCAACCTTTGCTGAGATTTTTGACAGCTTGGGCGCCGATCTGCCTTGGTTCACCCAAATGATGGTGGATCTCAGCAGCCTGCTGCGCTCTACCTTTTCGCTCTACCTGGGGCTCGGACTGATTGTTTTAATCTATCTCTTCAGCAAGTTCTATGCCACCCCAATCGGCCGTCGCCGGGTGGATGCCCTCATTCTCAAACTTCCTCTGTTTGGCGAACTCATTCAAAAGACAGCCACAGCTCAATTCTGCCGAACCTTCAGCTCCCTAAGCCGAGCAGGTGTACCGATTTTAATGTCGCTGGACATCGTGCGAGAGATCACCAACAACTCCATCATTTCAGACGCAATCACCAACAGTCGTGAAGATGTTCTCCAAGGCATCCCCTTAAGCGTGGCCCTCGAACGCATGAATGTCTTTCCTGATATGTCGATCAGCATGCTCTCGATTGGCGAAGAAACGGGCGAAATGGATGCCATGCTCTCCAAAGTTGCCGACTTCTACGAAGACGAGGTTGAGGCCATTGTCAAAGCCCTCACCTCGATGCTGGAGCCAGCCATGATCGTGTTAGTGGGTGGAATCGTTGGCTCCATTCTTCTAGCGATGTACATGCCCATGTTTGCCGTTTTTGAAAATATCAAATAGTTCTGGGGACGCTATTCGGCTGCCAACGCCTGACCGGCCAGCCAACCACTGCTCCAGCAGTGCTGAAAGTTGAATCCCCCAGTCACGCCGTCCACATCCAGGAGTTCACCCACCAGATAGAGGCCTGCTTGCTGGCGGCTCTCCATCGTCGCAAGATTCACCTCGCCAAGGGGAATGCCGCCCGCCGTCACAAATTCCTCGCCGAAGGGGCCCCGTCCCGTGACCGCCACCCGAGTGTCGCGCAGCGCCGTGATCAGCAGCAGCTGGTGCCGCTTGGCCAGGTCGGCCCAGCGCTGCTGGGGATCGAGGCCATGGCGCTGCAGCAGAGCCAGCCAGAGGCGCCGGCTGAGGGCAGGCCAGGGGCGCCAATTGGCCAGCTGCCGCTTCGCCTGGACCCGCTTCGCCTCGGCAAAGAGAGCCTCGAGATCCGGTTGGGACTGGCCGCCGCTCCAATCGAGCCGCAACTCCCCCCGGTAGCCCGCGGCCTTGAGGGCCCGAGCAGCAAAGGCGGTGAGACGCAGGGTGGCCGGACCGGATAACCCCCAGTGGGTGATCAACACCGGCCCGCGCTGGCGGAAGCGCTGTTCGGCGCCACCACCGCCGGCTTGCGGATCCGCTGGCAGATACAGAGCCAGCTCCACGGGATCCATGACCACTCCCGCCAACTCCAGCAGGGGATCACCCGCCAGGGCGAGCGTGAACAGAGACGGCACCGGCGACACCACTCCATGGCCGAGGCCGGCGGCGAGCTGGCGGCCGCTGGGGTGACTGCCGGTGGCCAATACCAACCGATCGGCGCCCATCGTTTGCTCACCCCGCAGCCGCAGATCAAAGCCACCCTCGGCCCGGGGACTGGCCTGCTGCAGGGTCACCCCAGTGTGCAGCTGCACGCCAGCCTGCAGGGCCGCCCGGCGCAGGGTGGCGGCCACCGACTCGGAGCGGTTGGAACGGGGAAAGAGGCGACCATCGGCCTCCTCCACTAGCTCAAGGCCGTGGGCATCGAACCAGGCCACCGCATCGCCCGTGGCGAAGCGTGAGAAGGGGCCCCGCAGGGCCTGGCCGCCGCGGGGGTAGTGCCCCACCAGCGCCCGCGGATCCCAGCAGGCATGGGTGACATTGCAGCGCCCACCGCCACTGATCAACACCTTGTGCAACGGCTCGGCGGTGGCCTCCAGCAAGGTGATGTCACGAACGCCCGCCTCAGCGGCAGCAATGGCCGCCATGAATCCGGCGGCGCCGCCACCCGCCACCACCACGGCGACATGGCTGGGGAGGGTCACGGAACAGCAGGGCGGGGGACACGAGTGGGCAGCATGGGGTGATGGGCCAGACCGATCCAGCCAGTTTTCGCTTCAGTGTGGCTCCGATGATGGACTACACGGATCGGCACTTCCGGGTGTTGATGCGCCAGATCACCCAGCGCAGCCTGCTCTACACCGAGATGGTGGTGGCCCAGGCGCTGCACCACGCCAGCCGGGAGCCCGGAGCCAGCGCCCCGGGGGGCCGGCTGGAGCGTCTGCTGGGCTTCGATCCGATCGAGAAGCCCCTGGCTCTGCAGGTGGGCGGGGACGATCCAGCCTTGCTAGGGGAAGCAGCCGAGCTGGCGGCCGACTGGGGCTACGACGAAATCAATCTGAATGTGGGCTGCCCCAGCGAAAAGGTGCAAAAAGGCCGCTTCGGCGCTTGCCTGATGGCCGAGCCCGACCAGGTGGCCCGCTGCGTCGCCGCCATGGCCGCGGCCAGCCCACTGCCGGTGACCGTGAAACACCGGATTGGCATCGATGACCGCGACTCCTACGCCGAGCTGCTGGCCTTCGTGGATGCGGTGGCCGCAGCCGGTGCCCAGCGGTTTGCAGTGCACGCGCGAAAAGCCTGGCTGGAGGGGCTGGATCCCAAGCAAAACCGCACAATTCCACCCCTGCGTTACGACATCGTGCACCAGCTCAAACGGGATCGAGCGGGGCTGACCATCGAGCTCAACGGCGGCCTGGAAAGCCTGGAAACCTGCCTGAAGCACCTGGAGCAGCTGGATGGGGCCATGGTGGGCCGGGCCGCCTATGCCCATCCACTGCAATGGGCCGAGGTGGATCAGCGGGTGTTCGGCGACACCAGCCAGCCACCGGCCTGCGCCTCGCACGTGGTGCGGGGACTCATTCCTTACGCCGAGCGGTGGCGAACGCGGGGCGAGCGGCTCTGGCCGATCGCTCGCCACCTGGTGCACGTGGTCGAGGGGGTGAGCGGCGCCCGGCACTGGCGCCAACAGCTCAGCCAAGCCGCCGGGGACCGGCAGGCCGGTGCTGAGGTGTTGGAAGCCGCCGCTCGGGCCCTGGAGGAACGGGGGTGTTAACCCTCAGCGCCGCCGTAGTACTCCCCACCGCTGTCCCCACCGCCACTGCGGCGGCGGCGGGTGCGGCCGACATCAAAGCCATCGCTCGGCGCGGCACTGCCGGCGCCATAGCTGCGGTCTTCCCAGCCCCGAGCCCCGGAACCCCGATCAGCGCCGCCTCCGGCATAACCACCGCCGCCTCCCGCATAGCCACCGGCACCATCTCCGCGGTTGTAGCCCCCACCTCCGCCATAGCCGCCGCCACCGCCGTAGCCGCCACGACGTTGACCGCCACCGCCACCACCGGCTCCGGCTCCCCGGGGTTCCGCCTTGTTGATGCGCAAGGGGCGGCCCATCAGCTCAGCGCCTTGCAGCGCGTCGATGGCCTTGGTTTCCGCAGTGTCATCCGACATTTCCACAAACGCGAAGCCTCGCTTGCGGCCAGTCTCACGTTCAAGGGGCAGCGAACAGCTGACCACTTCACCGAAGGGTGCAAACAATTCCGCCACGTCGTCCTGCTCAGCGCGGAAGGGAAGGTTGCCGACAAAAATGCTCACGAACCAGAGATCGACCGTTGGGCCGATGCATGTGGGCCATTGGGCCGCTAACCAACCCAGCGTAAGGCCCCCGACGAGGCCTGCTTCCACTCAGGGGGCAACACGGATCCGGATTCGCTGCAACTGCTGCTGAACCTGCTCGAAACCGGTGCCGCCCTCACTGCGGCGGGCCGCCACCACCTGCTGGGGGGTGATGGCGGCGTAGATGTCAGCTTCAAAAGCAGGATGGAGCTGCTGCCAGCGCTCCAGCGGCAAGTCCCGCAGCAAAATCCCCTCCGCCAAACATCCCTTGACCAGGCCACCCACCAGTTGATAGGCCTCACGGAAGGGCACACCCTTCGCCACCAGGTAGTCGGCCACATCAGTGGCATTGGAGAAATCCGCCGCCACTGCCGCCTCCAGTCGCTGGGGCCGAAATTCCAGCCCCTCCTCAAACAGGATCGCCATCGCCTCGAGGCAATCCAGGCAGGTGCGCACCGCGTCGAACAGAGCTTCCTTGTCTTCCTGAAAATCCTTGTTGTAGGCCAGGGGCAGGCCCTTAATCATGGTGAGCAGCCCCATCAGGTGGCCGAACACCCGGCCGCTCTTGCCCCGCACCAGCTCGGGAACATCGGGGTTCTTCTTCTGGGGCATCAGACTGCTGCCGGTGGCGCATCGATCGGTGAGGCCAACAAAGCCAAACTCCTCGGAGGCCCAGAGAATCACCTCCTCGCTCAGCCGGCTCAGGTGCACCAAAATCAGGCTGGCGGCAGCGCTGAACTCCACCGCGAAATCGCGGTCGCTGACCGCATCAAGGCTGTTGGCGTAGACGGCCTCGAAACCGAGCTCCTCGGCGGTCTGGCGCCGATCGATCGGCACCGGCGTGCCAGCCAAGGCCGCCGCCCCCAGGGGGCAGATGTTGACCCGGCGGCGCACATCGGCCAGACGATCGCGGTCGCGCTCCGCCATCTCGATGTAGGCCAGCAGATGGTGGGCCAGGCACACCGGCTGGGCCCGCTGCAGGTGGGTGTAGCCGGGGATTAACACGGCGCTGTGGCGGTCGGCCTGAGCCAACAAAGCCCGCTCGAAGCGCAGCAGCGCCGCATCGATGGCATCGATCTGGCCGCGCAGCCACAGGCGCAGGTCGGTGCCCACCTGGTCGTTGCGGGAGCGGCCGGTGTGCAGCTTCTTGCCCAGGGGCCCGAGCAGCTCGATCAGGCGCCGCTCCACGGCGAAATGAACGTCTTCAGCCTCCAGCCCGGGGCGGAATTCACCCCGGGCTGCCTCGGCGCGCACGGTCTCCAATCCCGCGATCAACTGGCTGGCTTCCGCCTCCGTGATCACACCACAACGGCCCAGCATGCGGGCGTGGGCGATCGAGCCGTCGAGGTCCTGCTGCAGCAAGGTGATGTCGAAGCCGATCGAGGCGTTGAAGCGCTCGATGGCCGGATGCAGGCCCTGCTCGAATCGCTGGCTCCAGGTGGAGGCGGTGGAATCAACGGCCATTCGGAACTTGGCGCTCAGCGCGGGGCTGGAGGTCAGCTTTGCAGGCAATCAGCTTCGCAGGCAGTCAGCTTCGCAGGGAGGGCCGCAACACCTCCTCACGCACCTTGAGCACCACCATCGAGGCGTCGTCGTCGAGCTGCCGATCGGCCCCCACGAAGCGGTCGAGGCGGGCGAACAGCTGATCGAGAATCCCCTGGGCGCCGATGCCGGAGCAGCAGGTCGCCTGCAGATGGCGCACCAACCGCTCCTCGTCGAAACGGTCGCCACTGAAGCCTGAGGCTTCCGTCACACCATCGGTGTAATAGAGCAGCACATCACCGGGATCGAGCACAGTCTGCTCAAGGCCATAGTCAGCTTCGCTCTGCAACCCGATCAACAGCCCGGGGGCATCGAGGCGCTCCACCTGATTGCGCTGGCGCCGCCAGATCAAGGGCGGATTGTGGGCCGCATTGGCGTAGCGCAGCAGGCGGGTTCGCGGGTCGTAGTCGGAATAGAACAGAGTCACAAACCGGTGCGACTGAGCCAGGTCCTCCTGGGCCAGCTGGTTGAGGTCGTGGAGGATCCGCTCGGGGGAGTGGCCGCTCAGCACCTCGGCCCGCAACATGCCGCGCAGCAGGGTCATCAATAGGCCAGCCGGCACCCCCTTGCCCATCACATCCCCCATCACCAACGCCCAGCGGGCCTGTTCGCGGCGCCGGCCGAGCAGCTGGGGCCGGGTGGGAATGAAGTCGTAGTAATCACCCCCCACCTGGAAGGCGGGGCGACAGCGGGCCGCCAGCTCAACGCCGTCAATCAGCGGACAGCGATCCGGCAACAGCTGGGCTTGGATCTCGGCGCCGATGCTGAGCTGACGGTCCAACCGCTCGTGGCGCCGCATGGTTTGCAGCAGCGCCTCATTTTCCAGGGCCACGGCGGTGAGATCGGCCACCAGCTGCAGGTGGCGGCGGTGCACCTCGCTCCAGGCAAACCCCTTGCGGCCACTGAAGACATACAAACGACCCCGCTGCAAACTGCGGGACACCACCGACGTGGCAAACACCTGCTCTCCCCCGAGCAGCCGGCCGATGCGCTGGTCGAGCAGGGCGACCACCGCCGCTTCGCCGCTGAGGCCCGCCAGCTCGGCATCGCCGAGGGCCGCCAACTGGCGCACCAGCTCAACGCAGCGCTCCGCCGGGGTGGCCTGCAGTTGCTCCCGCCAGAGGCGACCGTCCTCGTGGAACACCACCAACACCGCTCCTTCCGCCTCCACCAGGCGGGTCGCCACCACGGGCACCAGCTCCAGAAACCGGCCCAGGTTGGTGAAGCTGCGCAGGGCGAAAGCCAACGAAGCGAGCAGCTCCTGGTTGCGCCGCTGCTCCCGGTTGAGGCTGTCGAGCAGCTGGCGCAGCGAGGCCGCGGCCGAGAGCACCGGGGCGGCTGGAGACCGGGCCTGCTGGAACGGATAGGGGTGCGGCTTGTTGCTCACCGATTGCGCACGGGGCGACCGCGGCGAGCCCGCAAGATAGCTCTGGCAGCCGAACCTGCCTGAGCGGCTTAACGCGCCAACAGCGCCTCCACAAATTCGAAGCTGTTGAAGGGCCGCAGGTCGCGGATGCCTTCGCCGGCGCCGATGAAACGGATGGGCAGGCCCGCCTCGGAGGCAACCGCCAGGGCCACCCCACCACGGGCACTGCCATCGAGCTTGGTGAGCACCACGCCGGTGAGCCCAGCTGCTTTGGCAAAGGCCATGGCCTGACGCAGGCCGTTCTGACCCTGACTGGCATCGAGCACCAGCAGCGACTCCACCACCGCCTCCGGCGCCAGCTTGTCGACGATGCGGCGCACCTTGCTGAGCTCCTCCATCAAGTTGTGCTTGGTCTGCAGCCGGCCGGCCGTGTCCACCAGCACGAGCTCAGTGGCCTTGGCCTGGGCGGCGCCAATGGCGTCGTACACGACGGCCGCCGGATCGGCGTTGGCGCTGGGATTGGCAATCACCGGCACGTTGCTGCGGTCGCCCCACACCTGCACCTGCTGCACCGCCGCCGCCCGGAAGGTGTCGGCGGCGGCGATCAGGCAGCTGTAGCCACTGCGCACGGCCAGATTGGCCAGCTTGCCGAGGGTGGTGGTCTTGCCGACGCCGTTGACCCCCACCATCAGCCACACGTTGAGCCGACCGCGTTCGGGGGCCAGCAAGGGGGAGCCGCTTGCCCGGGTCGGGGCATCCAGCAGGTCCTGGAGCTGTTCCTTGAGAAAGCGCAACCCCTCGGCCGGATCCACCACCTCCTCGTTCATGCGTTTGCGCAGGGCATCCAGCACCTGGTCGGTGGCCTGCACGCCCACATCGGCCCGCAACAAGGTGGTTTCCAGGTCATCCACCACCTCCGGGGTGAGCGGATCGTCGCCGAGGGTGTCGAGCAATTGGGTGACAAAACCCTGGCGGGTCTTCTCCAGGCCCTGGCGCAGGCGTCCCAGCCAGTCGATCTCCTCGAGCGACACCTGATCGACCCGCTTGCCCTGGGCCGCCAGCACCTCCGCCGACCAGGTGAAGGTGGTGTCGAAGTCGCCCAGGCGGGGCTCAGGGGAATCGGTTTCAGCCGGCGGCTGGGGAGCCAGGGCTGGCGCGGGCAGGGTGTCCGTCGGTGCGGGGCCGGCGGCGGTGATCGCCTGCTGGCGCTCGGCCCGCTGGGCGGCGGCCTGCTCCAGCAATGACAGACCGGCGGCCGGGGGGGCATCAGGAGCGAAATCAGGAGCGGCAGAGGGCTCGGCAGAGGTCGGCGCAGCGAGACCCTCTGCAAAATTCTGTACAGGCTGACCAGAATCGAGACGGAAGCTGGGCAAGAGCTCTGCCTGAAAATCTGCCTGAAGAACCACCGGAGGATCTGCCTGGGACCCGGCCTGAGGTTCGGCTGTGAGGTTTGGCTCCGGCTCCTGCTGGGCCTGCTTTTGGGCTTCCTGCTGCGCTTTCAGGCGGGCGTAGGCCTGACGCGCCCACTCGAGGGCCTCCTGGTTGGGATCGCTCGCGGTGGCATCACCCGAGACTTCTCCGGGCTGGGCAGCGGCGAGAGCTGGTGCGGCAGCGGGTTGCGGAGCGCCCGGCGGCTCCGAGCCCTGTCCTGGCGGAGTCTCGCCGTCGGCTGCGGCGGGCCCGGTGCGGTTGAACCAGTCGTAGACCATGGCGCCCTCAGGCCTCCGCCACAGGCCGGGCGGCCGTAAAGCGCCGCAGCACGCCGTTGATCATGCGGCGGCCCTGCTCATCGCTGTAGCGGTTGGCCAGCTCCACCGCCTCATTGCAGGCCACCGCGGCGGGGGTACTGAAACGGTCCAGATCCACGGCCGCTAGCCGCAGGATGTCGCGGTCGATGCGAGGCAGGCGGGCGAGCCGCCAGCCCTCCATCACGCCATCGAGGCGCGCATCGATGGCCTCCCGATCGCGCAACACCGCCTCCACCCGGGCGATGGCGCCGCGGCGCACCTCATCTTGGTCAGCCAGAAGCAGCAGCCGGGGCAATTCCAGACTGGCGGAGAGGCGGTTGATGGCATGCTCCGCTGCCGCCAAGCCGGCAGTGAGGTGCTGACGCACCCGCGGCAACTGCTGCTCGCCCTGGTCCTGCAGCTCACTGTCCAGCAGTTCCTGCTGGGCGGTCTGCAGGTCCTCCGCGGAGCGGTCGAGGGCCTCGCGCACGTGCTGGCTCAAGGTGGCAAGCACCTGCTGCAACAGACCCTCCATCGCGGTGGGCTGGGCTGCGGGGGTGGCGCCGGCGCGGTCGCTGGTCTGGCCGAGCATCAGCAGGGCGAGTTCGCGCGAGAGGGTGCGGCTCTGCATCAAAACGACTCGGCCTCAGGAGAGTTGGGGGGTGCGCAGCTGTGCCAGCAGGCTGGAGAAGCTGCGATTGGGCGTGGAGCGCTCGTCGGGATTGACGATGCCAGCGGAAATAATCGTGCGGAAGGCATCCTCCACCGAGATCTCCAGGTCTTTGACCGACCGCTCGGGCACCACGGTGTACCAGCCGGTGGTGGGATTGGGGGCCGTGGGGATGAACACACTCAGCATCGGTTCGCTGAAACCGGCCTGGAGCGCCGTGCCGATGGCGCCGGTGACGAAACCCAGGGCAAACAACCCCTCCCGCGGGTATTCAACGAGCACCACCCGGCGAAACTTGCTGGAATTGCCCTGCAAAAAGGTTTCCAGCAACTGCTTGAGGGTCTTGTAGACCGAACCCGCCAGGGGAATCCGCAGCAGAGTGCCCTCGCCAAATTCCAACAACCAGCGGCCCACGATGTTGCGGGCCATCAGGCCAATCAGGAGGATGCCCAGCAGGGGCACCAACAGGCCCACCCCCAGATTGATCAGTTCCTGCAGCAGCGGGTTGAGGGTGTTGAACGGGTTGAACTGCTTCGGGATCGAGGTGAGAAACGCCAGCACAAAGCGGCTCACCGTGGTCGCCAGCCAGATGGTGGTCGCCAGGGGGATGACGACCAGCAGGCCGGCGATCAGGTCATTCTTGAGGTCGGCCTGAAGCCGGTCCCCCAGGGGCTGATCAGATTTAGGACTGGATTGAACCAACTGACAACCCGGACGTCCGGCCCATTCGCTACCTGTTGGCAACTTAGCCAGGCAGGCTCAAAGCAGAGCCACCAGGGCCAGCAGCACGAAACCGATGGCCAGCACCAAGGCGGTGCCGGTGCCGCCGTAGCGGCGCTGGTTGACGGTGAGATCCCGGGCGCGCTGCTGCTGCTGCAGTTGGTCGTCAGCCTGCTGGAGCTGGCGCTCCATGAACGCTTTAGCGGCCTGCTGCTTCTGCTCGGCCGTGGCGGTGGCGGGGATCTGGCCAGCCTGCTCGGCCTGGGCAATCAGCTGGTCGATCACCTGGGGATTGCCCATCTGGGAACGGGCCGCCGCCAGCTGGGCCTTGCGGGCCTCGAGCTGCTGGTCGGCCTGGTCGGAGAGGGCGCGGTCGCCACTGATCGACACCGGCACCGCCACGAGCATCGCCAGGGCCAGCAGGATGCTGAGCACCGCCACGAGCCAGCGCAAGGGCGTGCGGCCAGCGGCGGGATGGTCGAGGCGGCTGCCGAACAGCATCAGCAGCAAGCCCACCAACGCCATCGGCGACTGGGTCACCAACCGGTCCATCAGCAGCTGGCGGTACCCCTCCTCGCCCCAGTTCCAGGAGCCCAGCAGGACCAGCAGCTGGAGCACCAGCAACACGACCAGGGTGAGGCCGAGCCAGCGCAGCAAATGGCCCAGACGGCCGAAGGAGGCAGTGCTCACAGGAGAGGCTCGCGGCAGATTGAGAGAACGGCGCAACTGTACGGGCGATGACACGGCACGCCCACCACGAGCTGGCACACCAGCTCAAAGAGCAGGCCCGGCAGTTGGGGTTTGACCCGGTGGGCCTCGCCGCCGTGCCCGCCGGAGAGCGCCTAAGCCTGCGGACAGCGGCCCTGGAGCGCTGGCTGGCGGCCGGCTATCAAGCCGACATGGCCTGGATGGCCGACCCGCGCCGGCGCGCGGTGGAGCAGCTCTTGCCCGGGGTGCGCAGCCTCTTGGCGGTAGGGCTCAATTACTACGTGGAAGCCGAGCGCAGCCCAGGCTCCCTGAAGGTGGCCCGCTACGGCTGGGGCCGCGACTACCACCGGCTGATCGATGGGCGCCTGCGCCAGCTGGGCCGCTGGCTGGAGCAGCAGGTGCCTGGAGTGCGCTGGCGGGCCTGCGTCGACAGTGCCCCATTGATGGACAAGGCCTGGGCCGAGGAGGCCGGTCTGGGCTGGATCGGCAAACACGGCAACCTGATCCACCACCGCCGCGGCTCCTGGCTGCTGTTGGGCCACCTGCTCACCAGCCTGGAGCTGCCGGCGGATACCCCCGCCACACCCCTCTGCGGCAGCTGTAGCCGCTGCCTACCGGCCTGCCCCACCGGCGCCATCAGGGAGCCCTTCGTGGTGGACAGCCGCCGCTGCATCGCCTTCCACACAATTGAGAATCGGGATCCCGAGCTGCCTGCCGCCATAGCCACGGCACTGCAGGGCTGGGTGGCCGGCTGCGACATCTGTCAGGAGGTTTGTCCCTGGAATCAGCAACCCCTGGAGAGCAGCGACGATGTGGATCTGCAGCCCCGACCCTGGTTGCTCGATCTGCAGGCCGAGCAGGCCCTGCAGTGGAACGATGCCGACTGGGATCAACGGCTGCGGGCGTCAGCCCTGCGGCGGCTCAAACCCTGGATGTGGCGGCGCAACCTGCGGGCCGGCCAGGAGGGTTCTGCCTAGGGTGAACGAATCTGTCTGGCACCGATGGCACCGCGCCGGTTGCGCACTGGTTTCCCAAAAACTGGTTACGTAAAGACTGGTTTCGCAAAGACCCGTCTGGCCAAAGGCGTTCTGGTCGGTGCCCTGGGACTACTGCTCTCCACAGCCTTGCCCGCCCGAGCGCTGGTG
Organism: Cyanobium sp.; assembly: GCA_044369475.1. Classification (GTDB taxonomy): domain Bacteria; phylum Cyanobacteriota; class Cyanobacteriia; order PCC-6307; family Cyanobiaceae; genus Cyanobium_A. Next base: position 50,317 of record JBIPLV010000003.1, on the reverse strand, counting down.
CCCTACGTCTACGTGCCCCAACGCCAGGAGCTGGAAGGCGCGGGCCTGGGCATCGCCCAGGCGGCAGCGCGGCTGCTGCGGCTGGGCCAGGCCAGTGATGCCGCCCGCCTGGCGGCCCTCACGGTGCAACTGCTACCCGACGACCCCCGCGGCTGGGTGCTGCTGGCCGAAGCCCAGCTGCGCAGCAGTCAACTGAAACAAGCCGGCGTATCGCTGGCCAAGGCCAAGCAACTGGATCCGCGCAACCCGGGCATCTGGTTTGCCGAGGGCTCCCTGGCCCTAAGGGCCGGAAAACCCGAAGATGCGATCAGCTTGCTGGAGCAGGGGCTGAAGCTCGACAAAGGCAATGCTGGCGCCTACTTCGACCTGGGCAACGCCCGCATCCTGCTCGGCCAAAGCGGAACGGCCCTGGCGGCCTTCGAGCGGGCCTCCTCCCTGCGCAAGGACTTCTGGGAAGCCCTCAACAACCAGGGGCTGGTGTTGTTTGAGCAGGGCAAAACCAAGGACGCCATCCAGCGCTGGCGGCGGGTGCTGACCATCAAGCCGGATGGGGCTGAACCGATGCTGGCGCTGGCGGCGGGCCTGTTCTCCCAGGGGCCGACGGGCCGTGGCGAGGCCGTGGAGCTGGTCGCCAAGGCGCTCGACAAGGAACCCAATTACGTGCTGGAGAGTTACCAGAAGGAACAACTCTGGGGACCGAAACTGCGCAGCACCACCCAGGAGCTGCTGCAACAGGGCGATCTCAAAGCCGTGGTGGATCGGGCCCTCGCCAATGCCAGCCCGGAAGGCGAGAGCAGCGAAGAGGAGTGAACGCCGCAGGCGGCATCGACCCTGGACAGCATCTGTAGGCTGAGCCCCACTTTCCGACCCCAGACCACAACAGCGGATGGCCGAGGAGCGCCCAGGGGAAAGGAACGGACCGGGCAACGACCCGCGCATTCAGCCGATTGCGCTGCATCAAGAGATGCAGCGCTCCTACCTCGAATACGCCATGAGCGTGATCGTGGGACGGGCCTTACCGGATGTGCGGGATGGGCTCAAGCCCGTGCAGCGCCGGATCCTGTTCGCGATGCACGAGCTGGGGCTAACCCCGGATCGGCCCTACCGCAAATGCGCCCGCGTGGTGGGCGACGTGCTCGGCAAATACCACCCCCACGGCGACCAGGCGGTCTACGACGCGCTGGTGCGCCAGGTGCAGACCTTCGCCAGCCGCCACCCGCTGCTCGATGGCCATGGCAACTTCGGTTCCGTCGACGACGACCCGCCGGCGGCCATGCGCTACACGGAAACACGGCTGGCACCAATCGCCAACGAGGGCCTACTCGATGAGATCGGCGCCGACACCGTTGATTTCGCCGCCAACTTCGATGGCTCCCAGCAGGAGCCCACGGTCCTGCCGGCCCAGCTGCCGTTCCTGATCCTCAACGGCTGCACCGGCATTGCGGTGGGCATGGCCACCAACATCCCGCCCCACAACCTCGGCGAAGTCGTGGATGCCCTAATCGCCCTGGTACGCAAGCCAGATCTCTCCGACGACAAGCTCCTGGAACTGGTGCCCGGCCCCGATTTCCCCACCGGTGGCGAGGTGCTGGTGGGCCAGGGTGTGCGCGACACCTACCTGACGGGCCGCGGCAGCATCCCGATGCGAGGCGTGGCCCACATCGAGGAAGTGCAACCCGGTAAAGGCCGCCACAAGCGCGGCGCCGTGGTGATCACCGAGCTCCCCTACCAACTGAGCAAGGCGGGCTGGATCGAGAAGCTGGCGGAGCAGGTGAACGACGGCAAGATCGGCGGCATCGCCGACATCCGCGACGAAAGCGACCGCGACGGCATGCGGGTGGTGGTAGAGCTGCGCCGCGATGCCACCCCGGAAACCGTGCTGGCCGATCTGCAACGGCGCACGGCCCTGCAGAGCAATTTCGGTGCCATCCTGCTCGCCCTCGTGAACGGCCAGCCGGTGCAGCTGAGCCTGCGGCGCCTGCTGCAGGAATTCCTGGACTACCGGGAACTCACCCTGATCCGGCGCACCCGCCACGCCCTCAAGCGCTGCGAAGACCGGCTCGAAGTGGTGGAAGGGCTGATCAAGGCCCTCGATGCGCTTCAGCAGGTGATCGCCCTGATCACCGCCGCCAGCGATGCGGCCAGCGCCAAGGCCGCCCTCCAGGTGCAGCTCGACCTAAGCGAACGCCAAGCCGATGCGGTGCTTGCCATGCCCCTGCGGCGCCTGACAGGCCTGGAGCAGGAGAGTTTGCGGAAAGAAGCATCCGAGCTGATTGAGGAGCGGGGCCGGCTACGCCACCTGCTCGACGACAGGACCGTGCTGCTCGACACGCTGGTGTCGGAGTTCAAGGCGCTGCGCAAGCGCTTTGCCACACCCCGGCGCACCCGGTTGGTGGAAGGGGGCGATGCGCTGGTGGCCCAGCGAGCCGCGGCGATCCGTCCCAACGCTGAACTCCAGCGCAAGCAAGCCTTTGCGGCCCTGGCACCAGAGAGCCGGCTGCTGATTCAGGCGGATGGGGCGGTGAAGATCCTGAATGCCCAGATGCTGGGCCGGCTCCATCTCGATGAGGCCATCGAACTGGGAGACCACCCCTCCCCAGCCCGCCTGATCCTGCCGATCGCCGAACAACCGCTGCTGCTGGCCTTCACCGGAAGTGGGCGAGTCGCCCTGCTGCGCTGGGAATTTGCCAGCCAGCAGCCCGGCAAGCTGGAGCGCTTCCTGCCCGACAGCCTCGAGGGAGAGCCGGTGGTGCAGGTGCTGCCCCTACCCAGCCAGGGCAGCCTGGGCTTGCTGAGCAGCGACGGCCGCTTCAAACGGCTGCCCGTCGAGGACTTTCAAGAGTTGTCGGGGCGGGCAGCGACGGTGCTGAAGCTCAAGGAGGGTGTCAGCCTACGGCGGGTGGTGAGTGGCGAAGAGGGCGACACCCTGGTGGTGGCCAGCAGCACCGGCCGGATGCTGCGCCTCAGCTTCAACGAAACCGATCTGCCCCTGATGGGCCGCGCCGCCCAGGGCCCCATGCTGATGCGGCTGCTCCCTGGGGAAGCTGTGGTGGGTGCCGCCTGCGTTGCAGCCAGCGCTGCCAGCGCCTCGGTGCTATTAGCAACCGAGGGCGGGCAGGTGAAACGTCTGGAAGTGTCCAACCTGCGGCTTGGCCAGCGCGGCGATATGGGTCAGATCGGCCTGCGACTCCAACAACGGGGAGATCGTGTGATCGACCTCCAGCCGGCCGACACCACGGTGCTGAGCCTGTTGACTGAGAAGGGCTGGAGCGCAAGGCTCGACCTGAGCCACCTGCAAGCCGAAGACTGCAGCGGCAGCGGGGTCTCCATCGCCCTGCCGCCAGGCCAGACGCTGCAACAGCTGGTGCCTTTAATCCGTTAAGGCTGCCCGACAAGCGTGGCGGCAATGCCGGCAGGCTCGAGCATCAGCTTGCTGGAGCGCACCTGCTCGGGCATCTCTATCGGATAAGCCCCATCAAAGCAAGCGGTGCAGAAATGCGCGGAATTGGCCAGAGCCGCGTCCACCATGCCCTGCTTGCTCAGGTAGGCCAGGGAATCCACCCCCAAATGGGCTGTGATTTCAGCCAGGGTGAGCCGGGCCGCAATCAGCTGATCCTGGGTGTCGGTATCAATCCCGTAGAAGCAGGGGTGGGTCACCGGCGGTGAACTGATGCGCATGTGCACCTCCGTGGCCCCGGCATCCCGCAGGGCCTGCACCAGCTTGCGGCTGGTGGTGCCCCGCACGATCGAGTCATCGATCACCACCACACGCTTGCCCGCGAGCACGTCGGGCAGGGGATTGAGTTTCACGCGAATCCCCGCCTCACGCATCGCTTGAGTGGGCTGGATGAAGGTGCGGCCGACGTAGCGGTTTTTGATCAGGCCATCGCCAAAGGGGATGCCGCTGAACTGGGAGTAGCCGATCGCTGCCGGGATGCCGGAATCAGGTACGCCGATGACAATGTCGGCGTTCACAGGCGTTTCGCGGGCCAGGGCCTCGCCGATCCGCACCCGGTAGCTGTAAAGCGACTCGCCAAAGAAGCGGCTGTCGGGCCGGGCGAAATAGATCATCTCGAACACGCACAGCTTCACGGGCTGCTCAGCCCAACGGCTGCGGCTGGAGTTGGGATCACCCTGGCGGAAGTGGATGATCTCCCCAGGCTCCACGTCGCCATCGAAGGAAGCCCCGATGATGTCGAGTCCGCACGACTCGCTGCTCACCACCCACTGGGCCTCACTGGATTCGCCGATATGGCCAAACACCAGCGGCCGGATGCCGTGGCCATCACGCAGGGCGAACAGACCCTCCGGGGTGCCGATCACCAGGCTGAAGGCCCCGCGGCAGCGCTCCGCTGCCTGCCGGATCGCGTGGTCCCAGTCGAGACCACGATTCACGGCCTGTTGGATGGCAAAGGCGATCAGCTCGGAATCAGTGGTGGAGGTGAGCTCGCTGGCGATGGCGGCGAGGTCGGCCCGCAACTCAGCGGCATTCACCAGGTTGCCGTTGTGGGCCAGGGCAAAGGGACCGATCCGGGTGTTCAACACCACCGGCTGAGCATTGCAAACCTTGCTGCTGCCGGTGGTGGAATAGCGGTTGTGACCAATGGCCAGGTCGCCGGTCAGGCGCTCAAGCACGGCCTGGTCAAACACCTGGCTGACCAGACCCATGTCCTTGTGCAGCCGGACCTTGCGGTCGGCATCAAACACGGCAATTCCCGCCGATTCCTGGCCGCGGTGCTGCAGGGCGTACAGGCCGAAGTACGTGAGGTTGGCCACCGGCTGCCCCGGCGCCAGAACGGCATAGACGCCACAGGCCTCCTCAGGCTTGTCAGGGCGCTGGTCGGGATCGTGATCTACTCCCTGAGCGTTGTGGTCCGGATGCATCACCACCACAAGCCCATCAACGAACACGGTGCAACTTCATTCTGCATGAGAGCGCCCGGGGCCCCTCCCCACTCAAGCCGTAGGGGGCAGATCAACGCCCATGCGCCGGGGGATGGCCTGTTCGTAGCAGGTTTGCAAAGCCTCCAGGCTCTGGTGGAGCACCGCGCTACCGCCCTGGTTGATCACCAGGTCGGCCAACGCGGTCACGACACCAATCCGCGCGGCGGGCACTCCTGCAGCAGCCACGGCCTGTTTCCAGGCCTCAACCAGATCGGCCGGCACGCTCACCAGGATGCGAGCGCCGCCCTCAGCAAACAGCAGGCGATCGGTGCGGACGCTACCGGCGGGCAGCTCCAGCGCGGCACCCAGGCCAGCAGCCATGCAGCATTCGGCCGCGGCCACCGCCAGGCCGCCGTCGCTGAGGTCGTGGGCGGAAGCCACCAGGCCCTGGGCAATGGCCTGGCGCAGGAAGCCCTGAACCGCGCGCTCCAATGGCAGATCAATCTCCGGCGGGCGCCCGGTGACGGCTCCATGCAACCGCTCCAGGTAGCTGCTGCCGGCGAGGGTCAGGCGGGGATCGGCTGGAGCCTCGCCCATTTCCAGCGGCACCCCCAGCAGCCAGATGGCATCGCCGACCGCACTCCAGGCCTGGCCGCGCACGTGCTCCAGGTTGTGCACCAAGCCCACCATGCCCACCACGGGGGTGGGGTGAATCGGCTGCATGCGCCCATCGGGTAGGCGGGTCTCGTTGTAGAGGGACACGTTGCCACCGGTGACCGGCGTATCCAGGGCGCTGCAGGCGGCCGAAAGGCCGCGGCAGGCCATCGCCAGCTGCCAGTAGCCGGTGGTGGTTTCGGGCGAAGGGAAGTTGAGGTTGTCGGTGATCGCCAGGGGCTCGGCGCCAACGCAGCTGAGGTTGCGAGCCGCCTCGGCCACCGCCGCCATGCCGCCGCGCTCGGGGTCAAGGGCCACCCAGCGGTTGGGGCAGTCCACCACCGCCGCAACCCCCCGGGTGGCTGGGGCCATCGCGCCCTCGCCCTGCTGGGGACGCAGCCGCACCACGGCCGCGTCAGCGCCGCCGGGGGGCACCACGGTGTTGGCCTGCACCTGGTGGTCGTACTGGCGATACACCCAGCGCTTGGAGGCGATGGTGGGGTCGTCGAGCAGGGCCAGCAGGGCCTGGTTCCAGGTGATGGAGCTGCCGCACTCTGGGGTCACACCGGCAACCGTGGCAGGGGGCAGCTGGTCTTCGCTCCAGCGCCAGTGGGCCTGGATCTCGGCGGGAGGTTCACTGATCAGCTCGTGGTGGTTGATCGGCGTGTCGTCCGCCAGGGCGCTAGCGGGCACCTCGGCTGCCACCGCGCCGTTCTGCAGCACGCGCACGATGTTGTCTTCCAGCACGCGGCCCACCACGGCGGCCTGCAACCCCCAACGGATAAAGCGCTCCATTAGCGCCTGCTCCGTGCCGGGCTTCACCACAAACAGCATCCGCTCCTGGGATTCCGACAGCAGGAACTCGTAGGGGGTCATGCCGGCCTCGCGGGCAGGCACGCAATCGAGATCCAGCTCGATGCCCAGGCCCCCCTTAGCGGCCATCTCAGAGCAGCTACAGGTGAGGCCGGCGGCGCCCATGTCCTGCGCAGCCACCACATCACCGCTCTGGAAGGCCTCAAGGCAGGCCTCAATCAGACCCTTCTCCAAGAAAGGATCGCCCACCTGTACGGCGGGGCGATCGTCGAGAGAAACTTCGGTGAGCTCGGCTGAGGCAAAGCTGGCGCCACCCATGCCATCGCGGCCGGTGGTGCTGCCCACGTAGACCACCGGATAGCCCACCCCTTTGGCGCCGGAGCAAACGATGTCGTCGGTTTCCATCAGCCCGAGGGCCATGGCATTCACAAGGGGGTTACCGGAGTAGCTGGGGTCGAAGGCCACCTCACCGCCCACAGTGGGCACGCCCACGCAGTTGCCGTAGTGAGCGATGCCGGCCACCACCCCCTCCATCAGGCCCACATTGCGCTCGTCCTCCAGGGACCCGAAGCGCAGAGCATTAAGCAGGGCGATCGGGCGGGCGCCCATGGTGAAGATGTCGCGCAGGATGCCGCCCACGCCCGTGGCCGCTCCCTGGAACGGCTCCACCGCCGAGGGATGGTTGTGGCTCTCGATCTTGAAGGCCAGGCGCTGGCCCTCACCCAGATCCACCACGCCGGCGTTCTCGCCGGGGCCCACCAGGATGCGCGGGCCGGTGGTGGGGAAGCCCTGCAGGAGCGGCCGCGAATTGCGATAGCAGCAGTGCTCCGACCACATCACCCCGAACATGCCGAGCTCGGCACGGTTGGGGGCACGGCCCAGACGGCGGCAGATCTCGTCGTAGTCGGCCTGGCTGAGGTTCTCTTTCTTGAGGGCCTCAGCAACCGCGTAGTCGGGCGCGGCGAACGCTGAAGCGGCGGAATCGGCGGCGGCAACCACAAGCGGCTGGGCAAGATCCCTCCAGTTTCGCCGAGCGACTCACCAGGCTTCCAGAAGTGCGTGGTAAGACGCGGAACCTTCGAGGGCGGTGACCTGCCTGTGGATGTGGGACTGTCCCGAGTTCTGTACAGGCTGTACAGAACTCGGGAGACCGGCTGGAGGGGGTGGATCCACAAGCGGGAACCGGGAACCCGGGTGACTCAGAGCCAGGGGTCTTCGTCGTTCGGAGGCTGGTCTGAACGCCGCTGACGCCGGCCGTCTGGAGCAGACGTTCTGGAGGGAGGCTCGGATGGATCCCAAGACTCGGGCCAATCGTCCCAGCCTTCATCAGGCGCGTCCCCAGCCAGGGGGGACGGCGGCTCCTCCTGCCAGGGCGGCTCCTCCAACCAGCCCTCCAGTCGCTCTTCAAAGCGGCTGCCGGCCTCCTGCACCTGATCGCGCCAGCGGCGGGAACGACGCAGGAACTCCTGGCGGACACTGGCCCGGGCCAGGGGCAGATCATCGAGGCTCTCCAAAGCCGTGAACACCTGACCAGGCTGCTGATCGACCAGGCGATCAAGGCTCAGCCGCCAGCGGCTGCTGCCAGGCAAGCGCGGATCGCTGCGGCTCACCAGATAGTGCCGGATGCGGCCCGTGCGCAGCTCAATGGCGGCATCCGCCAAGCTGCCGATGGGCTGCTGACGGCGATCAAGCACGACCGCGTCGATCAGAGTGGGTAACCGCTCCACCACATCCTGCTCGGTTTCAGCGGGCTCTCCCTCCACCAACACCTCCAGGTCGGTGAGTCCGCGCAATTGGTTGAGACGCCACACCAGCCGGCGGGACCCAAAGGCCGAAGGCTTGGACACCCAACCAAGCACCCGATGCACCGGCGGATGCATCCACACCTGCAGGCCGGCTCCGTGGTCGAGGCCCTGATCACAGCGAACCCGCCGACGCAGCAGCTCGCTCAGCAGCAACTGCTCCGGAAGAGCCAACACGATCAGCTACGGATCTGAACGGGCATCACCAGGTAGGTGAACTGATCTCCCTCAACCGGCGTGAGGATTGCCGGAGTGGTGGCTGCATTGCACTGCAGTAGCACCTGATCACAGGCCATGGCCTTGAGTCCATCGAGCAGATAGCGCACGTTGAAAGCAATCTGGATGGCATCCCCCGTGATCGATGCCGCCAGGCCTTCCGAGCCACTGCCCACATCCTGGGCATCGGCCTGGATCAGCAGCTGGCCCGTGGCCGGTTCGGCACTGAGCTTCACCACGTTGTTGTGCTGATCAGCGAGCACCGCCACCCGTTCGAGAGCCGACACCAGGGTGCGGCGATCCAGAGCGATGGTGCGGCTAAAGCTGTCGGGGATCAGCTGGCGGTAGTTGGGGTAGGTGCCATCCAGGCTGCGGCTGGTGAGCACCTGATCAGCCCACAGGAACACCACCTGACCGCGGTCATAGAACAGGCTCAGCGGCTCGGCGGACTGGCGACCGGACAGCAGCCGCTCAAGCTCCCGCAGGGAGCGGGCGGGCACGGTGACCGCAAAGGGCTCACCGCCATCTCCCTCCACTGCGACACTGGCATGAGCCAGGCAGAGCACGGCGAGCCGATGGCCATCGGTGGCGGCACACTCGAGGCCACTGGAGTCGAGTCGCAGGTGCACTCCGGTGAGGAGCTGCTTGGCCTCATCGCCGCTGCTGGCAAACAACGTGGCGCGCAGGCCCTTGACCAGGGCCTCAGCCTCCAGCCGGATCGGCGTACCGCTCTGCACGAGGGGCAGGTCGGGGAAATCCTCCGCTGGCATGCCCCGCATCTGGTAGCTGCCCGACAAGCTGGTGAGCTCCACCTGTTCGGCACCTTCGGCGCACTCCAGGGTGATGGGGCTGTCACTGGACAGCCGCGACACGATCTCCCCGAACAGCCGGGCCGGCAGGGTGATGGCACCACTGGTTTCGACGCTGGCGGGCAGGCTGGTCTGAATGCCGAGGCTGAGGTCGAAGCCGGTCAGGCTGAGCCGACCGGTGCCCGCATCGGCGGTGAGCAGCACGTTGGCCAGCACTGGATGGGTGGGCCGGCTGGCCACGGCCCGGCTCACCAGCTGAAGGCTGGTGCTGAGTTCGGACTGGGAACAAACCAGCTTCATGGTGCCTGTGTCGGGAAGCCTGACGGCTGGAAATGGGGAGCCCCCACGCTTCCACAGGCCGGCTGATTCCGCAATGTCGGTGAACCGCCTTCAACAGTCTTTGCGATCAACGGGTTAATGGATTCCATCAGAAAGAACTAAACCGTCGTCGTAGGGGCTGGGGGAATCGGGGAAAACCTTAAAAACACCTGAAGCAACAGGGATGTGCGCCATCGAGGCCTGGGGGACGTCGAACCAGTCATGCGGGAAAGATCGGCTTTTCCACGCTTTCCAGGCTCTGGGTAAAAAGAAGGTGCTCCAGCGTCTGCCCTCGGCTTGGACTTCTCCGCGGTGGTGGGGACCTTTTCCCACGCTTTCCCCCAGACGCTTTGCCGATTGGTTGGCTCTGGCGCGGGCTGCTCAGAAGCCCATCACGGCCGCCACCTTGGCCGTATCGGCTTCCAGGCCGGTGTGGAAGCGGGCGTCGTTGTGCTCGATGGCCGTGGTGGGGTCCTTCAGACCGTTGCCGGTGAGCACACACACCACCGTGGCCCCCGCAGGCACCTCGTCTTTGCGCTTGAGCAGCCCCGCCACCGATGCGGCGCTGGCAGGTTCGCAGAACACTCCTTCACCACTGCCCAGCAGCTTGTAGGCCTCGATGATTTCGGCGTCGGTGACGGCCATGAAACCGCCGCCGCTCTCGCTTCTCACATTCAGCGCCTTTTCGCGGTTCACCGGATTGCCGATCCGGATCGCGGTGGCAATCGTGTCGGGTTGTTCCACCGTGTGGCCCAGAACAAGGGGGGCCGATCCCGCCGCCTGGAAGCCCATCATCCGCGGCAGTTTGCGGCAGTGGCCCGCGTTTCGGTATTCGTTGAAGCCCATCCAGTAGGCGCTGATGTTGCCGGCGTTGCCCACCGGGATGCACAGCCAGTCGGGGGACTCGCCCAGGGCATCCACCACTTCGAAGGCGGCCGTTTTCTGGCCCTGCAGCCGGTAGGGGTTCACCGAATTCACCAGGGTGATCGGGTACTGGTTGGCCACGTCCTGCACGATCGCCAGGGCCCTGTCGAAGTTTCCCTGGATGGCGATCACCTCGGCGCCGTAGAGCAGGGCCTGGGCCAGTTTTCCCTGGGCCACGTAGCCATCGGGAATCAGCACGAAGGCGCGCATCCCACCCCTGCGGGCATAGGCGGCGGCGGCCGCTGAGGTGTTGCCGGTGCTGGCGCAGATCACCGCCTCCGAGCCCGCCTCCTTGGCTTTGGAAATGGCCATGGTCATGCCTCGATCCTTGAAGGATCCGGTGGGGTTGAGGCCGTCGTATTTGAGAAAAACCTTGACGCCCTTACCGATCCGCTCGGCGATCAGCGGGGCCGGGATCAGCGGAGTGGCGCCCTCATGCAGGGTGATCACTGGTGTCTTGGCGGACACCGGCAGCCAGCGCCGGTAGGCCTCGATCAAACCAGGCCAGTCCTGCATCGTCGGACGGGGGCCGAAGGGTCCCTTGCTCAAACGCCTCAGGGAACGGAGCAAGGGCACGGGTTAGAGCAGTGGCTAAAGGGAATCTACGGCGCGGCTCCAGGCGCATCGCTTCGCAAGCCGTCGAGCGGCGATTCGGAGAAGAAGCGCACCAGTTCGGCGATGGAACTGGCTTTGCTCAACAGGTTCATCAGGGCGGGGATGCTCACTTCCATCTCCTGGGCCGGATAGGCCCGGAAAAACGAGAGCGGCGAGATCGAGCCGTTGCCAGCGACTACGCCCATCACCATCGCTGAGCGAAGGGCGGGCACACCAGCCTTGGACGCCTTGAGGGGGTACACAATTTTGGCCAAACGCTCCAAGATCGCTTCACCGATCCGGGTGTTCAGCAGGCGGCTCACCAGGGTGACCTGCAGGCTGAGGGACTGGTTCAGCAACTTGGCAATCTCCTTGGGATTTTGTTTGCTGAAACGCAGCACGTCGGCCAGCAGCCCCCGGGCCTGGCCGGTTTGGGCCAGGTGCTCCAGATCGGCCACGGCGATGGAGCGGCGGAAGGCACCACTGACGAACACCAAGTTTTCTGCTGCGGCTACCGGAGGTAGAGGCGCTGTAGGCAGCAGGCCCATCAGGCTGAGGCCCAGGGTGATCGCGGCCAGGGCTTGACGCTTGCGGCCTGAATTCGGGTGGCGGAAGGCGCTTGGCATGGCAATCAGCTTACGGCGGTTGTTTCCGTGCTCAGGCTGGGACGAGCACATCGCGCACCAGGCGCACCACCCCCCGTTCCGCCAATCCGCGGGCCAGTTGAACGCCCATCTGGCGCAGTTGTGGTTCCCCAAGCAGTCGGGGCAAACGCCGCAGCACCATTTGGGGCTCAAAGCCCGGCAGTGCTTGAAGGATGCCCATCAACTGCCGCACCGGTTCGAGATCGAGCAGCGGTTCGTTGGCCTCGCTGAGCCGGTGGCGGCGCAGGCCCGGGGGTTGGAGCCGTTCCGGGAGGCGTTTTCCCAGCCGCAGCGTGGTCTGCCAGGCCACCGCATCCATGCGGGCCACCATGGCGTCCACCAGCTGCTGGCGCAGCAGGCCGCCGTTGGGAGAGAACAGGAAGCTGAGCACCTGATCCAGCAGCCCTTCAAGATCCAACTGGGCGCCCTGGGATGCGCTGGCGATCAGGTTGTCGAGCCGTTGCCAGCGGAAGATGTCGCCGTCGAAGAGCATCTCCTTGAGGCTCAGGCGCAGGCTGGGATCAGGATCCTCCATCAGTCGCCGAGCGAAATAGGGGTAGGCGGCGCCGAGGATCTTGAATTCGGGATCCACGCTGAGGGCGATGCCTTCGAGCGTCACCAGCGAGCGAATGATCAGGGCGTAGTAAGGCGGCACCTGGAATGGGAAGCGGTACATCACACCGCTGAGGTCGTCGGTGACGGCCTTGAAGTCCATGCGGCTGACGCCCTGCTCGATTGCTTGGCCAAACACCTTTTCAAAGGCGGGCACAATCGGCTCGAGGTTCACGTCCTCAGCAAGGAAGCCAAGGCTGACGAAGTCCTTGCTGAGCTTGCCGAAGCTGCGGTTCACCAGGTGCACCACCGCCTGGATCAGGCCGGTGCGCGACTCACGGCTCACCTCGCTCATCATGCCGAAATCGAGATAGGCGAGGCGGCCATCCGATAGGGCCAGCAGGTTGCCGGGGTGGGGGTCGGCGTGAAAAAAGCCGTGCTCCAGCAATTGCTGCAGGCTGCAGTTCACCCCCACGCTCACCATGTCGTCGGGGTCGACGCCGATGCCGCGCACGGCGTCGAGGTTGGTGAGTTTGACCCCCTCGATCCACTCCATGGTCAGCACCCGACGGCTGGTGGCCTGGTGGTAAATGCGGGGTACGGCGATGCGGGGATTGTGGGCGTGCAGTTCGGCGAAGCGTTCAGCGTTGGCGGCTTCGTTGAAGTAGTCCATTTCTTCGAACACCCGCTTGCCCAGTTCGTCGATCAAGGCCACCAGATCGCTGCGGATCAGGCCGATGTTCTGGTTGAGCCAGGAGGCGATGTTGCGCACGATGTAGAGATCGAGCGTGATCTGCTCGCGCAGGCCGGGGCGCTGCACCTTCACGGCCACGGGCTGGCCGCCCTTGAGCACCCCCTTATGCACCTGCCCAAGGGAGGCGGCGGAGATCGGCTCGGCGTCGAGCTGCTCGTAGACGTCGAGTACGGGGGCGCCCAGGTCTTCCTCGATGCAGGCCATGGCCAGCACGGAGTCGAAGCCGGGCAGCTGGTCCTGCAGCTGGGCCAGTTCCTCCAGCAGCAGCGGCGGCACGATGTCGGGTCGGGTCGAGAGGGCCTGGCCGGCCTTGATGAAGGCGGGGCCCAGGGAGGCCACCAGATCGGCGGCTTCTTTGGCCCTGGTCCGGGCCCGATCGGTGGTTTTCAGTTGGCCGGTGAGCCAGTCGAAGCCCACCCCCAGCAGGTAGAGGCCAATGGGAACGAGGGTTTGCCAGAGGCGCCGGATCAGCCGTTGGGGGTGGCCGGCGTAGATGCGGGTGATGGCGGCCGGGTCGTAACTCAGCAGGCCTGAAGCCTCGATGAAGTCGCTGAGTTCGGCGTTGGCTTCTGCTGGGGAGCTCACCATGCCGGGGGCCACGGGCCGGTTTGAAGTGCTCCCCTTCTAAACGAAAGACACTGCCGCTACGGTCTGCTCCAACACCCGGTGGCCGCTGACCGCCACCCGCCGCTCCTGTGCTGACTGGACTGCGCCTCAGCAACATCGCCCTGATCGAGCGGCTCGAGCTCAGCTTCCGCGAGGGGTTCACCGTGCTCACCGGCGAGACGGGTGCCGGAAAATCGATTTTGCTGGATGCCCTCGATGCCCTGTTGGGTGGGGCCCAGGGCAGTGCGGGTGCCCGCTTGCTGCGCCGCGGCGCTGAGCGCGGCGTGATCGAGGCCAGCTTCAGCCTGACGCCGCCCCTGCAGACCTGGATGCGGCAGCAGGAGCTGGATGTGGACGAGGAGGAGCTGCTGATCAGCCGTGAGTGGCGCCTCAGTGAGGAACGTCTCACCAGCCGCAACCGCCTCAACGGGGTGGTGGTGAGCCGCGCCCAGATCCAGGAGTTGCGGCCCCTGCTGCTTGATCTCACCGTGCAGGGCCAGACCCAGCAGCTCGCCCGGCCGGGTCAGCAGCGGCGTTGGCTGGATCGCTTTGCCGGGGACGGCGTTCAGGTTCTGCTGGATCCGGTGGCGGTGGCCTGGCGCCAGTGGCAGCAGGCGGCGGCGGCGCTGGAGCAAGCTCGGGCCGACTGGGATCAGGTGCAGGCGCAGCGCGCCCAGCAGGTGCAGGTGCTTGCGGATCTGGAGGCCGCCCAGATGGAGGACCCCCAGGAGCGGCAGCGGCTGCAGGCCGAGGAAAACCGCCTGGCCCACGGTGTGCGGCTGCAGGAGGGCGTGATGGTGTTGCTCGGCCGGTTGCTGGAGGGGGCGGACCAGGCGCCGTCGGTGATTGATCATCTGGCGGCCTGTGAGCAGGAACTGATCCAGATGGAGGCCCTCGATGGCGGTGTTGGTGCCCTGCGCAGCGGCTGCACCGATGGGTTGACGGCGCTGCAGGATCTGGTGCGCGACCTCGAGCGCTATGGCGCCGCGCTCGAGAGTGATCCTGAAAGCCTCGAGGCCCTGCAGGAGCGCATGGCCCAGCTCAAGGCCCTGGAGCGGCGCCACGGTCAGGAGTTGGCGGAGCTGATCTCCTTGCGCGATCGCCTGCGGGAGCAGTTGGCCCCCGGCGGCGGCGAGGCTTCGTTGGAGGCGCTGGAGCGGGCCGAGCAGCTCTCCCGCCAGGCTCGCGACCAGGCCAATGGGCAGCTGAGCGCGGCCCGGGAGACGGCGGCTCGCCAGTTGGAACAGCAGCTGATGGAGGCGCTGCGGCCGATGGGTCTGGCCAACGTGCGCTTTGCCGTGGCGATCACGCCGGCTCCGCCGGGGGACGAGGGCGCCGATGCTGTGCAGTTCCAGTTTTCCGCCAACCCCGGGGTGCCGCTGGCGCCGCTGGCGGAGGTGGCCTCCGGGGGCGAGATGTCGCGCTTTCTGCTGGCCCTGAAAACCTGCCTTGCCGCTGCCGATCAGCACGTCACCCTGCTGTTCGATGAGATCGATACGGGCGTCAGCGGCCGGGTGAGCGGCGCGATGGCTGAGTTGCTGCAGCGCCTGGCCCAGCAGCGCCAGGTGTTCTGTGTCACCCACCAGCCCCTGGTGGCCGCGGCGGCCGATCACCACTTCCGAGTGTCGAAGCAGGTGGTGGAGGGGATCACCTACACGCGGGTGTCCCATCTGCGGGACACTCAGGCCCGCCAAGCCGAGCTGGCGGAACTCGCCGGTGGTGATTCCGGCGAAGCCCGCAGCTACGCCGCGAGTCTGTTGGATCAGCACGGTCGCTAGAACCGCCCCAGCATTTGCTGCTGGAGCTCGATGGCGTCATCTCAGGCCGTTGCCGTTCCGGCCCGCTGGAGTGGGGCCGCCATGCCAGACCAGAGCGGGCGGTTGGCCCTGATCACCGGCGCCAACAGCGGCCTGGGCCTGGAGAGTGCCCGCGCCCTGCTGGCACGCGGGGCCACGGTGGTGCTGGGCTGCCGCAACCTGGAGCGGGCCGAGGCCGCCCGCCAGGAGCTGCTGGCTGGTGCCGGCTCCGCAGGCAGGGGCACGGGGGAGCTCGAGCTGTTGGAGCTCGACCTGGCCGACCTCGACAGCGTGGTGCGGGCTGCCGTCACCGTGGCTGGGCGCTTCGGGCGCCTCGATCTGTTGCTCAACAACGCCGGCGTGATGGCGCCGCCGCGCCAGCTCACCCGCCAGGGATTTGAGCTGCAGTTCGGCGTCAATCACTTGGGCCACTTCGCCCTCACCCGGTTGCTGCTGCCCCTGCTGCAGGCCAGCTCCGGGGCGCGGGTGGTGCAGGTGACGTCAGGGGCGCAGTACTTCGGTCGGCTGGATTTTGACGATCTGCAGGGTGAGCGGCGCTACGACCGCTGGGCTGCCTACGGCCAGAGCAAGCTGGCCAACGTGGTGTTGGCCTACGAACTGCAGCGGCGCTGCCCCGGGCTGCTCTCCGCGGCGGCCCACCCAGGCCTGGCGCGCACCAACCTGCAGCCCGCCTCGATCGCCGCCAGCGGCGCTCGCTTCGAGGGCACGATCTACCGGTTGCTCGATCCCCTGTTTCAGAGCGCTGCCCAGGGGGCCCTGCCCCAGCTGTTTGCGGCCACCGCTGCGGAAGCCGAGCCCGCTGGTCACTACGGACCCAACCAATTCGGCGGCATGCGCGGCTGGCCGGCGGCGGTGCGCCCTGCGGCGGCGGCCCTCGACCCACTCCAAGGGGAGCGGCTTTGGCAGGTGAGCGAAGAGCTGTGCCACCGTGCCTGCCCGGCCTTCACCCCTGACCCCTAACGGGGATCCGTAGACTCATTCGCTCCCGAGCCGTCTGGATGCCCCGCGCCAAGAGCTCTGCTGCCGACGGCTCTGCCGCTCCCAGCAGAACCCTCGCCCAGACGATTCATGAGAAGGCCCTCGACCCCACCCGGGTGCTGAGCGGTGGCTCTCTGGAGGATGTGATTCGGGTGCGGGGTGCCCGCCAGCACAACCTCAAAAACGTTGATCTGACGATCCCGCGCAACCGGCTGGTGGTGTTCACCGGCGTGAGTGGCAGCGGCAAGAGTTCCCTGGCCTTCGACACGATCTTTGCCGAGGGCCAGCGCCGCTACGTCGAGAGTCTGTCGGCCTATGCGCGCCAGTTTCTGGGGCAGGTGGACAAGCCCGATGTGGATGCGATCGAGGGGCTGTCGCCGGCCATTTCGATTGACCAGAAATCCACCAGCCACAACCCCCGCTCCACCGTCGGCACGGTGACGGAGATCCAGGACTACCTGCGCCTGCTGTTCGGCCGTGCCGGCGAACCCCACTGCCCCCAGTGCGACCGATCGATCCGGCCCCAGACCATCGACGAGATGGTGGACCAGATCCTGGCCCTGCCGGAGGGCACCCGCTACCAGCTGCTGGCCCCGGTGGTGCGGGGCAAGAAGGGCACCCACGTCAAGCTGCTGGGCGGCTTGGTGGCGGAGGGCTTCGCCCGGGTGCGCATCAATGGTGAAGTGCGCGAACTCGCCGACAACATCGAGCTCGACAAGAACCACGCCCACAACATCGAGGTGGTGGTGGACCGGCTGGTGGCCCGCGAGGGGGTGCAGGAACGGCTGACGGATTCTCTGCGCACCGCCCTCAAGCGCGGCGATGGCCTGGCCCTGGTGGAGGTGGTGCCGAAGGCCGGCGAAGAGCTGCCCGAAGGGGTGGAGCGTGAGCGTCTCTACTCGGAGAACTTTGCGTGCCCAGTGCACGGGGCCGTGATGGAGGAGCTCTCGCCGCGGCTGTTTTCGTTCAACAGTCCCTACGGCGCCTGCGCCGACTGCCACGGCATTGGCCACCTGCGCAAGTTCACCGCCGAACGGGTTGTGCCCGATACGAGCCTGCCGGTGTATGCGGCGATTGCCCCTTGGGCCGATAAGGACAACTCGTATTACTTCTCGCTGCTCTATTCCGTTGGTGAGGCGTTCAACTTCGAGATCAAGACGCCCTGGAACCAGCTCAGCGACGAGCAGCGCGATGTGCTGCTCAACGGCAGCCGTGAGCCGATTCTGATCCAGGCTGATAGTCGGTATCGCAAGAGCGCTGGTTTCGAGCGCCCGTTTGAGGGGATCCTGCCGATCCTGGAGCGCCAGTTGCGCGACGCCAGCGGCGAGTCGATCCGCCAGAAGCTAGAGAAATTCCTGGAGTTGGTGCCCTGTGCCACCTGCCATGGCCTGCGATTGCGGCCGGAAGCCCTGGCGGTGCGGGTGGGCCCCTATGCCATCCACGAACTCACGGCCGTGAGTGTGGGGGACACCCTCAGCCGCATTGAGGCGCTGATGGGGGTGGGTGCCAGCGAGGGGGCCGAGCCCCTGCTCAGCCCGCGTCAGATCCAGATCGGCGATCTGGTGTTGCGGGAGATTCGCCTGCGGTTGAAGTTTCTGCTGGATGTGGGGCTCGATTACCTGAGCCTGGATCGCCCGGCGATGACGCTCAGCGGTGGTGAAGCCCAGCGGATTCGGCTGGCTACCCAGATCGGTGCTGGCTTAACGGGTGTGCTCTATGTGCTCGATGAGCCGAGCATCGGTCTGCACCAGCGCGACAACGACCGGCTGCTCAACACCCTGTTGAAATTGCGGGATCTGGGCAACACCCTGATCGTGGTGGAGCACGACGAAGACACGATCAGGGCGGCTGATCACATTGTGGACATCGGTCCGGGGGCGGGGGTGCATGGGGGCCACATCGTGGCCGAGGGCAGCTTCGACAACCTGCTGGCCGCCGAGGACTCCCTCACCGGGGCTTACCTGAGTGGTCGCCGGTCGATTCCCACCCCAATGGAGCGCCGCGTTAGCGGCACCCGTCGGATCACCCTGGTGGATTGCGCTCGCAACAACCTCTCCGGTTTCGACGTGGAGTTTCCACTGGGCCGGCTGGTGTGCGTCACCGGTGTGAGCGGCAGCGGCAAGAGCACTCTGGTGAATGAGCTGCTGCACCCGGCGCTCGAGCACCAGCTTGGCCTGAAGGTGCCGTTTCCGTCTGGCTTGGGCGAGTTGCGTGGCATCAAGGCGATCGACAAGGTGATCGTGATCGACCAATCGCCGATCGGGCGCACACCCCGCTCCAACCCCGCCACCTACACCGGCGCCTTCGATCCGATCCGCCAGGTGTTCGCCGCCACGGTTGAGGCGAAGGCTCGCGGCTATCAGGTGGGTCAGTTCAGCTTCAACGTTAAGGGTGGGCGCTGCGAGGCCTGTGCTGGCCAGGGCGTGAACGTGATTGAGATGAACTTCCTGCCGGATGTCTATGTGCAGTGCGATGTATGCAAGGGCGCCCGCTACAATCGAGAGACCTTGCAGGTGACCTACAGGGGCTTCACCATCGCCGAGGTGTTGGAGATGACGGTGGAGCAGGCCGCCGATGTGTTCTCCGCCATACCCCAGGCGGCTGATCGGCTGCGCACCCTGGTGGATGTAGGCCTGGGTTATGTGAAGTTGGGTCAGCCGGCTCCCACCCTCTCGGGTGGTGAAGCCCAGCGGGTGAAGCTGGCCACCGAGCTCTCCAGACGGGCCACCGGCAAAACGCTCTACCTGATCGACGAACCCACCACCGGGCTTAGCTTCTACGACGTGCACAAGCTGATGGATGTGATGCAACGCCTGGTGGATAAGGGCAACTCCATCTTGGTGATTGAACACAACCTCGATGTGATCCGATGTGCCGACTGGATCGTGGATCTCGGTCCTGAGGGGGGAGACAAGGGGGGAGAGATTGTTGTAACTGGCACCCCAGAGGAGGTGGCGGAGCATCCCACCAGTCACACAGGGCGATATCTCAAGCAGGTGCTGAAGCAGCATCCACCTCAGCCCATGGTGGCTTGATTGGTGCAGCTCTCGCGTCGCACAACGTTGTGACGGCGTTGCTTCACGTGAGTCATCCTGCTGCAACGGACATCGGATTCAGATAGATCGCGTAGGCGCCGCTATGGATAGGTGCACTTGCTTCCGCATCCAGAGCGATTCCGCGGACCTGATCTGGCATGCCTGGTCTCTACGTTCTGCATCTGCACCTGCATGGTTTGTTTCGAGGCCACAACCTTGAATTGGGCCGGGATGCGGACACCGGCGGCCAGACCACTTACGTGCTGGAACTGGCCCGCAGCCTGGCGCTGCGGCCGGAGGTCGAGCGGCTGGAGGTGGTGACGCGGCTGATTCGGGATCGTCGCGTGTCGGTGGATTACGCCCAGCCTTGGGAGTCGCTCGGCCCCCACGCCGCCATCCGGCGCCTGAGCTTTGGGCCGCCCCGCTACCTGCGCAAGGAGCTGCTCTGGCCCCATCTCGATGAGCTGGCCGATGCCCTTGCTGAAACGCTGCTCGCCCAGGATCAATTGCCTGATTGGATCCATGCCCACTACGCCGACGCCGGTTATGTGGGGGCGCTGTTGCGCCGCCGGTTGGGCATTCCCCTGGTGTTCACGGGCCATTCCTTGGGCCGGGAGAAGCGACGGCGGTTGATTGATGCCGGCCTCGATCCCCGCCAGATCGAAGAGCATTACGCCATGGCCCGGCGGATTGATGCCGAGGAGCTGGCCCTGGCCCACAGCAATCTGGTGGTCACCAGCACCCGCCAGGAGTTGGAGGTGCAGTACGCCCGTTACGGCCGTTTCTGTGCGAAGCAGGCCGCCGTGATCCCCCCTGGTGTGGACATGTGCCAGTTCTTTCCGCCCCAGGCGGGTCTGCAGGAACCCGCCGTCGAAACGCTGATCGAGCCGTTTCTGCGCGATCCGGCCAAACCGCCGGTGCTCGCCATCTGTCGCGCCGATCACCGCAAAAATATTCCTGCGCTGGTGGAGGTGTTTGGCCGCTCTGAGCGCCTGCGCCGGCAGCACAACCTCGTGCTGTTGTTGGGCTGCCGCAACGACCCCCGCCAACTGGAGAAGCAGCAGCGGGAGGTGTTCCAACAGGTGTTCGAACTGGTGGATCGCTTCGATCTCTACGGCCAGGTGGCCTATCCGAAGCAGCACGAGCGTCACCAGATTCCGGCCATCTACCGCTGGGCCTCACGCCTGGGCGGCGTGTTCGTTAATCCGGCCCTCACCGAACCCTTCGGCCTCACCCTGCTCGAGGCCGCGGCCTGTGGCGTGCCGATCGTTGCCACCGATGACGGTGGCCCCAAGGACATCCTGGCCCGCTGCCAGAACGGCTTGTTGGTGGACGTGTCCGATCTGGATGCTTTGCAGCAGGCCCTGGAGGACAGCCTGGCCCGCCCGGAGCGATGGCGCCGCTGGCGCGACAACGGTGTGGAGGCCGTCAGCCGCTCGTTCAGCTGGGATGCTCACGTGAACCACTACCTCGGGGCTGCTAGAACCGCAGCCCATGAGGCCGCCAGTCTGCGGCCCAGCCGTTGGTTTCAACAGGGAGAAACGGGGCCGTCGGCGTGCCCCGAGCGCCTGTTGGTGCTGGATCTGGACGCCAGCCTGGCCGATCCCGATGCCGCCAGTTTGGCTGAGCTGCGCCGTCGCCTGCAGGCCGAGCCTCAGCTGGGCATTGGTGTCACCAGTGGCCGCGCGATCCGGGCGGCCCGGCAGCGTTTCGCGGAGTTGCATCTCCCCGAGCCCTGTTTGTGGATCACCCAGGCCGGCACCGAAATTCACACCCGTTCGCCCCAGGGCCCTTTGCCCGACCATCACTGGCAGCGCCACATCGGCCGCCGTTGGAGCTGGGCTGCCGTGGAGGCGGCGATGGCGGCTCTCCAACCGCGGCTGCGGCTGCAGGACCCCGCCCAGCAGGGACCCTTCAAGGTGAGCTTTCTGCTGCAGGAACCCGACCAGGGCATCCTGCCGCTGGTGCGGCAAACGTTGCAGCAGCACCATCTGTCGGCGCGTCCCCACCTGTTCCAGCATTGGTACCTCGACGTGTTGCCGCTCAGCGCCTCAAAAACCGAGGCCCTGCGTTACATCGCCCTGCGCTGGCAGCTGCCCCTCTCCGCCATTTTGGTGCAGGCCAGCCAGCAGGGGGATGGTGAGTTGCTGCGGGGCCTGCTCTGCGGGGTGGTGCCAGGTGATCACGATCCGGCCCTGGACAGCCTGCGCAACCACCGGCGCGTGTTCTTTGCCTCCACCCCCCAGGCCTGGGGTTTGCTGGAGGGTCTGGATCACCACCGCTTCCTGCGGCGTTAGGGGCTTTCGACGCCGGCGTAGTGGCTGTTGCCGTCCGGCATCCAGTAGCTCAGGTCGTTGTGCCAGAACAGCCGGCCCGGCAGCTGGTGGGTGCTCAGCTTGGTGCCGGCCATGGCCGTGAGCAGCTGGCCCATCTCCACTGGGGAGAGATCGGTTTTGACATCCTCGCCGGCGATCTTCAGCAGCTCCGGCAGCTGGGCCAGTGTGGAGGGTTGGGCCAGTTTGCGGAATACCTCGGCGAGCACCAGTTTTTGCCGCTCCATTCGGCCTAGGTCGCCCATTTCATCGTTGCGGAAACGCAGGAAGCCCTCCAGCACCTCGCCTTTCAGCACCTGCCGTCCGGGGTAGAGGTCGATGTAGAGGTTTTGAGCGTTGTCGACGTAGTACATCCGCTTGGGCACATCCACTTCAACGCCGCCGAGGGCGTCGGCCAGATGCTCGACAGCCCGCAGGTTGACGCGCACGTAGCGGTCGACCGGGGCACCCAGCAGCGTGGTGAGCTCCTGCTTCAGGGCTCCGATGCCGCCGAAGGCGAAGAGGGCATTGGCCTTGACCACGCCGTAGTCGGCTGATTCCACGAAGGTGTCGCGTGGCACCTGGGTGAGCTGGGTGAGCCCGTCTTTGAGCTGCACGGTGAACATCACATCGGTGTTCTCACCAACCTTGTCGGTGCCGATCACCAGAATCCGCTGCTCGCCAAGGCGGAAGGGATTGATGAGTCTGGTGAGTTGCTGGGGCCCTTGCAGCAGCGCTGCCATCGCTCCCGAGACCAGTTGGGGCAGGGGCCCGGCCAGGCCGTAGCCCAGGGCGATCCCCAGGGCAAAGGGCAGCAGCGGCGGCCGGCGCCCCGGGCGGGCCGTTGGGGGAGCTGTTTGGCGCCGTTCGCGGGTTGTTTCGCGCTTTTCGCGGGCTGTTTCGCGCTTTTCGCGCCGGTTGCGCAGGTCGGTGACCACAGTCCCGCGGCTGCTGTCGCGTCGGCTGCGACGCGGGCGGGGTTGGGCCTGACTCATGACGGCTCTTGCTGGCCGCACCTTAAGGGCCGGATCCCTGCCGCACCAGGGGGTCAGCGCCGCTTGCTCAGCTGGAGGGCCGCACCCCGATCCGGGCCGCTGCTCCATCGGCTTTGCGACGGGCCTCCCTTTCACTGCTGCCGCGGGCCAGGGCCACGCCCATGCGCCGCTGGGGCCGGGCTTCGGCCTTGCCGAACAGCAGCACCTGGGTGTCCTCCTCCACCAGGGCCTCGGCCACGCCGTCGTAAGTCACCGTGCCGCCCGGGGCGGCGGCCAGGATCACACGGCTGGCGGCGGGGCCGGAGCTGTGGATGGCCGGGATCGGCAAACCCAGCACGGCCCGCACATGCAGCTCGAACTCGCTGAGGTTCTGCCCCACCAGGGTCACCAGGCCGGTGTCGTGGGGGCGGGGCGAGAGCTCGGAGAACACCACCTCCAGCTCCCCCGCCGTGGCGTCGCTGCCGCTTGGTTTGCGGCAGAGGAAAAACTCCACGCCGAACAGGCCAGCGCCGCCCAGGTTGTTGGTGACGGCCAGGGCCATCGCCTGGGCAGCCGCCAGGGCTTCGGCGGGCATGGCGGCCGGCTGCCAGCTGCATTGGTAGTCGCCCCGCTCCTGGATGTGGCCGATCGGCGGGCAGAAGAGTGTTGGCCCCGTCCATGGCTTCACGGTGAGCAGGGTGATCTCCAGCTCGAAGTGCAAAAACTCCTCCACGATCACCTGGGCGCCCTCCCCTCGGGCGCCGGCCATCGCTGCTTCCCAGGCTGCGGTGATGCCCTCGGGGCCTTGCACCACGCTCTGGCCCTTGCCGGAGGAGCTCATGACCGGCTTAACCACCACCGGCCATCCCAGCGGCGCGGCGGCGGCGGCCAGCTCTGCGGCGCTGCGGGCATAGGCGAAGCGGGCGGTTCGCAGGCCCAGCTGTGTGGCGGCCAGATCGCGAATCCGGTCGCGGTTCATGGTCACGGCCGTGGCCCGGGCGGTGGGGATTACGGTGATGCCTTCGGCCTCGAGTTCGGCTAGGGCATCCACCGCCAGGGCTTCGATCTCCGGGATCACCAGGTCGGGCTGGTGGCGGCGCACCACGGCCTTGAGGGCCTCCGCATCGGTCATGGCAATCACTTCGGCCGCATCGGCCACCTGCATCGCCGGGGCGCCGGCGTAGCGGTCGACGGCGATGACGCGGCAGCCCAGGCGCTGGGCGGCGATGGCCACCTCCTTGCCCAGCTCTCCGCTGCCCAGCAGCATCAGGGTGGCGGGCAGGCAGGTGGGGGCAGGTGAGGGCATGGTCGGCGTCCGGGATGGGCACCGGACAGCAAGATGGAGCCGATCTTCCTGCACACCGGGGTGCACTGATGGGTTGGCTGTTTGATTTGCCCTTGGGTTTCAGCACCGCCGGGGACGCCGCCAACGGGTTGTTGTTCGGCTGGGATATCGCCACCCTGCAGAAGTGGGCCCTGATTTATCTCGGGATCTCCTCGTTGGCCTTTGTGGTGGTGTGGGTGGTCGGGTACCTGCGCCGGGGCTAGGGGAGATGATCCCTCAGGGCAGCAGGGTGAGCTGGCGCACGGGCGATTCCTCATTGATGAAGCCATAGGCCTCAAACACCGTTGGGTCGGGATGGGTGATGTGCTGGCCATCGCTGTGCCGTTCCAGCTGGAATCCTTCGCTGGCCATGCGACGCATCAGGGCGGCCGCCTCCTCGAAGCGGGCGGCCATGGCGGCGAGGCTGGCGCAGTCGGAGCTGAGGCCGGTGTCCTTCCAGGTGAAGTAGGCCATGGAATCAGGGGCGATGGCAGGGCTCAGGGCAGGAGCACCAAACCCACTACCACCAGTAGCAGGCTGGCGATCCAAAACCGGATCACGACCACCTGTTCGTTCAGGCCCCCCAGCTCGAAATGGTGGTGCACCGGCGCCATCCGAAACAGCCGCCGGCCCTGGCCGGTGGTTGGGTTCTTGGTGGCCTTGAACACCCACACCTGCAGGATCACCGAGAGGGATTCGGCCAGGAACACCCCGCCCATCACCAGCAGCGGCCAGAGGCTGTTGGAGAGCAAGGCCACGGCGCTGAGGGCGGCCCCCATCGCCAGGGAGCCGGTGTCGCCCATGAACAGCCTGGCGGGATGGCGGTTGTGGGCTAGAAAGCCCAGCCAGCAGCCGGCCATCGCCGCGCAGAATCCGGCCAGGGAGGCATCGCCTTCATGGCCGCGCAACATCAGTTGCAGCCCCAGGCCGGTGAACACCACGGCCCCACACCCCGCTGCCAGGCCGTCGAGGCCGTCGGTGAGGTTGGTGGCGTTGCTTTCGGCCAGAAACACAAACAATCCCAGCGGCCAGACCAGCAGTCCGATCGGCAGCACCCAGCCCAGGGGCAGCGCTATGTCGCCGGGTGAAGCGCCCCCCACCCATTGGCCTGTGGCGGCCCAGACCAAAAACAGCAGGGCCGCACCCGCCTGGAGCAGAAGCTTGCCCCGGGGGGTGAGACCTGTGTTGGTGCGGCGGGTGAGGCTGCGCCAGTCGTCGATGGCGCCGATGGCCAGATAGGCCAGGGTGACGGCGGCTACCGCCAGAAGCCGTGGATCACTTGGGGTGATCAGGCCGCCCACCAGCACCCCCACCGGCACCACCAACAGCCCGCCCATGGTGGGAGTGCCCGCCTTGCTCAGGTGACCCTGGGGCCCCTCGTCGCGGATCACCTGGCCGAGCTTGAGCTTCCGCAGCCGCGGCACCCCCCAGGCCGTGACGCCGGCGCTGATCAGCCCCGCCACCAGCAGGGGGAGGGTGAGCTGGGCTGCGCGGGCTTGCCAATCAGACACCACGCAGGCCAGCAGGATCACCAGGGCCAGCAGGATCGCGCTGACCAAACTGCTGGGCTTGGAAGACGCAAGCAAGGACTTGGGACGACGGGCGTTCCAGTTTCCCTCGCTCACCTCAATCTTCCCAGTTTTCGTCCTGCTGCTCGTCGTCCTTGTTGTAGTCCTCCTTCTCACCCATCAGCGCCGAGAGCTCTTCCTCTTCCACCGTGCTCACTTCGGTGCTGGCGGTCTCCTCGTCGGCCACCAAGCGTCCACTGGTTTCCAGCCAGCTCAGCAGGTCGGGCTCATCTCGCAGCGGCAGCACCGGTGCCGGCTCGCTGCGCCCATAGCGGGTCAACGAAGGGTTGATGGTGTCGAGTCGACTGCTGCCACTGGTCGCGAGTGTGCTCATACGTGTTGCTGACGATGGGTCTGCTGAAGACGGCTCTGCTGAACATGGCTCTGCTGAAGACGGGTGCCTACGGAAAGCCTGGCTGGGCCAGCAAGACCAATCAATCACCATAGCGTCAGCATTGAAATTCTCGATGGCACCGATGGTTTCCAGCCCGTTGACGGGGGTTCTGCGGCTGTGGTCTCTGGCCCTGGCGATCAGTGCCCTGCTGGCTGCCGCAGGCCAGCGCTGGCCTGCCCCGTTGCCGGTGCAGCCTGCGCTGGTGTGGCTGCTGGTGCTGTTGCCGCCTCTGGCCGTGGGGCTGTGGTTGCTGGCCCGCTGGTCGCTGCCCGACCCCGACAGGGGAGAATCGTCCAACTGAGCGCATGGAGCGGCGTTGATGGGTCGGGCGAAGAAGGCGGTGCTGGCCTATTCCGGCGGGGTGGATACCAGCGTCTGCATCCCCTACCTGATGCAGGAGTGGGGCGTCGAGGAGGTGATCACCTTCGCCGCCGACCTGGGCCAAGGCGATGAACTGGAGCCGATCCGCCAGAAGGCCCTCGACTCCGGAGCCAGCCAGTCGATCGTGGGCGACCTGATCGAGCCCTTCATCACCGAGTTCGCCTTCCCGGCGATTCGTGCCAATGCCCTCTATGAGGGCCGCTACCCCCTCTCTACCGCCCTGGCCCGGCCGCTGATCGCCCGTCGCCTGGTGGAGATCGCCCGCGAGGTGGGCGCCGATGCGGTGGCCCATGGCTGCACCGGCAAGGGCAACGACCAGGTGCGCTTCGATGTGGCCATCGGTGCCCTGGCGCCTGATCTGAAGGTGCTCACCCCGGCGCGGGAGTGGGGCATGAGCCGCGAGGAAACGATTGCCTACGGCGAGCGCTGCGGCATTCCTTCGCCGGTGAGCAAGAAGTCGCCCTATTCGATCGACCTCAATCTGCTGGGTCGTTCGATCGAGGCCGGCCCCCTGGAGGATCCCAACGTGGAGCCGCCCGAGGAGATCTACGCCATGACCCGCTCGGTGGACGACGCCCCGGCGGTGCCCCAGGTGTTGGAGATCGGCTTTGAGCAGGGCAATCCGGTGAGCATCGACGGCGTGCACCTCGATCCGGTGAGCCTGATTCGCCGCGCCAACGATCTGGCTGGCAGCCACGGCTTCGGCCGCCTCGACATGATCGAGAACCGGGTGGTGGGCATCAAGAGCCGGGAGATCTATGAAACCCCGGGGCTGCTGCTGCTGATCAAGGCCCACCAGGAGCTCGAGAGCCTCACACTCGCCGCCGACGTGCTGCGCAGCAAGCGCCAGCTGGAGCAGCAGTGGGCCGATCTGGTGTACCAGGGCCTTTGGTATGGCCCGCTCAAGGACGCCATCGACGGGTTCATCGACCGCACCCAGGCGGTGGTGAACGGCAGTGTGCGGATCAAGCTGCACAAGGGCAACGCCACCGTGGTGGGACGCAGCAGCGTCAGCAACAGCCTTTACGTGCCCGATATGGCCACCTACGACGCCGGCGATCAGTTCGACCACCGGGCCGCCGAGGGTTTCATCTACGTGTGGGGGCTGCCCACCCGCCTCTGGGCGGCCAACCAGCGTCAGCGTTAGGCAGCGCGGCTGTCACCGTTCAGTCCGAAGGCATGCAGCAGGGCTTGGCGCATCCGGGGCCGCTCCGTCTGACGGGGCATCAGCAGCGTCTGACGGCCTGAATCCCTCTCCGGTTGCAGCTGAAGCAGGTGCTGGCGGAGGTTGGCGTTGTCGTCGAGCAGCCGTTGCTGCTGCTCGAGCATGGGCTGCAGGCGCTGCCGGAATTTGTCTTCAAACAGGGCAGGCAGCTCTTCAAGCAGCGCTTGCATGGCTTGGAGCTCCTCGCGGGTCTTGGCGAGTTCCTGCTCCAGCGCCTCCCGGCGTTCCTGTTGCTGATGCCATAAAAAAACCGAAGGGACAGAAGACGGCCACTTCGGTGTTGGAGGAGGTATCAGTGGGCCGGCAGCGTGCTGAGCAGTAGACGTTGTCGTCGGTTCTGCCTGCAGATCCGATTCAGATGGGCTGCGATCCGGCTCCATGGGCGGAGACTACGGTTTGGCCTGGCTTTTTACAAGCCGGGCTGACGTGGCCTTCGACTCAGACCGTTGCCGGTTCCATGGGTGCGGCTTCGCTGACGGCTCCAGGCAGGGAGCGCGGAGCGGGCATGGGGCCGTCCTGCTTGACGGTGAGGTAGCGGATCACGTCTTCCGAGAGGCGCATGGCACGCTCCAGGGGAGCAACCTGCTGGCCGTCGCCGTTGTGGTTGAGCTGCACGTAGATGCCTTCGCGATGCTTCGCGATCGAATAGGCGAGGCGGCGCTTGCCGCGCATCTGGCAATCGAGCACTTCACCACCGGATTCGGTGACCAAGTCGCGGTACTTGGCGACATGGGTTTCCACCTCTTCCTCCGGAATATCCGGACGAAGGATGTACATGGTCTCGTAATAGGGCTGCGTCATGGTCGCTTTGGAGGTGTCGCCTCAGGGTTTGGGGCAGCGGCCAGCGGGCAGGTGCCCACCAGCGACGGATCAATCACCCTACAGCTGCATCCGCACCGCCTCGGAGATGCTGGGAATGTCCGCGTCCTTGCCCCGCAGGTTCTGGATCATCGCGAACAGCACCAGCACCAGGATGCCGATGAACACGGTGTTGCTGAGGGTTTTGCTGACGAAATCCAGGGCGCCCAGCTGCAGCACCTGGAAGGCCAGGGTGACCAGCACCACCACGATGTCGATCAGGATCGCCTGCAGCACGTTGAAGCGGATCAGGTAAGGCACCTGGCTGTTGCGCACCACCGCCAGGAACAACACCAGGAACAGCACCAGGCCGCCGAAGGGTACGACCTGTTCCAGCAGCGCCACCGGCAACACCGGCACCCCCAGCCACTGCAGCGCCGGAAACAGGCCAAATAGCCCGCGGCCAAAGGGGAAGGCGTCGCTCCAAGGCAGCAGGTAGGCCAGGGCGGCCAGCAGCCGTTGCCAGATCGGTGGAGTCTGCATCGCCTGAAACATCCCGTAGCCCCAAGGCTAAGGGCGGTTGTTGCCGCCGCTATTGCCGCCGCTGAGTTGGGCCAGAGCCGCGGCGCGCATGGCTGCCACCGGCACCGTTTCAAGGTCGCTCCACAGGCGTAGGGCGGCTGCCCCCTGCTGCACCAGCATCTCCAGCCCATCGAGGCTGTGGCAGCCCCGGGCGCTGGCGGCCTGCAGTAGGGCCGTGGGCCGCGGTGTGTAGATCAGGTCGTACACGGTGCTGCCGGGCCGTAGGGCCTCCAGCTCGGCCGGCGTGAGTGGGCTCTGCTGCGCTGCCTCTGGGTTGGTGGCTGATGCCATGCCCACCGGCGTGGTGTTGACCACCAGATCGGCGGTAGCGAGGGCGTCGCCCAGGGCCGGCGAGGTGGGTTGCCAGCTGAGCCCCCGCAGTTGCGGCGCCCAGTGGCGGCAGGGGGCCAGCAGGGCCTCCAGCTTCTCGGGGCTGCGGCCGGCGATGAGGATGGCACCGCAGCCCAGCTCCACCAGGGCGGCCACCACGGCCCGGGCGCTGCCGCCGCAGCCCAGCACCACGGCCTGCTGGTCTTGCCAGGCGTTGCCGCTGGCTTGCAGGGGGGCCAGGAAGCCCGTCACATCGGTGTTATCCCCCAGCCAGCCCCCCTGCGGATGCCGTATCAGGGTGTTCACCGCTCCCACTCGCTCGGCCAGGGGGGAGAGGCTGCGGCACAGCCGTGCGACGGCCTGCTTGTGGGGCAGGGTGACGTTGAGGCCACGGCAATCCAGGGCCTCCAGCCCCTGCACCACCGTGTTCAGCTGCTCAGCCGGCGCGGGCAGCGCCAGGTACACCCAGTCGAGGCCCAGCTCCACCAGGGCGGCGTTGTGCATCGCTGGCGAGAGCGAATGGCGCACCGGATCCCCAAGAACCCCAGCCAGGGCGGTGTGTCCGGAGATCGGCGTGGGCATGGACGAAAGCGGTGGCGGCAGGGGCTGTTCGGGAACCACACCTCGCCTGGGAAGGCCCCAGCTGCTGAAGATGCATCCAGTCCGATTCATTCACCGTAAGGAGGTGGTAACCCATGGGCAAGGTCGTCGGTATTGACCTCGGCACCACGAACAGCTGCGTCGCCGTGATGGAGGGCGGCAAGCCCACGGTGATCGCTAACGCTGAAGGGTTCCGCACAACCCCCTCGGTGGTGGCCTACACCAAAAACCAGGATCAGTTGGTGGGCCAGATCGCCAAGCGCCAGGCGGTGATGAACCCCGAAAACACGTTCTATTCGGTGAAGCGCTTCATCGGCCGCCGCGTCGATGAGGTGAACGAAGAGTCGAAAGAGGTGAGCTATGGCGTGGAGAAGGCTGGCGCCAATGTGAAGGTCAAATGCCCGGTGCTAAATAAGCAGTTTGCCCCGGAGGAAGTGAGCGCCCAGGTGCTGCGCAAGCTGGCCGAAGATGCCGGCAAGTACCTCGGTGAAACGGTCACCCAGGCGGTGATCACCGTGCCCGCCTACTTCAACGACTCCCAGCGCCAGGCCACCAAGGACGCCGGCAAGATCGCGGGTCTTGAGGTGCTTCGCATCATCAACGAGCCCACGGCGGCAGCCCTGGCTTACGGCCTCGATCGCAAGAGCAATGAGCGCATCCTGGTGTTCGACCTGGGCGGCGGCACCTTCGACGTGTCGGTGCTTGAGGTGGGCGATGGCGTGTTTGAGGTGCTCTCCACCTCTGGTGACACGCACCTGGGCGGCGACGACTTCGACAAGGTGATCGTCGATCACCTGGCCGACAGCTTCAAGGCCAACGAGGGCATTGATCTGCGCCAGGACAAGCAGGCCCTGCAGCGCCTCACCGAGGCCGCTGAGAAGGCCAAGATCGAGCTCTCCAGTGCCACCCAGAGCGAGATCAACCTGCCGTTCATCACGGCGACGCCGGAAGGTCCCAAGCACCTTGATCTCACCCTCACCCGGGCCAAGTTCGAGGAGCTCGCCTCCAAGCTGATCGACCGCTGCCGTGTGCCGGTGGAGCAGGCCCTCAAGGACGCCAAGCTGTCCTCCGGCGAACTCGATGAGATCGTCATGGTGGGCGGTTCCACCCGCATCCCAGCGGTGCTTGAGCTGGTCAAGCGCGTCACCGGCAAGGACCCGAACCAAACCGTCAACCCCGATGAGGTGGTGGCCGTGGGTGCTGCCATTCAGGGCGGTGTGCTGGCGGGTGAGGTGAAGGACATCCTGCTGCTGGATGTCACTCCTCTCTCCCTCGGCGTGGAAACCCTGGGCGGTGTGATGACCAAGATGATCACCCGCAACACCACGATTCCCACCAAGAAAACGGAGACCTACTCCACGGCAGTGGACGGTCAAACCAACGTGGAGATCCACGTGCTCCAGGGCGAGCGCGAAATGGCTAGCGACAACAAGTCGCTCGGCACCTTCCGCCTCGATGGCATTCCCCCCGCTCCCCGCGGCGTGCCCCAAATCGAAGTCACTTTCGATATCGACGCCAACGGCATCCTCAGCGTGACCGCCAAGGACAAGGGCAGCGGCAAGGAGCAAAGCATCTCCATCACCGGTGCCTCCACCCTCAGTGAAAACGAGGTGGAGAAGATGGTGAAGGATGCGGAAGCCAACTCCGCCGCCGATAAGGAGAAGCGCGAGAAAATCGACCTGAAGAACCAGGCCGAAACCCTCGTCTACCAGGCTGAGAAGCAACTCGGCGAACTGGGCGACAAGGTGGGCGCTGAGGACAAGGCCAAGGTGGAGGCGTTGTCCGTCAAGCTCAAGGAGGCGATTGAGAAGGATGACTTCGACACCATGAAGTCAGAACTCGAAACTCTGCAGCAGGCCCTCTATGCCGCCGGTGCCGCCGTGTATCAGCAGGCTGCGGGTGCTGAAGCCGGCGGCGCTGCTCCCGGGGGCAACGGTGCGGGCGCAGAGGCGGGCAGCGGTTCCGCCAGCGACGACGTCATCGACGCTGAGTTCACTGAGAGCAAGTGATTGCAACCAGCTCACGCTGATCACTTGAGTTCCACAGCCCCCCGCAAGGGGGGCTTTTTGCTGGCCGTCCCCCTGGGAGGGGGCCGTTGTTCAGGCGATCACGCCGGCCAGGGCTGCTTCGCCGGCAGGTCGGGGCTTCTTTAAGAAGGACTTCGTGCTGGGCCGTCAGCACAGCTCCAGCTGATCGGCCACCCATTCCGCCGTGGCCGGGGCCAGCAACACTCCATTGCGGTAGTGGCCGCTGGCCAGCAGCAGGCCCGGCTCCAGCTGGCCGAGCAGCGGTGCCGGCTGGCCGATCGGATGGCTGCGGTGGCCCTGCCAGCGCCGGATGACCGCGGCTTGCTCGAGCCAGGCTGGGGCCGTGCCTCCCAACGTGCGCAGGGAGGCCAGGGCGGTCGGATCGGCCTGATCGCCGGGCTCCAGGGTTGCCCCCAGCCACAGCCGCGCGCCGCCAGGATCGCTGGCTCTGGTTCGTGGCACCAGGTTGGCCCCCTGCCACACCACGGCTCCGGGCCAGGGGCCGGGCGTGTCCCAGCTGGTGGTGGGTGCCAGCTCCAGTTCCAGCGCCTGGCCTAGCACCGGCTCCTGGGGCTGGCTGTGGCCGAGAGATTCGAGCAGGGACGCACTGGATACCCCGGCGCTCACCACCACCGCTTCGGCCCGCAGGGCCTGGTCGCCGCTGGTGTGCACCGTCCAGCCGCCGGCCTGGCGCTCCAGCCGCTCGGCGCGGTCGCAGACGGGCTGCAGGCCCAACTGCAGCGCATCTCCCAGCAGGGCAGCCAAGGCGGGGCCTGGATCCAGTTGACCGTCAGTGGGGGAATAGAGGCCGCCCACGGCCCCTGCCGGCAGGGCCGGTGCCAGGCCATCGAGCTGAGGCCGGCCCCAGAGCTCCAGTGGGAAGCCCAGGCGCTGGCGGCTTGCCACCAGGCGTTGCTGGCGTTCCAGGTCGTCGGCGCCGCTTGCCAGCAGTAGCAGTCCTGGTCGCCAGGACAGGGGCCAGCCTTGGGCGCCCAGCTGCCGGCGCCATTCGCCCCAGAGGCTCAGGCTGCGCTGGCGCAGGCGCCAGCCGCGGCCACTGCTGCGGTGAAACACCTGGGCCATCAGCACCCCCAGGGCCGCCCAGCTGCCGGAGTTGGGATCTGGGTCGCCGTTCAGTCCGGGATCGAGAAGCTGCACCTGATGGCCGCGCTGCTGGAGCTGCCAGGCACAGGCTCGGCCCACGAGACCAGCTCCCACAACCACGACCGATCGGGGCCGGGCGGATCGAGCCACCCGTCTCGATCAAACCTGCTTCAGGTCTTCCTGCACCTGGGCCGGCAGCACCTGGGCATAGAGGCCGAAGCCGCTGGCCACCTTGATGTAGGCCTTGCGCAGCTTGTCGCCGTCCTGGAGACGGGCGGCCTCATCGAGCTGGGCCAGGGCGGTTTTGAGAGCTGCCGCGCGCTGTTCAGCCTCGGGGCGGTCGGCTGGAAGCAGACGCTGGTTGATGTAGCTCATCTCGCGGCCCACCTCTTGCATGGGGCCGTGGATCAGGTTGGCGGTGAACACCCAGTTGCGCTCATTCACCAGGGCGGCCAGCTCGGGCAGGCGGTTGCGGGCGGCCAGGAAGCCTTCGGCTTGCCGCTCGATCAGGGCCATGTCCTCTGGGCTGATGGTTGGGGGCTTTTTGCTCTGTCCGCCGTCGCAGGCTGTCAGGCCAAGGCAGAGCACTGCTGCCAGTGCGATCACCACAAAGCGGCGCAGCTGCTGGGCGAGCGCAGCGGTCGCCGCAGAGATCACTGCAGGGATCCGTGCAGAAGCCATCACCATCACCATCACCAACACCAGATTCGTGGCGCTGAGTGTATCGGTGCACGATGGCCCAAGGCCGCCCTCTGTAGCCCCTCGCAACCTGGTCGCGACTTCGCGAGGTGCTACCCATGAAGATCATGTAGGGCCCCGGCCATGTCTGCTTCCACCGCCATCCTGCAAATGATCTGTCCGGATCAGCCCGGGCTGGTGCGTGAGCTTTCGGGTTGGGTTGCGGCCAATGGCGGCAACATCGTGCATGCCGATCACCACAGTGATCAGGGGGCTGGCCTGTTCCTGAGCCGGATCGAGTGGCAGCTGGAGGGGTTCGGCTTACCCCGAGACGCGATCTGCCCCACGGCGGCGGCCCTGGCCGAGCGCCTGGGGGGGCAATACAAAGTGAATTTCTCCGACTACCGCCCGCCGGTGGCGATCTTTGTAAGCAAGCAGGACCATTGCCTGCTCGATCTGCTCTGGCGCACCCGCACCGGGGAGCTGCCGATGCAGGTGCCTCTGGTGATCGCCAACCATCCGGATCTGGGGCCGATCGTTGAGGAGTTTGGCGCCTGCTTTGCGCACGTGCCGATCAGCGCTGAGAACCGGGACGAGGCGGAGGCCCGCCACCTAGAGCTGCTGGTGGAGCACGGCATCGAGTTGGTGATCCTGGCGAAGTACATGCAGGTGCTCACACCGGGGTTTTTGGCCGCGTTTGATCCCCCGGACGCGTTTCATCAGGTGATCAACATCCACCACTCCTTCTTGCCGGCCTTCAAGGGGGCGCAGCCGTATCACCGGGCCTGGGAGAGGGGCGTGAAGTTGATCGGCGCCACCGCCCACTACGTGACCGAGGAGCTCGATGGTGGTCCGATCATTGCTCAATCCACTGTGGGTGTGGGTCACCGGGATGAGGTGGACGACCTGATCCGCAAGGGCCGCGACACCGAGCGCCTGGCGCTGGCCAGGGCTGTGCGGCTGCATCTCAAGCGTCAGGTGATGGTGTATCGGGGCCGCACGGCGGTGTTTGATTGAGGTCTGGCTTGGGTTTTCAGCGCGATTCGTCCAGGGCTTCGCTGAGGTGTTTTGCAAGGGTGGCTGTCGGTAGGGGGCCCTCCAGGTGGGCCCAGGGGAGCACCCGTTCCGTGTTCCAGGTGGAGTGGATCACGTCGTCCCAGGCTGGGGGAGCCTCGGGCGCGGAGCGGCTGTCCTCTACTGCTGCCCGGTAGGCCTGTTTCCAACCGCCCAGGCTCTCGTTGCGGCCGCGGGCGGCGACGATCACCGGGGCTAGGCGTCGGTCGCTGCGGGAGAGCAGGGCCTGGATCACGCTCCAGCCGTAGCTCTCAGGGCGCAGCTCGATGCCCTTGGGCTTGAGCCGCTTGGCCAGCAGCTTGAGGCGCTTGTCGGCTTCGGGTCGAACCCCTTGCCACTGGA
The DNA here is from genome assembly GCA_044369475.1 of Cyanobium sp. Classification (GTDB taxonomy): domain Bacteria; phylum Cyanobacteriota; class Cyanobacteriia; order PCC-6307; family Cyanobiaceae; genus Cyanobium_A. The sequence continues at coordinate 15,204 of JBIPLV010000003.1, read as the reverse complement.
AGGGGGTGTGGGCCTTGGGCACGAAGGTGCTCACGCCCAAGCTCAGGCGTAGGCCTGGGGTGGCTTTTTTCAGTGCCAGCAGCAACTCGGCGGTGGCCTCAACATCTGCTTCCTCTTCGCTGGGCAGTCCCACCATTCCGTAGAGCTTCAGGCCCGAGAGGCCGCCTTCTTTGGCGTAGCGGGCAGCGGCATAGATCTCCTCGGTGGCGAGTTTCTTGTTCACCACCTGGCGCATGCGCTCACTGCCGCTCTCGATCGCGATCGTGAGTGATTTGCTGCCCCGCTTGGCCAAGATCCGCCCCAGCTCGGGCGTCACCGTGGCGGCCCGCACCGAGCTCACGCTCACCCGGATGCCCTCGAAGCGATCTTGATCGAGCCAGGCCAGCAGGTCGGCAAATTGGGGGTGCTGGGTCACCGAGGCCCCCAGCAGGCCCAGCCGCTGGGTGGCAGTGAGCCCCTTCTCCACCGCCGGGATCAGGCCGTCATCGAGGCTTGGGGTGCGGAAGGGCAGGGTGAGGTAGCTGGCCAGGCAGAAGCGACACAGCTCCGGGCAGCTGCGCACCACTTCCACCATGTGGATGGAGGGCCAGGCGGCCTCCGGCGTGATCACCGTGGAGTGGCTGAGGGTGTTGCCCCGCCAGGTTTGTTTGGCGATGGTGGCCGGGATGCTGGGCTCGGTGGGTTCCACGGCGAGCAGCTCGCCCTCGCTGCCGTAGCGGGGCGCGTAGAGGCTCGGCACGTAGACGCCTGGCACCTGGGCCAGATGCCGCAGCCGTTCGGCTCTCGGGGCGCCGCGGTGCTGTTGCAGGGCCTCCACAAAGGCGGGCAGCAGCAGCTCACCGTCGCCCAGCAACACCACATCGAAAAAGGGCGCCAGGGGCTCGGGGTTGGCCGTGAGCACGGGGCCACCGCCGAACACGATTGGGTCGCTGTCGCCCCGTTCGCTCGCCCAGATCGGAATGCGCTGCTGCTCCAGCAGATCCAGCAGCACCGGGCCGTCCAGTTCCCAGCTCAGCGAGAGGCCAAACAAATCACAGTGTCGGTGCGGCGGGTCGCCCTGGTCGGTGAACAGGCGACGCACATCCACGTCGGCTCGTTGCGCCAAGGTGGCCCACACCACCTGGTAGCCCAGGCTGGTGATGCCCACCGTGTAGGTGCTGGGGAAGGCCAGCACCGCTTTGAGGGCACCTGCCTCGGATTGGGCGGGCTCAAACAGCAGGGTTTCCTGGTTCAGGTGAGACGCCGGATGGTGACCTCCAGCGTCTCACCCAACAGTTCACACCTCTGCCAGCACCTTCGCCTCCTCCTCGGCGCTCACCACCCGGCCCTGGTCTTCGAAGCCCTCGATCTGATCGAAGTTGAGGTAGCGGTACAGCTCCGCGCCGTAGGGATCGATCTTTTCGGCGGCGATCGCCAGGTAGTCCTGCTTGGAGGGGATGCGGCCCAGCTGGGCGCACACGGCGGCCAGCTCGGCGCTGCCTAGGTACACCTGGGCGCCGTTGCCGAGGCGGTTGTTGAAGTTGCGAGTGCTGGTGGAGAACACGGTGGTGTTGTCGTCCACCCGGGCCTGGTTGCCCATGCAGAGGGAGCAGCCGGGCATCTCCATGCGCGAGCCGGCCTTCTCGAAGATGGCGTAGTAACCCTCTTGCTTGAGCATCTCCTCATCCATGCGGGTGGGAGGGCACACCCACAGCTTTGCGGCGTTTTCGCCCTGGCCCTCGAGCACGTTGGCCGCGGCGCGGTAGTGACCGATGTTGGTCATGCAGGAGCCGATGAACACCTCATCGATCCGCTCGCCTTCGACCTCGGTCAGGGTTTTGACGTTGTCGGGGTCGTTGGGGCAGGCCAGGATCGGCTCGGTGATCGCATCCAGATCGATCTCGATCACGGCCGCATACTCGGCATCGGCATCGGCCTCCAGCAGCACCGGAGCGGTCAGCCACGCCTCCATCGCCTGGATGCGGCGGGCGAGGGTGCGGGCGTCGCCGTAGCCGCGGGCGATCATGTTTTTGAGCAGCGCCACGTTGCTGCGCAGGTATTCGCTCACGGTTTCAACGCTGAGCTTGATCGTGCTGCCGGCGCAGGAGCGCTCGGCGGTCGCGTCGGTGAGTTCAAACGCCTGCTCCAGCTTGAGGTCGGGGAGGCCCTCGATCTCCATGATCCGGCCGTTGAACACGTTCTGCTTCCCCTCCTTGGCCACCGTGAGCAGCCCCTGCTGGATGGCCACATAGGGAATGGCGTTCACCACATCACGCAGGGTCACCCCCGGCTGCAGGGAGCCGGAGAATTTCACCAGCACCGATTCAGGCATGTCGAGCGGCATGGCGCCGATGGCGGCGGCGAAGGCCACCAGGCCTGAGCCGGCCGGGAAGGAGATGCCGAGCGGGAAGCGGGTGTGGCTGTCGCCGCCGGTGCCCACGGTGTCGGGCAGGAGCATGCGGTTGAGCCAGCTGTGGATGATGCCGTCACCGGGGCGCAGGGCCACGCCGCCGCGGGAGGCCATGAAATCGGGCAGCTCGGCGTGGGTCTTCAGATCCACCGGCTTGGGGTAAGCGGCCGTGTGACAGAAGCTCTGCATCACCAGATCGGCACTGAAGCCCAGGCAGGCCAGCTCCTTCATCTCATCGCGCGTCATCGGCCCGGTGGTGTCCTGGGAGCCGACGGTGGTCATCAGCGGCTCGCAGCTGGTGCCGGGGCGCACGCCCGCTAGGCCGCAGGCCTTGCCCACCATCTTCTGGGCCAGGGTGTAGCCCTTGCCGGTGTCAGCCGGGGCCAGAGGCCGGATGAACAGGTCGCTGGCGGGCAGCCCCAGCTGGGCGCGCACTTTGTCGGTGAGGGAGCGGCCGATCAGCAGGGGGATGCGGCCGCCGGCGCGCACCTCATCGGTGATCGTGCTCGGCTTCAGCTCGAAGCGGGCCATGATCGTGCCGGCGTTTGGCTCACCGGCGGCGCGCTCGATTGTGCCGGCATAGGGGCGGATCGTGATCACATCGCCGGAGTTGAGGGCGCTCACGTCACACTCGATCGGCAGGGCGCCCGAGTCTTCGGCGGTGTTGAAAAAGATCGGCGCGATCTTGCCACCGAGCACCACGCCGCCGCCGCGCTTGTTGGGCACGTGGGGGATGTCGGTGGCGGTGTGCCACAGCACCGAGTTGATGGCGGATTTGCGCGAGCTGCCGGTGCCCACCACATCGCCCACGTAGGCCACGGGATGGCCCTTGCTTTTGAGCTCGGCGATCAGCTCCAGGCCGCCGGGCATGCGCGTTTCCAGCATCGCCGTAGCGTGCAGGGGGATGTCGGGCCGGGTGGTGGCGTGGGTGGCGGGGGAGAGGTCGTCGGTGTTGGTTTCGCCCTCCACCTTGAACACCGTCACGGTGATCTCAGCTGGCAGCTCGGGCTTGGCGGTGAACCACGTGGCGTTGGCCCAACTGTCAATCACTTGCTGGGCATAGGGGTTGGTCGCCGCCAGCTCGAGCACGTCGTTGTAAGCGTCGTAGACGAGCAGGGTGGTGCTCAATCCCTCGGCGGCGGCGCTGGCGATGACCGCATCGGGGTTGCTGAGCAGCGCGATCAGGGCGCCCACGTTGTAGCCGCCGATCATCGTGGCCAGCAGCTGCACCGCCGCCATGGGCGTGAGCAGTGGGCTGGTGGCCGTGCCCTGGGCCACGCCGGCCAGCCAACCGGCCTTTACGTAGGCCGCCTCATCCACGCCTGGTGGGATGCGCTCGCTGAGCAGGTGCAGCAGGAAGGCCTCCTCGCCGGCGGGCGGGGCTTCCAGCAGCTCAGTGAGGGCCTGGGTTTGCTCTGCTGAGAGCGGCAGGGCGGGCACCCCCAGGGCTTCGCGCTCAGCGGCGGCGGCGCGGTAGCTGGAGAGGAAGCTGGTTGCAGACATGCCCGATCGCGTCAATCTGCTTCCCATTCTTCTTGGCGGCCGGCCCGTTGTTTGGTCGCCATCGCTGCTGACTAGGGTGGAAAGTCTCCGCACGGCGCCGTTTCAGCGGCATCAGGCCCATGCCCACCACCACGTCCGATTTGCATGTGGTGGAAACCCGGCCGCTGGTGCCCCCGGCGCTGTTGCATCGCGAATTACCGATCACGGAGCGCTCAACGGCCACCGTGCAGCAGGCCCGCGAGCGCATTCAGGCGATCCTGCACGGCCGTGAGTCGCGGCTGTTGGTGATCGTCGGCCCTTGCTCGGTGCACGACGTGCCGGCGGCCAAGGAGTACGCCACGGCCATCGCTGAGGTCCAGGAGCGCTACAAGGACGCTCTCGAGATCGTCATGCGGGTGTACTTCGAGAAGCCCCGCACCACCGTGGGCTGGAAGGGACTGATCAACGACCCCCACCTCGATGGCAGCTACGACATCAACACCGGTCTGCGTGTGGCTCGCGGCCTGCTGCTGCACTTGGCCGAGATGGGGCTGCCGGCGGCCACGGAACTGCTTGATCCGGTGGTGCCTCAGTACATCGCCGATTTGATCAGCTGGACGGCCATCGGCGCCCGCACCACCGAGAGCCAGACCCACCGTGAGATGGCCTCGGGCCTGTCGATGCCGATCGGCTTCAAGAACGGCACCGATGGCAGTGCCATCACTGCCATCAATGCGATGGAGGCCGCGGCTCGCCCCCACCATTTCCTCGGCATCAACGGGGAGGGGCATGCCGCGATCGTAACCACCACCGGCAATCCCGATGGTCACCTGGTGCTGCGGGGCGGCAAGCGGGGCACCAATTACCACCCTGAGGCGGTTGAGGAGGCCGCAGCGGAGCTGGCCAAGGCCGGCTTGCCCCCGCGGGTGATGGTGGATTGCAGCCACGGCAACTCCAACAAGGACTACCGACGTCAGAGCGAGGTGGCGGCCGAGGTGGCGGAGCAGCTGCGCGCGGGTTCCACCCATGTGATGGGGGTGATGCTCGAGAGCCATCTGGTGGCGGGCAACCAGAAGATCCCCACCGATCTTGCCCAGCTCACCTACGGCCAGAGCATCACCGATGCCTGCATTGATCTGGCCACCACCGGATCGGTGCTCGACATGTTGGCCGAAGCGGTGCGGCAGGCTCAGGCAACACCCTCCCTGCTGCTCAGCTGAGCCGCGCCCACAACCAACCAGCTGCCAACGGCACGGTGTAGTTATCGAGGCCCAAGACGGCCGCCTGCTCCAACAGGACGGCTGCAGCGGTGATCGTCAGCAGGCCGATCAGTTCGGGATGGGGTAGCCCTGCCTCCTGGGCCAGCTGCTGCACCAGCAGCAGCATCGCCAGGCTGCCCAGAGCCATCGCCGTGGTGCCCACCACCGATTTGCGCTGCCCCCAGATGTGCCAGCTCGGGGAGGCCACCAGCGGCCCCACCAATCCGGCCAGTCCGTCCCCGACGGCCATCACCAGAACGCCCGCTGCCACGGCAGCTGGTTGCTGCGGCCAGAACAGCAGCAACAGCAGCGTGATCGAGGCGCCATAGGCGATGGTGCCGTAGCTGGCGCGGCCGACATCTTCAATGGCAGGCAGTAGCCGGAAGCGGTGGTTGAGTGCGGCCAGCAGGGTGATCATCCCTGCTGCCGGCACCGCGATCAGGCGGTCGATGCCGAAGGCCCAGGCGATCGGCACCACAGCTCCAGTGCCGATGTGCACCAGCTTGCGGCTCCATTCCCGCTGGCCGTTCCAGCGGCGGCGCACCTGCAGCGCGGCCAAAGCCAGCAGGGCCAGCCAGCTGGTGATGGCGGCAACACCTAGCAGCTGCTGCGGCCATCCACCCACCATGGGCTCAGGCGGCCTGCTGGACGTTGCTCATCAACCGCAGTTTCATGATCGCCTTGGCTTCCAGCTGCCGCACCCGTTCCCGCGACACGTTGATCAGTCGGCCGATCTCCGCCAGGGTGAGTGGCTCGGATCCCTCCAGCCCGAAGCGCAGCTTGAGGATTTTCTGCTCTCGATCATTCAGCTGCGAGAGCCAGGCGCCCAGATGCTCCTTCTGGATATGCCGGTCCATCGAGTCCATGTGCTCGTTGCTGGCCGGATCGGCGATCAGTTCACCCAGGGTGCTGCGATCCTCATCGCCGCGGGCGTGAGCATCGAGGGAGGCACAGGGTGCGCTCTGGGCCATCAGTTCCTCCAGGTCCTGGGGAGCCATGTCCATGGCATGGGACAGCTCAAGGCGATTGGGCTGGCGCCCGAGCCGGTGTGACAGCTCCCGGCTGATGCGTCGCATCTTCGAGAGCTTTTCGCTGATGTGAATCGGCAGCCGGATCGTGCGGGCACTGTTGTCGATGGCCCGGGTCATCCCCTGGCGGATCCACCAGTAGGCGTAGGTCGAGAATTTGTAGCCCATGGCGGGGTCGAATTTGTCGACGGCGCGCTCCAGGCCGATGGCCCCTTCCTGTACCAAATCCAGCAGTTCCAACCCCTGGTTTTGATACTTCTTGGCCACGCTCACCACCAGGCGCAGGTTGGCCGCCATCATCCGGTCGCGGGCTCGCTGGGCCATGCGCAGCTGGCGCTTGTGCTTGGGGGTGAGCTCTTCAGGGGCGAAGTCCTGAAGGCGTTTACCAGCCTGCACATGGTGGGCCAGCTCGATTTCTTCGGCGGCTGTGAGCAGGGGCACGCGACCGATGGTGCTCAGATACCAGCCGATCGAATCCGCGCTGAGACGACCGCCGGCCCGGGGACCGCTTGTGCGTACCTTTGCCAGTTTCGATGCTGAAAGCCCCGAACCGTTGTTGTCAACAACGGCTGAAGCGGATTGCAAAGGCGTCCCCACACCCAAGCCTCCGTATTGGATTTGGCCGGAATGTAGCACTGCAGCGCACGCTGCAACCTTTTGTTTTGGAAGATTTCCTGTATGGATGGATGCCGATTTACACAGATGCCTGTGCTTTAGCAGCGTCAGTTGGTGGGTGCCAAGCCGCCTCGCCAGCGACGCACCATCTGCTGTTGCGTCAGGCGTGGTTCACCGTCGTGCTGACGCTGACTGAAATGCCCTTCGCTGTCCATATGCCAGGCACCTGTGTCCTGGAGGTAGAGATCCAGCACCTGCTCCAGTTGATGGCGCAGCCTGGGATCTTCGATGGGGGCGACCGCTTCGACCCGTCGGTCCAGATTGCGTGACATCCAGTCGGCGCTGCCGATGAACAATTCAGGCTCGCTGCCATTGGCAAACCAGAACAGGCGCGAGTGTTCGAGGAAGCGACCGATGACACTCACCACGTTGATGTTGTCGCTGATCCCCTCCAGTTTGGGCCGCAGGCTGCACATGCCCCGCACCACCAGCTCAATCGTCACCCCGGCTTGGGAGGCTTCGTAGAGCAGGGCGATAATTGCAGGGTCCACTAGGGCGTTCATCTTGGCCCGGATGTGGCCGCCGCGGCCGGCCTGGGCATGCTCGATCTCGCGGTGGATTAGGCCCTCCATGCGGTTGCGCAGGGTGACCGGCGCCACCAGCAGCCGGCGGAAGCTCTGCTGCTTGGAGAAACCGGTGAGGTAGTTGAACAGCTCCACCAGATCAGCTCCGAATTCCGGACGGGCCGTGAGCAGACCGATGTCGGTGTAGAGGCTGGAGGTTTTGGAGTTGTAGTTGCCGGTCCCGATGTGCACGTAGCTGTTGAGACGCTCCTTTTCCTTGCGCACCACCAGCAGGATCTTGGTGTGGGTTTTCAGGCCCAGCACCCCGTACACCACATGCACGCCTGAGGCTTCCAGCTGCTTGGCCCACTGGATGTTGTTGTCTTCGTCGAAGCGGGCCTTCAGTTCCACCAAGGCCATCACCTGCTTGCCGTTTTCAGCGGCCCGGATCAGTGCTGCCACCACCGGCGAATCCTTGGAGGTGCGGTAGAGGGTCATCTTGATGGCCAACACCGAGGGGTCGTCGGCGGCCTGGTTGAGGAACTCCTCCACGGAGGTGGAAAAGAGGTCGTAGGGGTGATGCAGCAGCACATCGCCGCGGCGGATCACTGAAAAGATGCTTTCAAACTCTTCGGCTTTGATCGAGCCGTCTTCGAGCTGGCCCTTCTGGGTGCGCGCCAGGGCTGGCGTGGTGCGGCCCTTGTGCGGTTTGTCCTTGAGCTGGGGCAAACGAATGGCCAGCAGGCTCATCAGGTCGTCGAGGCCGAGGGGGCCATTGATCCGGTACACGTCCTCGGCTTCCACGGCGGTGCCCTCCATCAGCAGATGCACCACGGCTTCGGGCATCTCATCGGCCACCTCCAGGCGCACCACCTCGCCGCCGCGGCGGCGTTTGCGCAGGCCCTCCTCCAGGGCCTCCATCAGGTCGTCGGCCTCCAGGTCGCGCAGCTCCAGGTCGGCATCACGGGTGACGCGGAAGAAGTAGTGCCCCTCCACGTGCATGCCCGGAAACAGCAGGCCCAGGTTGAAGGCCACCACCTGTTCGAGCGGCACGGCCGTGTAGACGGGCTCAGGCTGTTTGCCGCTCAGGTGGGGGGGGATCTGGACGAAGCGGGGCAGGTTTTTCTGCGGCACCTTGACCCGGGCGAATTCCTGTTGGCCGGAGTCGGGGTCGCGCACCAGGGCGGCCACGTTGAGGCTCAGGTTGCTGATGAACGGGAAGGGGTGGGAGGGATCCACCGCCAGGGGGGTCAGGACTGGAAAGATGGCGTTCTGGAAGTAGCTATCCAGCCAGTCGCGTTGATCGCCGTTGAGGTTGGCGTAGTCGATCAAGTGGACGCCGTAGTCGGAGAGGTGGTTCTTGAGTGAGTGGCGGTAGTGCTGCTGCTGCATCTCCAGCAGCGGTCGCAGCTTGGTGCGGATGGCCTGGAGCTGTTGTTGGGCGGTGAGTCCGTCGTCGCTGAGGGTGCTGACGCCCGCTTCAATCTGCGACTTCAGCGAAGCCACCCGCACCATGAAGAATTCATCAAGGTTGTTGCTGAAGATGGCGCTGAATTTCGCCTGCTCCAGCAGCGGGGTGTGCTCGTCGAGGGCTTGGGCCAGCACCCGGTAGTTGAACTCCAGCCAGCTGAGCTCGCGGTTGATGTAGAGCTCGGGGGCGACCTGCGCGTCAGCCTTGGATTGATCTACGTCGTTAACAGCCATGCCAACCCGCCCATCGTGAGTGGCAACGTAGCAATTTCAACCGTCTGAGCTGTGTGTTCCAGCTGCCATCGTCACTGCGGGCCGTCCTGGTAGGCCGCCGGCCACCAGCAGGGCCACGCCCACCAGCAGGATGATGCCCAGCCAGAAGGGGCTTTGACGCCCGGTGGTTTCGTAGGCCAACCCCGCCAGCGGTGGGCCCAGGAAGCTGCCCAGGCTCTGCAGTCCCTGCAGGCTGCCCAGGGCGGCCCCCTGGCCCTCGCTATCCAGCCGGCGCGACACCAAGCTGCGCAGGCAGGGGGTGACCAGGCCTGTGCCCAGGGCCAGGATCGCCACGGCGCTGAACACCACCGGCTGGGCATTGGCCCTGGTGGCTAGGGGGATCAGCAGGCAGCCGGCGATGACAAAGCCGAGGCCGGCCAATGTGAGCCGCCATTCGCCGAACCGCTTCACCAGCGGTCCTATCAGGCCTCCCTGCACCACCGTGGCCACCACGCCCACCACCAGGAAGGCGGCGGCCGCCAGGCCGGGCCCCCAGTTGAAGGCCTGCTTGAAATACAGCACCAGCACGGCGGTGAAGCCGTTGAAGGCCAGAAAGAACAGGAAGAAGGCCACGCACAGGCGCCTCACCTGGGGGTTGGTGAACACCCGCTGCAGGGCGGTGAAGGGGTTGAGATCCCGTTTGCGAGGCATGGCGCGGCGGGCGCTCACCGGGTGGGTTTCCGGCAGCACGGTGAGCACCAGCACCAGGTTGAGCACGGCGATCGCCACCGCCACCAGCAGCGGCAGGGTGACGTTCAGGCGACCGAGCAGGCCACCGAGAGCTGGACCGAGAATGAAGCCCAGGCCGAAGGCCACGCCGATCAGGCCGAAGGCCTTGGCCCGTTTTTCCGGCGGCGAGATGTCGGCCAGCACGGCGCTGGCGGTGGCGGCGGTGCCGCCGCTCACCCCGTCGATCAGCCGCGCGCCGAACAGCAGCGCCAGGGGCAACCCGGCAGCCTGGGCCGCGGGCCAGAGGGTGGCCCAGGGCAGGCTGATGGTGAGGGCGAACAGGGCCAAGCCCAGCACCGAACCCGCCACGCAGACGCTGATCACCGGCTTGCGGCCAAAGCGGTCGCTAAGGGCGCCGATCAGGGGCGTGAAGGCGAACTGGGCGATGGCGTAGCTACCCGCCAGCAGGCCCAGCACGCGGCCGTCGTTGGTGAAGCCCGCCAGCAGAAACGGCAGCAGTGGGAACACGATCGACTCCCCCAGCCGGTCGTTGAGCAGCGTCAGAAAGGCGCAGAAGAAGGTGGAGGGACGGGAGAGCGACAACGCTGGGGCCTGGGGCTGTGGGGTGGCAGGGTGTGAAGGGGCGCTCAGGGCGACTTGATCTGGGGGCAGGGGTTGGGGCCGAACATCCCGCTCAGTTTCTGGTTGCCCATCGCAGAGATTGCTGCGCTTGGGCGGGATTGCCAGAGGCGGCCTAGAGCTTGCCGGCCGGGGCCAGGCAGGTGCTTCTCAAGTTACGGGTGCAGCCCGCTCCCGCGGTGCGGCCGGCCCGTGACGCAGCATTGCGACGTGCAGATCGCCCATGTGCCGGCCGATCAGCTCACTCACCTCATCGACGCCTTCGCCCGGATTGATTTCAGTGGCCAGATGGCCCTTTTCGACAGGCGGCGATCCAGGCGTCCTCGTGCACTTGGGAGCTGATTCCCCTCTGCTACCCGATTGCTTCTGCGGCCTGGACTGCGGGCCAGAGGGTTGCCCAGGGCAGGTTGATGGTGAGAGCGACAGCGCGTGGGGTCCGCCCGGCTGGGGGTGGGAGTCGACCTTGTGGTGGCCGGTGCCGCTGATGTCGAGCGACTCAGCGGCTCCCGTTGGCCTGTGTTTGGTGATGGGGCTCGTGAGGGCTGGGTCCTTAGCCTTCCTCGGCTTGCGGATGGCGCGTGGATTCACCAGCCAGGTTTGCTGCCAGCTCCTGACGGCGTTCCCTCACGATGCCGCTGCATAGCAGCCGTTCAGCGGTCTCCAGGGCGGCCTCGAGGTTGGGGTGCTGTGCACAACGCCAAAGCACAAAACCTGCATTCCAGATGAGGGGTTTGACCAAGGGCCCAGTGCCGTCGAGGGCATCGCGGGCCATGGCGCTCCAGGCATCCAGTGTGGTGAGCTCCGGTTCGTCGGCGCGTAGGCCGTGATCTCTGGCATGGAGGATCAGGCGCTCGGGTTTGGGATCAAACGCACCGTTTGTATTGGGTTGATGCCAATGGGCGGCGATGCTCACCCGGCTGGTGGGCAGGTCGACGCCGCCTTCAAGGCCCTTGATCGTCAGGCCGTTGTTCTGACCCAGCAGTGCCCAGGTCTCCGCCATGAGCAGTTCGGTTGGGGAATGCACGAAGCCGCTCATCTGCAGATGGTTGCCGCTGCAGCAACTCCAAAGCAGCTCCAGCGTGGCGATGGGTGGTCGTTTCCCGATCTGCTCGCGCAGCCCGATCAGTCCCTCGGCTAGGGGGAAGTGGCTGGGCTGGTGCATCAGCGCCAGGCCCTGCTCTGCAAACAGCCGGCCCATGGCCCTCCAGTCGAGCTGGGCCAGTGGCAATCCCATGGCTTCCAGCAGCTCGGCCTGGGTGACGCCGTATTTGACCGGCATCGGCTCGGCACCGTGCAGCACCACGGCGAGTCCAGCAGCGTTGAGCACCAGGGCCGTTAGTGGCAGCAGGGGCGCCGTTCGACTGCGGCCGTCGAAGGGCACCCCAAAGCTGACGGTGGTGCGCAGGTTGGGCGGCAGCGTCGGCCCCAGCCGCTGGTAGGCATCGGCCATCCCGGCCAGTTCGCAGGCCTGGGGACGGCGCAGCCGGTGGGCGATCAGAAAGGCTCCCGCCTGGGCTGGGTTGGCCAGGCCCTGCAACAGCCGGGTCAGGATTTCATCGGCTTCGGCGCGGTTCAGGCCCGTGCTCGTGCGTTCGCCGCTACCAACTTTGGCCAACAGCTCGCGAAAGCGCAGAGCATCGGCTCCGAGTTGCAGCTGCCGTTCCCGCCGCCGCACTGCTATGGGGTTAGGGAGCACGATGGATGGAGTCGCTGCTGCGCTCACCCTGGCAACACCGCCTGTGATGGCAACACCTCTGCTGCTGGTGGTGCATGGCCGCTCCGGTGGGGTCATCCCTACCGAGTTGGAGATTCTGGCGTCCGAGCTGGCTCATCGGCGCGGCACTCCAGTGCTGCTGCAGGCCTTGACGGCGGCTTGTCCAGATGCGTTGCCGCAGCCGCTGGCCCTGGCACCGGGGGCTGGAGACCAGACCCTCACCCTGGTGCCGCTGATGCTGTTGCCCGGTGGCCACGTGCGACAGGACATTCCTGCAATCGCGAAGCACTGGCGCGCCTTGCCCGGCGTGGGGGCTATCCGTCGGTTGCCGTTTGTGGGCGCCTGGCCGCTTTGGCAGCAGGCTCTGGCTGCTGAAGCGGCTCAGTTGCGGACTGCGGCTCTGGTCGGGAGCCCCCGACCAGAGCTGCTGCACCACCCTCTGGAGGGAGCCCTGGCCAGGCGCTTTCTGGACCATCTGGCCGAGGTCAGCGGTGCCAATCTGCGCGCCACTCCATACAGTTCCGAAGATCTTGCGGACTTGCAGCTGACCCTCAGCGCCCCGGCCCTGCCCCTGGCCCTGGCCGCCAACCGGCTCACCGACAGCCTGGCGTCCTTGGTGGGTCCACCGCTGTTGCAGCGTTCTCGCTTTCGTCAGCTGCTGCTGGCTGAGCTGGAGGCCCTGCCATGAGCGCACCGGGCACGGTGTATCTGGTGGGCGCGGGCCCGGGGGATCCCGATCTGCTCACCGTGAAGGCCCAGCGTCTGCTGCAGCAGTGCGACGCGCTGGTATACGACTCGCTCGTGCCCCGCGAGGTGCTGGCCCTGGTGCCGGACACCGCTGAGAAGCATTTCGTGGGCAAGCGCCGCGGCCACCACTCGGTGCCCCAGCCCTCCACCAATGCAGTGCTGGTGGCGTTGGCCGGCCGCTGCCGCTGCGTGGTGCGGCTCAAGGGCGGCGATCCGTTTTTGTTTGGCCGCGGCGGTGAGGAGGCCGCCCACCTGGAGCGTCAGGGGGTTCCGGTGGAGGTGGTGCCGGGGGTCACCGCGGGTATTGCGGCCCCGGCCTATCTAGGAATTCCGGTGACGCACCGGCGGGCCGGCAGCTCCGTCACGTTTGTGACCGGCCATGAGGAGATTGACAAAGCTCGGCCCGGGGTCGATTGGCGGGGCCTGGCCCGCAGCAGTGACGGCCTCGTGATCTACATGGGCCTGCACAACCTGCCCCACATCTGCGAGGAGCTGATCGCTGGGGGCCTCGATCCGTCGACGCCTGCCGCTGCGGTGCAGCAGGGCACGGTGCGCGGTCAGCGCTGGGTGATTGCGGAGTTGGCCCAGCTGGCGGCTGAGGTGTGCCGCGCGGAGTTGGCCTCCCCCTCGATCGTGGTGATCGGGGAAGTGGTGAATCAGCGGGTGGCCTCCTGTGCCCCCGAGCCGGCGGCAGTGGAGATGCCGATCCCCTTCTGAGTTGGGTGCCTTTTATTCGACAGTTCCGGCCCCTGACTCTTCTTGATAAAGACCGAAGCGGTGCGTGTCGCTATCTTCCTCGGATGCTCCACCAGATTGAGATATTGTGCAGCATCAGAATGCTATTCCGAGCGACAAGGTTGCGCTAATTATATTGCCAAGGTCTGTTCGCCCATACGGCTGAAGGAGGTACTGGACGCTTGGCTGAATGAATAGCCAGGGCGTAAGCTTTGCTGAATAACCTATCTCAACAATATACTGAGTGCCTGTATTTTCGCATCCCCCGCCAGCTTTTTGGGCGCAAGAGGGCGAATTTATATTCCAAAGACGTGCACCATCAGTCAAGTTGGCAACTCCGATGCCGGCCATTAGCACATCATTGTTCCGCCCTGGTATTAGGCCCTCGTATCCTAGGCCTGCTACGTATGTATTGCGCAGGTCATTAAAGTAATTCTGAAAATACTGAGTTGTCTTGAAAAACCCCGTTAGGCCCTGATTATAGCTATTTTTTTCTCTGTAGAGCATTGCCTCTATTGTTAAATACAAGCCAGAATTGAAATTCAGCTCCTTCCTTGCCAAGCCGGTGTCTTGGAAAGGATTTCCATTGATGTCCAAGTAGTTGCTATACAGAACTCCTGTATGGAACTGCCAGCCTAAATGGACCAACCATGGGAGACCGAAATCATTCTTGTTGTCACTGTAAGTTCCCCCTTTGTAAGTAAGTTGCACGATTCCTTCAAGCCCATTCTCTTTGTCTAGATACCAAGTCAGCCCTCGACGGTTGCCCAGGCCTCCTGTTGGGTCGTAATAGCCTGCACCAACTTGAGCCTGCAACTCCAGATTGTCATTGATAATTTGATACCACTGTATACCCAGTGGAGCTGTTGGATAGATGGGGCCTCGGCCTGTGTCCGGAGTAGTGCCAAAACTTCCTGGCTCATCAAATGTCCAGAAGTTAAACATTGCTGCTAGAATTGTGCGGTTAAAGTTGATCCAAGGGTAGATGTTACCAATGCGCACAAAGTTTTGCATTTTCTTTCCGTATCTTTGCTGTAGCCACATCTCAAAGACACGGAAGCCCTGATAGTCTGCAGCCGAATTGCCAGTTCCGTCATTGGTTCTGGCAGAGCCTGTGTCGTAATAGAAGTTTCCGTGAACCGACTGGGCTGCACCCGGCGTTAATGAATTCCCAAACAGCCAGATCGGTCGACTTTCAGGCCAAGCAAACGAAAAGTGAAGCTGAGCTCCTTTCCAGTTCTTATTAACAAGCTCAGAATAAAAGTCTAGCCCGTACAGCTGTACGTAATTCTGTTGATCCTTAAAGTTTGGCGCCGGCGTCTTGACAGTTGGATCATTTGAGAGGTTGCTTTTTGCAACGCTGAGGTGATCAAAACCCCAGCATCCATAAACATCAATGCCTGCCTTGTATAACTTTGTCCGGACTTTTTCCCAGTCTCCTGTGAAATAGTCGCGTTTCCAGAATTCAGAGTTTTTTTGCTCTGGCAGCAAAACTTCTGGCCTAAAATACGAATCTAGCCTCCGATAGGTAGACGGCGTTTTTAGATGGCGAATGGCATCGCATCGAATGGCACGACTGGGTTTGAAACCAGGCTCTTGGAGAGGAATTCCAAACTTTGTG
>JBIPLV010000370.1:0-7938 GCA_044369475.1 Cyanobium sp. | reverse complement strand
TCATCGGGCGGTTGCCGGAGCGGGCGGGCGTGCAGCCAGTGGGCATCCGAGCGGGCTGTTGACCCCGGCGCTGCTGGAGCAGGTGCGTGAGCGGGTGCGGATTGCGGATCTGTTCAACCCTGCCGAATTGCGCAAGGCGGGGCGGGAGTTCGTGACGCGCTGCCCCTGGCATGACGACCGCCGCCCCTCGCTGACGGTGAGCCCGCAGCGCAACCGCGTGCACTGCTTTGTCTGCGGCAAGGGCACCGATGCGATCGGCTGGCTGCAGGAGCGGCAGGGTCTGTCGTTTCAGGAGGCCGTACTCGAGCTGGCGCGCCAGAGCGGTGTGGGCATCGATGCGGCTGATCCGGAGGCGCAGCGCCGCTTTGAACAGGAGTGGCAGGAACGGCGCCAGCTGCAGGCCAGGCGAGCGGAGCAGCGCCGCCAGTTCCATCAGGCCCTGCTGCAGCAGCTGGAGCAGGGAGGGGAGGCAGCGCGTTATCTCCAGGCCCGGGGCCTCAGCGCCGAGACCGCTCGCACCTGGCAGCTGGGTGTAGCCGGTGATCGCCTGGTGATGCCGCTCAACGACCCGGCGGGGCAGGCGGTGGGTTTCTGCGGCCGGGCCATGGGTGATCAGCAGCCGAAGTACCGCAACAGCTCTGGCGATCTGCTGTTCCAGCGCAATGGGCTGGTGTTCGGCCTGGATCAGGCGGCCACCACGATCCGCCGTGAGGGCACGGCGCTGCTGGTGGAGGGCCCGCTGGATGTGATCCAGCTGCACCAGGCCGGTTTTACGCAGGCGGTGGCCTGTCTGGGCACGAGTGTCTCAGCGCTGCAGCTGCAGCTCCTGCAGCGCCATGGCATGAAGCACCTCCTGGTGGCTCTTGATGGCGACGCCGCCGGGCGCGCGGCAACGGAGCGGTTGCTGCTGCAGCTCCAGCCGGAGTTGATGAGCGGCCAGCTCAGCGCGTCGGTGGTGCCGTTGCCTGAGGGGCAGGACGCCGATGGGCTGCTGCGTCAGCAGGGGGCGGGGGCGTTGGAGGGACTGCTGGCGTCTGCGCAGCACTGGCTGGAGTGGCGGCTGGATCGACTCCTGGCGCCGCTCGCCTCTACAGGCGGTGGGTCTTCTCTTGAGGTGCTGCAGGTGGTGGAGCGCGATGGGCGGGCCCTGGTGCAGTCGCTCACCGAAGGCGTGCTGCGGCAGCGGGCAGAGCAGCGGCTGGCGCAGGCCCTTGACGCCATGTCGGGCGCTGGGAGCAATCCGCAGCCTCAGATGGCAGTCCTCAACACTGGGATGGAGGTGTCGACGGCCCGACAGCGGGCAGAGCGCCGCGTTCTGCGCCTGTTCATTCATGCGACGCAGTGTCGTGAGCTGCTCAGCTGCCTGGCGCTGGAGGCCCCCACCTGCCGTGTGGCGTTGGAGTGGCTCAGCAGCCTGGCAGTGGTGTCCGTCGATGGCTCCCTTGCCCCCATGGCACTCCAGCTGGCGGCGCAACTACCCGGCGCTGTTGGCGCGCTCCTCGCTCAGGCGGCAGCACCAGCGCCCGAGGTGATCACCGTGCTGCAACGGGATCCGCAGGCTGAACTGCAGGCGTTGCTGGATGTGCTCGAACCGGTTGCTCAGCAGGCGCCTGTGGTTGGCCAGCTTCCTGCTCAGCCACTGACGTTCTGACGGGGACGATGTGATTGGGTGAGATTGTGATCCGCTGGTGATATGGCAGCCCTGCTGATCTAAGGCTTCCGGGGAGGGGCTTCCGGCTCGGGCCTGGCAGGCCTGCAAGGGGTTGATGCTTGGTCCAGATCAGCAATCAACTCAGGCTGGGATTGAGCGCTAGAGGCAGTGCCTGCAGAAGGCTTCCGATCGGCCGACGGCCTTGGTCGGTGGTGCAATAGGTTGCGCGAGTGCTCGAAATCAGGAGCAACTGGGGGTCCGCCCAATTAGCGTTCAGCACCAGAGAGGCTTAGCGGACTTGGAGCGTGATTCTGACGGCTCGGTGCGGCGTGCCCAGCGGGTACTGCTGATGGTTCACGAGTTGCACAAGCTTGGCTACCAACGCGTGCGAATCGCCCCCGACATATCAGCGTCAGGAATGCACTGGCGTTGCTCCATTACTCACGCCGGCAATATCCAGCGCTTGCACGGAGCGTTGATGTGCGAATACGATAGCGATGTAGCTCACTACACGACCGGCCAGGACAACAACTACTTCGGCTGGGAGGACGCCAGGCAGGACACTGCCCGGCAGCTTGCAGCCAAATTCGTCAAGCGGTTCCCCAACATCGTCAGGCTTGGCAAGGGTGCGGACTGGCCTTATGCAGGTTGGTACGTCCAAATGCTAGGAGTAGCCGAGCGTGGGGCTTTCCCACTCGCGTATCCCGAAGGGTACAGCGAGCTTTCAGTCCGCTGGATGCCGACCACGGCGGGGTACGACAGTGAGCTTCCCATGCCGCCCGCCGGCGAGGGTGGCCTAGACGCCGAACCAGCGGCTGCACCAGACGGCGGGGAATGATTCGTTTTCGTTGACCACAGCTCACCGCTGCTCCGCCTCTGCTGAGCTCGGTTGTTGAACATTACTTACACGGAATAGCTATCCATGGCTAGCTCTGCCTTCAAAACCAACCCCATCGACCTGGTCGAACTGCTGGAAGACTGCCACCAAGGAAAGCTGCAACTTCCCGATTTTCAACGTAGCTGGGTATGGGACGAGGATCGCATAAAAGGCTTAATCGCGTCGATCTCACGCTCTTTCCCAGTCGGTGCGCTGATGGCGCTGGACACAGGCGGCGAAGTGAACTTCAAGCCGCGGCCAGTGGAGGGTGCTCCGGCCGAAGCGAAGAACACGACACCGCAATCCTTGCTTCTGGACGGTCAGCAGCGCATGACCTCGCTGTATCAGGTGACGCTGCGCAACAAGGTGGTCGAAACGGTCACGCCGAAGAACAAGAAGGTAAAGCGTTGGTTCTACATCGACATCCGCAAGGCGCTGGACCCGACGGTTGACCGGGAGGAGGCCATCGTTGGCGTGCCTGAGGACCGGATCATACGCACCGACTTCGGCCGCGAGGTGACACTGGACCTGTCCGCGCCCGCCAACGAATACACGGCGCTGATGTATCCGCTGACTCAGGTGTTCGACTGGGATCGCTGGCAGGACGGCTTCGACCAGCATTGGCGTGGCGATGAGCATGAGGAGATGCGCGACAGCTTCCGCGCCTTCAAGCGCCAGGTTCTGGAGAACTTCAAGTCCTACCGCGTTCCGGTAATATCACTGGACCGTGCTACGTCCAAGGAGGCCGTTTGCGTGGTGTTCGAGAAGGTAAATACGGGCGGCAAGGCGCTGGATGCCTTCGAACTGGTTACGGCGATGTATGCAGCAGAGGGTCACGAGCTGCGCAAGGACTGGTATGGCGATGACGAGCACAAGGGGCGGCACGGACGTTTCGTGGACACGATGCGCCCGGCCGATTCCGAGGCAGGGGTTATCGCCGACGTGAGCAATACGGACTTCCTGCAGGCGATCTCGCTGTTCTTCACGCGTGAGCGCCGACGGGAGGCGGAACGCGCCGGCAAGGCAGGCAAGGAACTTCCTGCCGTGATCGGTAACCGCCAGGCACTGTTAAACCTGCCGCTGTCGGCCTACAAGCAGTACGAAAAGCAGGTGGAGCATGGCTTCAGGCAGGCGGCGAAGTTCCTGCACATGCAGCACATCTACCGCATATTCGACCTACCTTATCAGTCGCAAATCGTGCCGCTGGCGGCGATCATTGCGGACATCGGCGAGGCATGGGAGCACGAGGCGAACCGCGCAAAGCTGGTGCAATGGTATTGGAATGGCGTGTTTGGCGAACTGTACGGCTCGGCGGTTGAATCTCGCATCGCCCGCGATTTCATGGAGGTGCCTCGTTGGTTACAGGGCGGGCCGGAACCATCAACGGTGAGTGAAGTGATCTTCCGCGCGGACCGCCTGAAGACCATGCGTATGCGTCTGTCTGCCGCCTACAAAGGCGTGAACGCTCTGCTGATGAAAGAAGGCGCGCAGGATTTTCGATCCGGCCAGAAGTTCGACCATACGGTGTTTTTCGGAGAGAACGTCGATATCCACCACATTTTTCCGCAGGACTGGTGCAAGAAGCAGGGCATCCAGCCAGCGATATACGACTCCATCATCAACAAGACGCCTCTGTCGTTCCGCACCAATCGCATCATCGGCGGTGTGGCACCCTCCGAATACCTGGCCAAGTTGGAGAACGGCGACGAGCAGACCCCGGCCATTGAAAGGACAAGATTGGACGATTACCTTCGCACACACCTGATCGACCCGACTATCCTGCGAGGCGACGACTTCAATATCTTCATGGAGGACCGGCAGAGGCAACTGCTTGGGCTAATCGAACAAGCGATCGGAAAGGCTGCCTACACTGGAGATGTGTCAGAAGAGGGTGCAGATGCGGGAGGCGATGCAGATGCGGTCGAAGCTGAAATGGTGATCACATCATGATCGACAAGAAGTGTCTAACAACAGGTTGCAGCCGACGTTGTTCCGCTGTGCTCCTCAACGCGGCTGAACCTGAGCGTTGGGCATATTGTCAGGTGAAGAGGAGGTCATGACCGAGGTTGTCATCAGGCATGTCGAGCAAGAGGACTACCAGCCGATCATCTCGGTCGTCGATGAATGGTGGGGTGGACGGTCGATGGCCGCAATGCTCCCCAAACTCTTCTTCGTCCACTTCAGCTCCACTAGCTTCACCGTCGTGGATGATGGTCAGATCGTAGGTTTCCTCATCGGGTTCATTTCGCAGACCTTTCCCGACCAAGCCTATATTCACTTCCTTGGTGTGCATCCCACACGCCGTGGAGAGGGGTTAGGACGACTCCTCTATAAGTCTTTCTTTTCAACAGTCGCCTCGCTTGGTTGTCGCACTGCTATTTGCGTGACCGCTCCAGTCAATCGACTCTCGATTGCCTTTCATCGCCGCATGGGCTTCTCAATGATCGACTCCGATTGCATGGTCGACGATGTGCCCGTCGTTTTGAACTATGACGGGGTGGGTGAAGACCGCGTGATCTTCACGAGAGTTCTGGACACTTTTCTTATCGAGCGGTGATGCCCAACATCCAGATCCAGCAGGTGGGAGCCGAATCCGCGAGTTAGTCCGATCAGCCCCTGCCCGCTTCTGATCTGGAGCGTTATGCGCACCATTGGGGCACTATCGGGCAACTCAGCAATGAAGGGTAGGATATAAGTTGTTGTGCCCTATGAAAACCCTCAGAGGAATCCATGGCTATGACCCTTGAACAACTGATGAGTCCAGAGGAACTCACGGCAACAGGCTCCGTCTCACTTACGGCTGAGCAGCAAGAAGCGCTGCTCAGTTGGGGGATGAGAATGTACCAGCTTGGCCAGCATGTCGTGGCTGATATTGAAGAAGTTAAATACGACGGGCGGCTTATAATTTTGGATGACGGATCTCGCTGGGAAGTCGATTCGTTTGATTCCTCCACGGCTGAAATGTGGGGGCCGATGGAGAAAGTCGTTGTAATTGATGATGAGATGTACAAGCTGGATGATCTTGAAAAGGTATCGGTAACTCAGGAGTACTAGCTACAATGCATCTAGACGCATAACATCACCATGCGCCTGGGTCGCCACCTCAGGTGCCTGCTTGTCCCCGTTACTCTCTGCGGCCAGGTGATGGCAGCGTTAGATTGACCCATGCAGAACCCTTGACTAGTGGACTGGAATAGTTTCTTCTCAACAACTTCACAGGCGTCAGCCTCGATGATAGGGGTAATTCTTGCTTTTCTGGTGTCACGAATCATAAACGAGGGAAGCGATTACGACCGTCTCCTCTACGATTTGAATTGCCTTGTCGACGAGTCTCTAGACTTGAAGTCGCGCCTAGACTCCATCAACTTTGAATGGCATGACAAGCAGATCTTTGAGGATTTAGATTTTACAGAAGTAGAGACCGATCTAAAGAGCCTCAAAAGCGCTACAACAGAACAAAAGACTGAGTTTATCAGTAGAATCGCGCCAAGAATATACTATCCCGGAAATTTCCTTCGGCAACTCGAAGCAAAGATCAACGCTGCTGTTCGACCTCCTAGAGCTGCTAGTGGCATGCTGTCAGGAAACGCAGGCTTATCGCACATGAACATGTCAGGTCGCGGATTCAAGATGGCCATTCCCGGGCTCTGGGAGCGAGTGAGGTCTATCGAAGATGAGTTCGACAATATCAGTCTTAGGGTCCAGTCAGTTGTCCGGCGACACAAGAGCATTGCGAGAGCGTTATCTCGAAACATGTCGGATATGAACAGCTTATCCAAATCGGTTCTTGCTCTATCACCCGTAACAATATTGACCGTAATATACCCCCTGCATTTCTTGCCCGTCCCAGATGGCGCAACCCCATCCTTGTCCCTGGACATACTAGTTATAGTAAGGCTAATCACCTCCCTCAAAGGCTTTTTCTTGATGGTCTTATCCGTCTTGACGATAGGGCTACTGCTGTTCCTGGCATATTACTGCAGAAGACATGCGGCTGAATATCGGCGGCAGATCAAGACAATCAACAATATATATGTCAAATTGGACTGGTATTCGGATCTCGTAAAAGGCTGCAATCCGCTCATTCTGAGTCCTGAGGACCCCTTCGCAATCGCAGAAGAGTGACGCATTGGATTTACGAGATCTATACCCATGAGCCATTAGCAGCGTAGGCTTAGCGGAGATGCCTGGGAATTTTGAAACTCAAGAAACGTGTTGGCCCGATCTGATTGCAAATAGCCAGCAATCTAACATCAAGATGCAGAAGACGGGGCGAGGGCTAATCTCTATTTCAAGAAGTCTGCCCGCTTCTGATCTTGAGCGCTGGACCGCTCTGCGGAGCTCGACCTAAGATCAATCTGTAGACGAATTAGCCAGTTGTGCATTCACGGTGATGCTCCCGTCGCTGTTGTCGCGGCTGGGTACATTTAAAGCCGTGATGTCCGCGTTTGTCATGGGCTATTTGAAGTGATTCAATTGCTGCCGATTCAGCAGGGTTGATGGGGTTGCCGCAAGCTACTTAAGGCCACCCGGCGGCAGGGGATTCAGGGTGTCACACGGCGCCAGGGCTGCGCGAGTCGGCGAAGCCGCTGCGCGGTCACCGCCCCTGGCGCTCGCGTGATCGTTCTGTCCTTGCCGCCGCCGGGAATGGTGGTGTTGGTTCTGCAGGCATGGTGTTCGCCCGCGGCTGCGGTGGCCCGGCGCCTGTAGGCCCATGGAAGCGCTCAGAGAGCTCAGGCTTGGCCTGCGTTGTTAGACCTTTGGTGCAAGCGCGAGTCTGCAGGAATGCCCCGCCTGAATCGTGCGGTAACCGGCCCTTCTGAAGTCGTAAAGAATCAAGAAGTGCTGCCCGGCGCCGCCGTCTCGCCAGGCTCATAGTACGCCCGTACTGATACAATAAACAGGTGATCAAGGTAGGGTCTCGCCTAATGCGAAGCCCGTGTGATCGCTCCGTCTTTCTGCTCATCGAAGCCCCATGGATTCCCATCCAGTAGCCGCCGCATTGGGCGGCTCAGATCGCGTCGATCTCGTCGCCATTCGTTCACCCTGTGCGGTCGCCGCGGCTCATCAAGTGGTGATCGTGGCTGGTGGTGGCCGCCAGCTCGCCTGGCCCTTTGCACGCATCGCCGTTCACCTGCTGCAGATCAGCGCTTGCCGCAGCGTGCGTGCTCTCCTCCATGGGGCCGCGCGCGGTGCGGATCAGTCCATCGCCGCCGCTGCCGATCAGCTCGGTTGGCCCGTGATCGCCTGCCCTGCCCTGTGGCAGCAGCACGGCCGCGCCGCTGGTCCGATCCGCAACCGCCAGATGCTCCACCACGCCATCGCCCTGCTCGCCGCCGCCCCTGCCGGCGCCGCGCTGCAGGTGGTGGCCTTCCCCGGTGGCGCCGGCACCGCCTCGCTGATTCACCAC
>JBIPLV010000018.1:0-25197 GCA_044369475.1 Cyanobium sp. | reverse complement strand
GCAGTCGAGCTCGATGAAGCCGAACTGCAGCGCCGCCAGCCAGCCCATGTGGCCGGGATCCACCGCCTGGAGCAGGGCATCCACGGCCGGCTCCCCCTGGCTGAGGCGCAGGGCATCGGCTCGCCGCCCGCCCCGGTATCCACGCTCGGCCAGCAGCTGGTCCTCCCACCAGCCGTAGAGGCACTGGGGCTCCAGCTCGCCGCGGCGCGGCTGCTGCAACCGGTTCAGAAGGGCATTGCACTCCCGCTCAGGGCCGATCACATCCCCCAGCACAAACAGGGTGTCCACCCGCCGGGTGTGGCGCAGATCGGTCTGGATGGCCTCATAGGCCTCCAAATCTCCGCGCAGTCCACTGATCAGGGCCCAGCGTGCCATCAGCGCTCACACACGTGGCTGGCGTCATCGGCCCGCTCGGCGTACTCGAAGCCATGGCGCAGGCGCCAGGCGAACACCGGTGGCAACCCCACCTCAACGATGGTCCGGCAGGTGCGCTCCACGTCGTAGGCCACCTCCCGGATCTCCACGCTGTCCGCGGCTTCGTCGTGAATCACATAGGTGGCGTTGGTGTTGCCATGGCGCGGCTCACCCACCGAGCCGGCGTTGATGATGCGGCGCATCGGCAAATTGATTTGTCTTTCTTCGGATGGGTCGCCGTTGGCTGCACCGTCCTGCACGCGCACCCGGATCGATCCCTCCCGCAGCTCCCGCACATAGGGCCGATGGGTGTGGCCGCAGAACAGGGTCTCGGCGCCGGCGGTCTCCACCCGCTCCAGGGCCGCGAAGGCATCCATGTTGGGCAGCAGGTATTCGTGCTGACTGTTGGGACTGCCATGGACGAACAGCAGCCGATCGCGCCGCAGCGACATCGGCAGGTTGGCAAGAAAATCCTTGTTCTCCTCGCTCAGCTGATCGGCCGTCCACTGATGGGCCAGATGGCCTCGCCTTTCCGCCAGCTGGGAGGGGTAGCTGCAGTCGCAGGCGTTGAGGCCTTCGATGATGTCCTCATCCCAGCAGCCCTGGCAGGTGGGAATGGCGCGCTGACGGATTAGCTCCACCACCTCATTGGGCTGGGGGCCGTAGCCCACCAGATCGCCCAGGCAGGTGATGGTGTCGATGCCCTGTTGGTCGATGTCGGCGAGCACGGCCTCCAGGGCGGCGTGGTTGGCGTGCAGGCAGGAGATCACGGCATGGGCCATGGCGATCAGGCGGCGGGGGATGGATGGGGCAGGGCCTCGCTGAGCAGGCAGTCGGCGAGGGTTCGCTCGATGGCGGCGGGATCGAGATCCTTGCCCTGCACAACGAGGCGCGACAGTCGCTCCGGGCGGCAGTCAGGGGGGGCGATCGTCTGCAAAGGCAGAAACTGGGAGCCCTCCTGGCTCACAATCCAGTTGCAGAAGAAGGCCCGGCCATCGGGCAGGTTCATTAGGGCCTTGGCGCGGTAAACATCGCCATAGGCAGCGTTCACCAGTTCAAACCAGAAGCTGCTCAGGCTGGCCGGATCCCACACACTCCCAGCCAGATTCCTTTCCCAGGCCTGCAAACTGCTGAAATCCAGGGTGTCCTGGCGGGGCAAGCCGGTGTCTCGCCCGAAGTGCAAATGCTCGTCGGGCTTTAGATGCAAGGCCTCCAGTTGGGGAATCACGCGCCGGTCCACCCCACCAAGACCCGATTCCGCCGGCGGCTGGAACTGGGGTAGTTCAATCAGCGCCAGAAGGTGCTCCGGCCTTGGTGCCAGGGCCTGATCGAGATCGGCCAGATCCAGCAGCCTCGGGCACTGGTCCTGCAGGTAGGCCAGATCGATACCGCCGTCAGGCGCCTGGGCGAGCCCTTCGTCGGGGTAGCCGGCCAGCCGCAGATACCCGCATGGGCCTCGATGAGCCTGGACCCGCTTCAGGATCCAGCTGGTTTTACCGCAGCCAGGCGGTCCAGAGATCAGCAGGGTCTGGCTCATGGCAGCGCTACGCAGGTCTCGAGCTGGGCCTTAAGCGTTGCCTGGTCAATGCCCTTGCCGATCACCACCACTTTGGTGTGGCGCTCTGAGCCATCGGGCCAGTCAGAGTCATCGATCGTGAAGCGCTTGCCGCAGAGATGAAACAGGTGGCGCCGCTCGCTTTCGCGGAACCAGAGCACCCCTTTGGCGCGAAACACCGATTCAGGCAGCTGGATGTCAAGGAAGTGCTGGAAGCGCCGCAGATCGAACGGCGCCTCCACCGCCAGGCTCACTGAACTGAAGCCCTCCAGCTCCGGGGTGTGGGGATGGTGATGGGCGTGATCGTGAGGCTCGTGGTGGGAACCGTGAGCCTCGTGATGGGGGTGGTCAGGAGCGTGGTGATGCTCGTGGTCGTCCTCGCGCGCGTCCTCGGTGGCCTGCAGCGCCGCCAGGCGATCGGTTTCGAACAGCCCCACGCTCAGCAGCAGGCCCAGGGGAACATCACCACGACTGGCCCGCAGGATGCGAGCGTCGGTTTTGATTGCCCGCAGCTCGGCCTCAACTTCTTTCAGCCGTTCCTCATCCACTAGGTCGGCTTTGTTGAGCAGAAGGATGTCGCCATACACCACCTGGGCGCGAGCGATCGGGCTCTCGAGGGCCGTGGCGCTGAAGTGTTCTGCATCGATCAGGGTGATGATCGAATCAAGCCTCAGCCGATCGCGCAGGTCCCCGGCCATGAACGTCATGGCAACGGGAAGCGGATCAGCCAGGCCGGTGGTTTCCACCACGATCAGATCCAGTGGCTCGGGTCGCTCGAGCACCCGATGCACCGCCTCCTGCAGCTCTCCGTTGATCGAGCAGCAGATGCAGCCGTTGCTGAGCTCCACCATCTGATCACTGGTGGCCACCACGAGCTCGTTGTCGATCCCCACTTCGCCGAATTCATTGACCAGCACGGCACTGCGCAGCCCCTGCTGGTTGCTGAGGATGTGGTTAAGCAGGGTGGTCTTACCAGCGCCGAGGAAGCCGGTGAGCAGGGTGACGGGCACCTGAACGACCTGCTGACCCATCTACCCACCCATTGCTGAGAACGGTTCTCATTCTGACGGATCGATGGCCCCTTTGGCCAGGGATTTCGGCAGTCCAGCGGTTGCTGGTCCAGAGGGCCTGGCAGTGGCAGATTGTGCACATGTACACAAACATGCTCGATGTCCACGCCTGAGCGCCATTGCACCTCCAGTCGCGAGGGCAAGGTGATGCTGTCCTGCTGGATCCCTGAGAAGCTGCGCCAGGAGCTGGATCGTGTGTGGGCCGAAAAGGGCCTGCGTCCCCATGGGAGAACGCAGAACGGCATGGAGCAGATGATCCACAACTTCCTGCAAGACCAGGCGGTGAGAGACCAGTAGTCGAATCACCGACCCCTGACCTGCACACCGATCACCCCCGCGCCGGTAACTGCCAGGAAAGATGACGCCCCTGCTGCTGTTCAGGCAGCCATGGCAAACGTAACCGACACCGATTCGATTTCTGGTGGAGGCGGGTTGATCCAGACCACCTCCGGTTGTTGCCAACAACGGATGGATCGCGACCAGCGGCGGGGATGCCGTTGCCGGGCCTGCTTGTAGACGAGAGTCCGATGGCGGCAGATCTCCACAGCCTGGCCGTTGTGGCGCTGCTGGGGCGTGACGAACTTGATGCCGCTGTGGCGGTGACGGTGGTTGTACCAGTCGAGAAACGATGCCACCCACAGGCAGGCCTCCTCAGCGCTGGTGAATGGGCGGCTCGGGTAGTCGGGCCGGTACTTCGCTGTCCTGAACAGCGATTCGGAGTACGGGTTGTCGTTGCTGACGCGCGGCCGTGAGAACGAGCGCAAGATTCCCAGCTCCTCCAACCGGCTCTCCAGCGTCGCTGCCCGCATGGCGTTGCCGTTGTCGGCATGCAGCACTAGTGGTTGCTTGCGGCCCTTGCTGATGCGCTCGCGCATGCAGGCCCGGCTCACCAGATCCGCTGCAATGGCTGCGTCCTCGCGTTCGGCGACATCCCAGGCCACCACCTTGCGGCTCCAGACGTCGATCACCAGATAGAGGTAGAGCCAGACGCCACGGACGCTCGTGGGCAGGTAGGTGATGTCCCAGCTCCAGACCTCATTCGGTCCTCTGGCCTCGAGCCGCGGCACCGGCCGAGGCTCCTGGGGCGGACGGGCACGGCCACGACGATGCGCCTGACCATGGGCATGCAACACGCGATAGAAGCTGCGCTCTGACCCGATATAGAGGCCTCGATCAGCCAGGATCGGCACGATCTGCCCCGGTGGCATCGCCGCGAATTCCGGCTGGTTGCAGGTGAGCAGAATCCGCTGACGCTCCTCCTCCGTGAGGCGGTGAGATACCAGACGGTGGCTGCCTTTACGGCGATCCAGACCGTCCCCATCACCTGTGAACTGACGTCTCCAGCGCTGCAGTGTTGTCAGCCCCACGCCCAGCAGCTCGGCCAGCTTGCAGGCCCGTGCACCCGCCGAAATACCGGCATCAAGAATCTCCAGCGCCTTGTGCCGATCCTCGGGAGAAGTCAATCCCCCTCGTCCTCTCCCCAGTAGGCCTGGATCTTTTTTGAGGCGATCAGCAATGCCGCCGCCTCCGCCAGGGCCTTGTTCTTGCGGCGCAGCTCCTGCTGCAGCCGTTTGATCTCCCGCTGGTCCTCCTGGTGGCGTTTCTGGAGGTCCTTCTGATCGGCCATCGCCAGCAGGGGCTGGGCATTGGCATCCTGGGCGGCCTGACGCCAGCGGTCCACCTGCTCGGGGAACAGGCCACGCTCTCGGCAGTACCCACCCAGTTCAGTCGCATTGAGGCCGGCGGTCTCCAGCACCACTGTGAACTTGTCGGCTGGGCCCCATCCCTCGGGATCCTTATGGGTGGCCGGCACCACCTCCCCCTGCAGACGCCAAGCCTTCCGCCACTTGTAGAGGGTGATGACGTGGATGCCCAGCTCCTTGGAGATTTCGGCCACGCTTTGGCGATGGGGAGGCCCCATCCGCCGGCGGACATCAGCTTTGACAGCCTCGCTGTAACGACGCATCGATTGACTCCATCAGGCCCCCTGATGGTTGAAGTGGTTGGAATGAAGAGGCGTCAACTTTCCTGGCAGAGGGGGATCTCCCAGACCTTGCGCATGTACAGGGGCACTGCGCCAACCGTTTCGCTTCAGGACGTCTACGGGTTGGCATGCCTGGAGCTGGGCTAATGGCCCCCAGGGATTCGGACGTTGGGGCCGAGCTTCAACTCCTCTTTTGCTGCGACGGCCAAGGCTCCCGCTGTTCGCTGAAAAGGAGGTCTGAAGCCCTGTGCGTTGAACCAAACCCCTTTGTCAGCTGACCAACATGCTGAAACAAAATGGCAGTTACGAAATCAGCAAACACAAATGAAACAACAAACCACTAGCTGATGGAAGTCACCAGCTCTAAACCACGCTTCCGGCTTAAGTAAGGAGCATAGTGCGTTTCAAACGTTTGCACAGTGTGACCCATCATTTTAGCAGCTTCATAAACTCCAATGCCAGAATCAATCAAGTGAATTGCCCTTGAATGTCTCAGGCTGTAAGGCGTGTATTGACTCCGCGAAAGCTCAGGCCCAATCAGTTTGCCGTCAAGCCTGGAAATAATTTTCCTCCACGTAATATTAAAGTTGTTTTGGGAGAACTCTGGCGTCGACCCGTCCCGTTGAGGCACAGAAAAAACCAAACTCTCCTCCGTGAGAGGCAACGGACAAAATTCTTGTTGAATAATGCGCCAATTCTTTAGTAGCTTTGCGGCATTACATGGTACTTCGCGGACAACCCGGTTCTTGCTCTTCAGAACACGGGCGAGAACAATTTCCTTGGGCACTGCCGCGATATCGAGCACCGCCCCCTTATCCACAGCTTCCTTCATCCGCTCATATTCGTGCTTGGTTATCCTTGTAGGTTGCGGACTCGTTTCATCCTCAAAGTATTCAAACCCCGTCCTCGAAAACTCAACATCCTTCCAGCGCAACGCTCTTGCTTCCTTTGGTCGCATACCGCTGGAACGCAGGAAGCGAAATAGACATTGCAGCATTCGTCGAATATAAAAGACTCTGCGATTAGGGTGAGCGCTTCCTTCATTACACCAAACTTCCAACATAACATCGACAAGCATCCAATCCGCCTCCACAATTGGGGGGTTCGCCATATTGTCTTCGCCAGTTTTCTTTATTTTTGGCAATAACAAATGGCGCTTTGCTTCCACCTCAGACCTCAAAGCATCACGTTCCGCTAGAAACGCAAGAAACTCTCGAAGATAGCCCAATTCTTTCCGCTTGGTGTTAGGCGTGGAATGAGAACGATAAGCCGTATATCCTTTGAAGGTATCAATCGTGATTTCCTGGGAAGACGCGATTCCTTGTAAATCGCAAAATGCAAGTAGATGGCCATTAACAGTTTCACTTTTCCCCTTCAATGTTAATTCAGTTATTTCCCCTGCCTTTACGCGGTCCTGCTGAAGAACCAAAAACAGGTCCACCAAGTCCCGAATGTTGTTTTTGCGGGGTCGCAGCTTGGTTCCAGGCTTAGTGCCTCTTTTGGGACCTGAGACTGGTCCCGGCTGCATGAACTGCCGGTAGACCTCCGCCGCCTTCCCCTGAGCCTCGGAGAGGGTGGTAGCTGATTGGATGCGCCTGCACGAGTAGGACCTGGTTTCGGGCTTATAGACCCGCAGGAAAAAAGCCGTTGGACCCCGCTCGAAAGCCACGACCTCGGCCAGCCCACCGAGCACCTTTGCGCTCAGGAGAATCTTGGGCATGACCTAGGTGAAGCCCCAAACAGGGCCCAACCTAAACGCAACTTGTTGGACAAATGTTGGACAAGCCCATTTTTTATCTCCCAAAACCCTTGCTATGACTGAGTCTTACACGTTGAACAGAAACTCCATCACGTCGCCCTCGGCCACCACATACTCCTTGCCCTCCGCCCGCAGCCAGCCCTTGTTGCGAGCCTCCACCAGAGAACCGGCCTCCAACAGCTGCTTGGTGCCGATGGTCTGGGCGCGGATGAAGCCGCGCTCGAAATCGGTGTGGATCACGCCGGCGGCCTGGGGGGCGGTCATGCCGGCCTGGATGGTCCAGGCGCGGGTTTCCTTCTCGCCGGTGGTGAAATACGTGCGCAGGCCGAGCAGGGCGTAGGTGGCGCGGATCAGGCTCTGCAGCCCCCCCTCCTCCACCCCCAGGCCAGCGAGGAATTCGGCGCGGTCCTCCTCGGGAAGCTCGATCAGCTCGGCCTCCACCTGGGCCGAGATCCGCACCGTGCCGGCACCCTCCTGCTCCGCCAGGGCCGCCACCTCCTCGCAGTAGGCGTTGCCGGAAGCCAGATCGTCTTCGCTCACATTGGTGGCGTAAATGATCGGCTTGGCGGTGAGCAGCCCCAGGGGCTTCACCATCAGGGCCTCTTCAGCGCTGAGCGCCACGCTGCGGGCCGCACCACCGGCCTCAAGCACCAGCTGAATGCGCTCGAGGGCCGCATCTTCGGCCTGGGCCTCCTTGCTGGTGCGCACCTGTTTCTTGAGGCGCTCGCGCCGCTTCTCCACCTGGGCAAGATCGGCCAGGCCCAGTTCCAGGTTGATCACCTCGGCATCCCTGGCCGGCCCCACCGAGCCGCTCACGTGGATCACGTCGTCGTTGTCGAAGCAACGCACCACGTGCACGATCGCGTCCACTTCGCGGATGTTGGCCAGAAACTTGTTCCCCAGGCCCTCGCCCTGGCTGGCGCCTTTCACCAGACCGGCAATGTCCACAAACTCCACCTTGGTGGGGATGATCTCCTTGCTGCTGCTGAGATTCGAGAGCTGCTGCAGGCGCGGATCCGGCACCGACACGATGCCCGAGTTGGGCTCAATCGTGCAGAAGGGATAGTTGGCGGCTTCGGCCTGGGCGTTGGCCACCAGGGCATTGAACAGGGTCGACTTGCCCACATTGGGCAGCCCGACGATTCCGGCTTTGAGCATGAATGGAATCTACGGGCCGCAGGTGGAACCACCGAGCAGCGAAACTGGTGGTCTCTGCCCTTCAGGCCGATTCCCACCCTCACCCCACCGCCGGCGGTGCCTACCCAGTCCGTGGTTCCTGGACCAGCCTCCAGCCCCAGCGCCAACCTGCCGCCCCGGCAGCGCTGGCAGCTCAGGCGGGTGTGGGCCGGCGCCGCCGCCGCATTGGTGCTCGTGGCCGGTATCGCCGTGATGCAGCGCCAGCGCAGCACCAGTCGCGCCAATCTGGCTCCGTACACCGTGGTGGCCGAATCGGGCAACCTGCCCGGCGTGGTGAGTGCCAGCGGTGAACTGGAGGCCGAAAAACGGGTGAACGTCAGCCCCAAACGCCAGGGGTTGATTGAAGAGCTACTCGTGGAGGAGGGCGATCCCGTGCGCCGCGGCCAGGCTTTGGCCCGCATGGATCGCGGCGACCTCGACGACCGGCTCGGCGAGCTCCAGGCCCAGCTGCGCTCCGCCCAGGCCCAGCTGGCCCGCAGCCGCAGCGAGCTGCAGCGCAACGAGCGTCTCTACCGGCAGAACGCCATCAGCCTCAGCGACTACAACACCGAACGCAGCACCTTTCTGGTGGATCAGGCCGCCGAGCAGGCCGCCCGCCAGCGGCTGCAGGCTCGTCAGGTGGAGCAGGCCGATCTGATCGTGCGCGCCCCCTTCGATGGGGTGGTGACCCAGCGCTTCGCCGATCCGGGCGCCTTTGTGACCCCCACCACCACCGCCTCGGCCACCGCCGGCGCCACCAGCTCCTCGATCGTGGAGCTGGCCCAGGGCCTCGAAGTGGTGGCCAAGGTGCCCGAGAGCGACATCGGCCGGGTGCGCCTGGGCCAAAGCGCCACGGTGCGAGTGGATGCCTTCCCCGACCAGCGTTTTGAAGCGCGGGTGAAGCGCATCACCCCGCGGGCGGTGAAGCTCAACAACGTCACGTCCTTTGATGTGGTGCTGCGACTGGTGGGCGACACCCCTCAGCTGCGCATCGGCATGACCGCCGACGTCGGTTTCGAGACCGGCCAGGTGCAGGCCAACACCCTCGTGCCCACCGTGGCGATCGTGACCGAGTCGGGCCGGCCCGGGGTGCTGCTGGTGGGCAAGAACAACCAGCCCAACTTCCAACCGGTGGAGCTCGGCATCAGCAGCGGCAAGAACACCCAGATCCTCTCGGGCCTCAAGAGCGGCACTCGGGTGTTCATCGACCTGCCGCCCTGGGCCAAGAAGCGCCCCTGAGCCTCAGGCCCCAAGCCTCAGCCAGCCAGGAAAGCGCGGGCAGCCTCGACAATCCGCCCAGAAGCCTGGCCATCGCCAAAGGGATTGTGGGCCCGGGCCATGGCCTCGTAGGCGGCCGGATCATCCAGCAGCCGGCTAGCCTCAGCCACGATGTCGGCGCTGTCGGTGCCGATCAGCCGGGCCGTACCCGCCTCCACCGCCTCGGGCCGCTCGGTGGTGCGTCGCAGCACCAGCACCGGCTTGCCCAGCGACGGCGCCTCCTCCTGCAGGCCGCCCGAATCACTGAGCACCAAGGTGGCGCCGCGCATCGCCGCCACCAATTGGTCGTAGTCGAGCGGTTCCACCAGGAAGGCGCGGGGGTGGTCGCCAAGCAGGGCCTGCAGCGGCTCGCGCACGGTGGGATTGCGGTGCAAGGGCAGCAGCAGGGCCGTGTCGGGGAAGCGGTCGAGCAACTCACGGAAGCCGCGGCCGATGTGCTGCAGCCGCTCACCCCAGTTCTCGCGGCGGTGCACCGTGGCCAGGATCACCCGTTGCGTGGCGAAATCGAGGCCGGGCAGCACGTAGGGCGGCGCCTGCTCCGCCATCAGCAGCAGGGCATCGATCACCGTGTTGCCGGTGGTGAGCACCGTGCCCACCACGCCAGAGGCGCGGCAATTGGCCGCCGACAGCGGCGTGGGGGCGAAGTGCAGCTGGGCCAGCTGGGAGATCAGGCGCCGGTTGGCCTCCTCAGGGAAAGGATCGAGCAGGTTGTCGGTGCGCAGCCCGGCCTCCACATGCCCCACCGGGATTTGCTCATAGAAGGCCGCCAGAGCGGAGGCGAAGGCCGTGGTGGTGTCGCCCTGCACCAGCACCAGGTCGGGGCGATGGGCGGCGAACTCCTCCTTCAACCCTTGCAAGGCGCCGCAGGTGATGTGGGTGAGGGTCTGCTGAGGGGCCATTAAGGCCAGGTCGTGGTCGGCCGTCAGGCCGAACAGCCCCATCACCTGGCTCACCATCTCGCGGTGCTGGCCGGTGAGCACCACCCGGGTGCGGAAATCCTCGGCCTGCTGAAACGCCCGGATCACCGGCGCCAGTTTGATGGCCTCCGGACGGGTGCCCAGCACGATCGTGACAAGGGGCTTGGACACCAAAGCGCTGCAGACCGGTTGATCCTACGAACGCTGCCTGGATCCAGCTGAACGCTGACAGGAACGGCGGCGGTGGCGAAGCTGGGGCGATCCCGGTGGCCGCCGATGACGACCTCGCCCTTTCCACCATCCCCCTTCCCGCCGTCACCGTTTCCTCCGGCCACGGCCCCACCTGCCGTACCCGCTGCACCGGCTGCTGCCCAAGCCCCCATCGACACCGGCAGCCAGCCAACCAACCTCGAGGGGATCGTGCGGATCGCCAATGAGAAGGGGTACTCCGACGTTCACCTCGGCGTGGGCGAAGAACCCCGCTACCGGGCCCGGGGCGAGATGGCCGGCACCGGCTGGCCGATCACCGATGCGGCCACCTTCAACGGCTGGATGCGGGAGATGCTCAGCCCCGCCGAGATCGACGCTTTCCAGCGCGACAAGGACTTCGACGGCTCCCACGCCTTTCCCTTCGTGCGGGTGCGCATCAACCTGCTGGATTCGCTGCGGGGGCCGGCGATGGTGCTGCGGCTGATCCCCCAGATGATCGCCAGCCTCGAAGACCTCAACCTGCCGCCGGTGCTGAAGGAGCTGTCATCCCGGCCAAAGGGAATGGTGCTGGTCACTGGCCCCACCGGCTCCGGCAAGAGCACCACCCTCGCCGCGATGATCGACTGGATCAACCACACCATGAGCCGCCACATCCTCACGATCGAGGATCCGGTGGAGTTCGTGCACGAGAGCCGACAATCGCTGATCCGCCACCGGGAGGTGGGCCAGCACACCAAGATGTTTCACAACGCCCTGCGCGCCGCCCTGCGGGAAGATCCCGACGTGATCCTGATCGGGGAGATTCGCGATCAGGAAACCCTGGCCGCCGCCATCGAGGCCTCCCAGACCGGCCACCTGGTGTTCGGCACCTTGCACACCAACTCCGCTGTCAAAACGGTGGAACGGGTGCTCGGCATGGTTCCCGCCAGTGAGCAGAACAGCGTGCGGCGGGCTGTGTCGGAATCGCTGCTGGGGGTGATTGCCCAGGGACTGCTGAAGACCACCGATGGCAAGCGGGTCGCGTTCCACGACATCTTGATCAACACAGACGCCTGCAAGGACTACATCCAGCGGGGCGAACTCGATGAGATCGAAGAGATCATGAAGCGCAGCGGCTTCGATGGCATGCAGACGGCCAACCAGTCGCTGCAACACCTGGTCGAAGACGGCCGTGTCACCGCCGAAGACGCCATCGCCCAAAGTCTCAAGCCCCATGAACTGGCCCAGGCCCTGCGCGGTCGCACCTGAATGAAGACGACTAGTGGCTCGCCAGCCGAGCCACCAGCAACACCGACAGGCCGACCGACAGGCCCAGCATGGCCAGTCGGCCATTCCAGATCTCCGCCTGGGGCGTGAAACCTCTCCGCCAGGCATTGAGCTCGGTCGGCGTCACGTGTTCAACGCCCTGTTCCACGGGCTCACCGTCGAGGGGGGTCATGGCGCCACACCGATCCCGAAGGGCTCCCAGCCTACGGGCATCAAAAGAAAGGTTGCTGCTCGTACAGCCGATCCGCCTGCTCCAGCGGCAGCCGTGCCGCCACCCCTAGGTCGAGGCAGCTGGTCTGGCCACCGGCCAGCCGCTGGGCTGCGGCGACCCCGATCATGGCGGCGTTGTCGGTGCAATAGGCCAGCGGCGCCACCCGCCAGGCCAGGCCATCCCGCTGGCAGCGTGCCTCCAAAAGGGCCCGCAGCCGCTGGTTGGCGGCCACACCACCCACCAGCACCAAGGTGGCCAGCCCCTGCTCGCGGGCGCAACGGCAACTGCGCTCCACCAGCACCTCCGCCACAACCTGCTCAAAGCTGGCCGCCAGATCGGCCAAAGGCAAGGGCTCGGCGGCGGCATCTGGGACAGAATCCCCGGCCACCTCCAAGGCCCGCACCTGGCGCAGCATTGCCGTCTTGAGGCCGCTGAAGCTGAAGTCGTAGGGGTAGTAACCCCCCTCCGGCCGCGACACCCGGCCCTTGGGCAGGGCGAAGCGGTGGGGATCGCCGAGACGGCCCGCGGCCTCGATCGCCGGACCACCCGGATAGCCCAGCCCCAGCAGCCGCGCCACCTTGTCAAAGGCCTCGCCGGCTGCATCGTCGTGGCTGCGGCCCAGGCGCTGGTAGCGGCCCGGACCATCCACCCGCAGCAGCTCGGTGTGGCCTCCGCTCACCAGCAGCACCAGGTAGGGCCCTGGCGGCAGCGGCTCCCCCAGCTGCACTGAGCAGAGGTGACCCTCCAGGTGATGCACCGCCACAAAGGGTTTGGCATGGAGGCGGGCCAGGGTGCGGCCGGTCACCGAGGCCACCAGCAGGGCTCCCACCAACCCCGGCGCAGCGGTAGCGGCGATGCCATCGAGCTCATCTAGAGCCACACCGCTCTCTCGGCACACCTGTTCGATCAACTGGGGCAGGGCCTCCACATGGCGCCGGGAGGCGATTTCCGGCACCACCCCGCCCCAGCGGGCGTGCTCCTCCACCTGGGAGGCCACGGCGCTGGCCAGCACCGTCTGATCGCGCACAATCGCTGCCGCTGACTCGTCACAACTTGTTTCGAGGGCAAGAACCGTGGGCATTGGACCTGAGCAACTCCCGTACTGTCCGTTGGTGTCATCCTGCCCCGCGGCCTTGCGTCTGATGCGCCGTCTTTTTTCCCGCCGACTATTCGCAGTTCTGCTCTCCGCCTTCCTGCTCCTCGGCTTCGCTCCCGTAGCCAAGGCCGATGTGGCAGGGCTGACCCCCTGCTCCGAAAACGCCCGCTTCCAGCAGCGCGCCGCCGGAGCCAAAACCGACCAGGCCAAGGCCCGCTTTGCGATGTACAGCCAGGCCGTTTGCGGCACCGATGGCCTGCCCCACCTGATCGTGGACGGCCGCTGGGACCACGCCGGTGACTTCATGATCCCCGGCATCGCCTTCCTCT
This sequence comes from Cyanobium sp., assembly GCA_044369475.1. Classification (GTDB taxonomy): domain Bacteria; phylum Cyanobacteriota; class Cyanobacteriia; order PCC-6307; family Cyanobiaceae; genus Cyanobium_A. The sequence goes on along the minus strand of JBIPLV010000018.1, from coordinate 11,932 downwards.
ACATCGCCGGCTGCATCGGCTGGGCTGGTCGCAACTACCTGCGCGCCATCCGCGGCGACAAGGACGCCACCATGAAGGAGATCCAGATCGATCTGCCCCTGGCCTTCAAGAGCACCCTGGCCGCCGCCACCTGGCCCCTGGCCGCCTTCGGTGAGCTCACCAGCGGCAAGCTGCTCGAATCCGACAACAAGGTCACGGTTTCGCCTCGCTGAGCGGTTTCGCTCCGCCGAACGCAGCGAGCTCCTGCCCCTCCTCTGGTTTTCTTCCACCCCACCGTCCAGCCATGAAAAAATTCCTCACCACCGCTCCGGTGTTCGCGGCCATCTGGTTCACCGTGACCGCCGGGATCGTGATCGAATTCAACCGCTTCTTCCCCGACCTCCTGTTCCACCCCCTCTGAACGGCTCTGGTCTACAGACTGCAAAAGCGGCCCCCAGGGGCTGCTTTTTTGTGGGCGCTAGCGCGCCAAAGCCATCAACCGCTCCAGCTCCGCCAGGGCCGCATCCAGGTCGCCATTGACCAGCACGGCATCAAATTCCGGCGCCGCCGCCAGCTCCACCCGGGCCCGCTCCAGCCGCCGGCCAATGGCCTCCTCGCTGTCGGTGCCGCGGCCGCGGATGCGCCGCTCCAACTCCGCAAAGCTGGGAGGCTCCACAAAGATCTGGAAGCCGGCCGCAAAGCTGCGCCGCACCTGACGGGCGCCCTCCAGCTCGATCTCGAGCAGCACCGGCCGGCCGGCAGCGAGCTGGGCCTCCACCGGTTGGCGCGGGGTGCCGTAGAGGTTGCCGGCAAATTCAGCCCACTCCAGGAAGCCGCCCTCGGCCACCTGCCGCTCAAACGCCTCACGGCTGAGGAAGAAATAGTGCTCGCCCTCCACTTCCCCGGCCCGAGGGGCCCGGGTGGTGGCCGAAATCGACAGCCAGATCTGCGGGTGGTGCGCCAGCAGCCGCTGGACCAGGGTGCCCTTGCCCACGCCACTGGGGCCGGTGATCAGGGTGAGGCGGCCGGGCGGGGCGCTCATGGCAGGCGTCAGCTCTGGCCTGCAGAGTAGAAGCCAGCCTCGAAGCCCCCGGCCCACTCCATGGCCCCCTCCCGCCTTCAGGCATCTTCCCGCCTTCAGGCAGTCGATGTGACGACCCTGCGGGCGGTGCTGGCCGAATGGCGGCCGCTGCTGCTGCCCAGCCGCTTCGAGAAGGCCCAGCAGGCCAGCCCCCACGCCCTGCAGATCGGCCTGCGCAGCCTCAGCGGCATCCACTGGCTCGAGCTCAGCTGGCAGGCGGAAGCGGCGCGGCTGCACACCATCCCGCCGCCGCCGCGCCAGGGCGATGGCAGCACCCTGGCGCAACAGCTCCAGCACGGCCTGCGGGGCCTGGCCCTGGTGGAAATCCGCCAGCAGGGCTGGGAGCGGGTGGTGGAGCTGGGCTTCGCCCGGCGCCCCGGCGAAGCGCCGCAGCGCTGGCTGGTGGCGGAGCTGATGGGGCGCTACAGCAACCTGCTGCTGCTGGATGGCAACCGTCAGGTGGTGGCCCTGGCACGCCAGGTGAAGCCACAGCAGTCGCGCCTGCGGCCGATCGGCACCGGCGACCCCTACCAGCCGCCCCCACCCCTGGCGGGCGAGCCGCCGCGACTTGAGGACAGCTTCGAGGGCTTGCAGCGACGGCTCAAGCTGGTGCCTCTGCCCCTGGCCCAGGCCCTACGCGGTGCCTACCAGGGCATCAGCCCGGCCCTGCTGCGCCAACTGCTGCCGGCTGGCTGGGGGGAGCGGCCCGTGGACACGCTGCGTCCATCCGAGTGGCAACAGCTCTGGCAGGCCTGGCGTGGTTGGCTTGAGGCGGTGGAACGCGAGCGCTTCGGCTGGCAGCTCGAGCCCGCAGGCTTCCGCTGCTGGGGAGCACCGGACGCTGATGCGGTGACGCCCACGCTGACGGTCAACCAGGGCTTGGCGGCCTATTTCGGCGAGCACCTCACGGCCCAGGCGCTGCAGCAACGGCGCCAGCAGCTGGGCCACCGGCTCGAGGCCGCCGCCGAGCGGGAGCACCGCCAGGCCGCCGAGCAGCAAGCCCTGCTGGCGGCTGTGCCCGAAAGCGAGGCGCTGCAGCAGCGCGCCGATGCCCTGCTCAGCCAACGGCAGCCGAGCCGTGCGTGCATCGAGGAAGCCCAGAAGCTCTACAAAACCGCCCGCAAACGCCGCCGCTCCGTGGCGGCGATCACCCCGCGTCTCGAGCTGCACCATCAGCGGCTGGCTTGGCTGGAAGCGAGCCTCACCTACCTCGAGCAGGCCGACAGCCTCGAGCAGGTGGAGCAGCTGGTGGGTGAACTCGAAGCCCTGCTGGCGCAGCGCAGCCGGGGGAGCCAGCCCGATGATGGCCAGGGGGGCGGGATCCAGAAAGGCAACCGCCAGGCGCGACGCGGGCCCGCGACCGAAGGGGTACCCCAGCCCCTGGAGCTCCACACCGCCTCGGGCCTGCCGCTCCAGGTGGGCCGCAACCACCGCCAGAACGAGTGGATCGCCTTTCGCCAGGCGCGCCGCGGCGATCTCTGGTTTCATGCCCAGGAACTGCCGGGCAGCCACGTGGTGCTGAAAAGCTCGCAGCAGGAGGCCAGCGAGGGCGATCTGCAGGCGGCCGCCGATCTGGCGGCCCACTTCAGCCGCGGCCGGGGCAACCGGCGGGTGCCGGTGGTGATGGTGCCCACCGAGGAGCTGCAACGCATTCCCGGCGCCACTCCCGGTACCGTGCGGCATCGCGGCGGCACCGTGCTCTGGGGCGAGCCGCAACGTGCTCTTAGCCTTTTGCCAGAGCAGCGACCATGAGCGCCGAACCCGACTCCACCAACACCGAGCCACCCCTCGCACCGCCACCGCCGATCCGGGTACCTACCCCCTCCGGTGCTGGAGACAGACCCGACAACGACTTCCCTGACGAAGTCGAGATGAGCCTGGTGGATCACCTCGAGGAGCTGCGCCGGCGGGTGCTGCGCAGCCTGCTGGCGGTGGTGGTGGCGGCGGCGGCCTGCCTGGCGGCGGTGAAACCGTTGGTGCGGCTGCTGGAGATGCCAGCCGAGGGCATTCGCTTCCTGCAGCTGGCCCCAGGGGAATTTTTGTTTGTGTCGCTGAAGGTGGCGGGCTACGCCGGCCTCACCCTGGCCCTGCCTTATGTGCTCTACGAAGGGCTGTGCTTCGTGCTGCCGGGCCTGACCCGCCGCGAACAGCGCCTGGTGGCGCCCGCGGTGGCGGGCTCGGCGGTGCTGTTCGCCGCCGGGCTGGCCTTCGCCTGGTGGGCCCTGGTGCCAGCGGCCCTGCGCTTTCTGGTCAGCTACGGCGCCGATGTGGTGGAGCCCAGCTGGTCGATCGAGCGCTACCTCGACTTCGTGCTGCTGCTGATGGTGGCCACCGCCCTGGCCTTCCAGCTGCCGGTGCTGCAGCTGCTGCTCGGTGCCCTAGGGCTGGTGAAGGCCCAACCGATGCTGGCAGGCTGGCGCTGGGTGGTGCTGGCCAGCGCCCTGGCCGGCGCCGTGCTCACCCCCTCCACCGACCCGGTGACGATGCTGCTGCTCTCCGGGGCCATCACAGCCCTCTACCTGGTAGGCGTGGCGCTGGTGGCCTTCACCGAGCGGTTGCGTCCCGCCTAAAGCAGGAACTCACTGGCCCGGCCGGCGGGAATCTCCAGCGCCAGCCCCATCGCCTTGCCCAGCCGCGGTTTGTCGCTGGTGGTGCGGAGCCAGCTGCGCACCTGGGCCGCCACCCCCAGCCCGTTGAGCAGCCCCACCAGCTCCTCCAGCTTGTGGCGGTAGCCCTCCTCACTGAGGGGAAAGGATTGCTGCTCCAGGTAGGCCCACATCACCTGCAGATACATCCGGCCGCGGCGCTGCACCAGTTGCAGGTCGTAGGAGGCCTGCCAGCGCTCCTGCAGCAGGTCCCACAGCTCCTGGGCCAACAGGGGTGTGCCGTCATCGGCAGAGGCAGGCAGGGCGCTGGAGGGCAGGGACACGCCGGGGCGCACACGACGGATTGCACAACAGCATGTTGCAGGCCCAAGCGCGCCCTGGCGAGAGGGCCCCGAGGCTGCGCACGCAAGGTTCATAATGGGCGCCACATTGTCCCGGCGCGTCTTCATGACCCAGATGCCAGCGAGCGCTTCAACTGGTGATGTGCCCGGAATGGGTCGTCGGCAATTCATGAACCTGCTGACCTTCGGGTCGGTGACCGGCGTAGCCCTGGGCGCCCTCTACCCGGTGGCCCGCTACTTCATCCCCCCCAAGGCAGCCGGCGGCGGCGGCGGCACCACCGCCAAAGACGAACTGGGCAACACCGTCACCGCCAGCGGCTGGCTCAGCTCCCACAAGGAAGGTGATCGCAGCCTGGTGCAAGGGCTTAAGGGTGACCCCACCTATCTGATCGTTGAAGGCAGCGAAGCCATCGGCAGCTACGGCATCAACGCCATCTGCACCCACCTGGGTTGTGTGGTGCCCTGGAACAGCGGTGCCAACAAGTTCATGTGCCCCTGCCACGGCTCCCAGTACGACGCCACCGGCAAGGTGGTGCGCGGCCCCGCCCCGCTCTCCCTGGCCCTGTCCCATGTATCGGTGGAGAACGACACCGTGTTCCTAAGCCAGTGGACCGAAACCGACTTCCGCAACGGCGACAAGCCCTGGTGGGCCTGATCCCCCGCCCGATCCCCGCGTTTTCCCTTCCCGTCTGTCGCCTGATCCCGTGATGCGTCGTTCCCTTTCCCTTCTGCTCGGCACCCTGATCGGCACCACCCTGAGCCTGGCCGTGCTGCTCAGCGGCGCCAGCCCCAGCTGGGCCTATCCCTTCTGGGCCCAGCAGAACTACCCCAGCCCCCGGGAAGCCACCGGCAAGATCGTCTGTGCCAACTGCCACCTGGCCAAGAAGGCCACCCGGGTGGAAGTGCCCCAGGCCGTCTTCCCCGACACAGTGTTTAAGGCGGTGGTCGAAATCCCTTACGACACCAGCATCCAGCAGGTGTCCGGCGACGGCAGCCCGACCGGCCTCAACGTGGGTGCGGTGGTGATGCTTCCCGACGGCTTCACCCTGGCTCCCCAGGATCGTCTCAGCGACGAACTCAAGGAGGAGACCGCCGGGATCTACTACACCCAGTACTCCGACGACCAGCCCAACATCCTGCTGGTGGGTCCTCTCCCCGGGGATCAACATCAGGAGATCGTGTTCCCGATCCTCTCGCCCGACCCCGCCACCGACAGCAGCATTCACTTCGGCAAGACCCAGATCCACGTGGGTGGCAACCGCGGTCGCGGCCAGGTGTATCCCACCGGCGAGAAGAGCAACAACGGTGTCTTCAATGCACCGGTTGCCGGCACCATCTCCACGATCACCCCTGGCGACAATGGCGCCACCGTGGTGGAAATCACCGCTGAAGACGGCAGCAAGGTCACGGAAACCGTGCCCGCCGGCCCCACCCTCACCGCAGCAGTGGGCGATGCCGTGCTGGCAGGTGCGGCTCTCACCAACGATCCCAACGTCGGTGGCTTTGGCCAGATCGACGCCGAGATCGTGCTGCAGAACCCCGTTCGAATCTTCGGCCTGCTCGCCTTCTTCGCCGCCATCGCCTTGGCCCAGATCATGCTGGTGCTCAAGAAGCGTCAGGTGGAGAAAGTTCAGGCGGCAGAAGGCCTGGTCTGAACAGCGTGCTGGCTACCTTCACCTCACCGGGGCCCCTGGTTTTCCAGTTGGGCCCCTTTGCCTTGCGCTGGTATGGCCTGCTGATTGCCGTAGCCGTGCTGCTCGGCCTCAGCCTGGCAAGCCGCCTGGGCAGGGCCCGCGGCATCGAACCCTCCCTGATTGCCGACCTGCTGCCCGTGTTGGTGCTGGGTGCGGTGATCGGCGCCCGGCTCTATTACGTCGCCCTGGAGTGGCGCCAATACTCGGGCAACTGGCTGGATGCGTTTGCCATTTGGCACGGCGGCATCGCGATCCACGGCGCGCTGCTGGGGGGCAGCGTGGCCACGGTGCTGTACTGCCGCTGGCGGAAGCAGCCGTTCTGGACACTGCTCGATGTGCTGGTGCCGGCGGTAGCCCTGGGCCAGGCGATCGGCCGCTGGGGCAACTTCTTCAATTCTGAGGCTTTTGGGCTGCCCACCGATCTCCCCTGGAAACTGAAGATTCCGGCCGACAGCCGCCCGGCCGAATTTCTCGAGCAGCTCTACTTTCACCCCACCTTCCTCTACGAATCCATCTGGAATCTCGGGGTTTGCATCCTGTTGCTGTGGCTGTTCCGCGCCGCCAGCTGTGGCCGCATCCAGCTGCTGCCCGGCGCCCTCAGCTGCGTGTACCTGATGGCCTACAGCAGCGGCCGGGTGTGGATTGAGGGCCTGCGGCTCGATCCGCTCTGCCTGCTCTCCAATCCCCCCTTTTGTGAGGGTGGTCTGCGCATGGCCCAATTGGTGAGCCTGGTGCTGATCGCCCTGGGTGGCGTGGGCCTCTGGTGGCTCTACCGCCGCCGCCGTCCCCTACCCGACCCCAGTGGAGTGTCTGCTTGACCCCAACCGATGCAGCTGAGCTGAGCACGAAACCCGTCTGGATCGTGGGGGCCGGCCCCGGCGCCCCCGACCTGCTCACCCTGCGCGCCGCCAAGGTGCTGGAACAGGCCGAGGTGCTGGTGTGGACCGACTCCCTCGTCAATCCCCAAGTCGCAGCCCTGGCACCCGAGGGCTGCGAGCAGGTGCGCACCAGCACCCTCACCCTGGAGCAGGTGATGGAGGTGGTGCTGGATCGGGCCCGCGCCGGCAAAACCGTGGTGCGGCTCCACGACGGCGATCCCTGCCTCTACGGCGCCATCGCCGAGCAGATCTGCCGTCTGGCCGATGCCGGCATCCGCGTGGAGGTGGTGCCCGGCCTCAGTGCTTACCAGGCCGCCGCCTCAGCGCTACAGAGCGAACTGACCATCCCTGGCCTGGTGCAGACGATCGTGCTCGGCCGCGCCGGCGGCCGCACCGGTGTCCCGGAGCGAGAGAGCCTCGAGCGCCTCGCTGCCCTGCGGGCATCCCTGTGCCTCTACCTGAGCGCCCGCCACGTGGAGGAGGTGCAGACCGAGCTGCTGCGCCACTACCCCGCCGACACGCCCGTGGCGATTGCCTACCGGGTGAGTTGGCCCGACGAGTGGATCCAAGTGGTGCCCCTGGCTGAGATGGCCCAGGTGAGCCAGGAGCGGCAGCTGATCCGCACCACCCTTTATGTGGTGAGTCCGGCCCTGGCGGCGCCAGCGGAAGCCCGCTCCAAGCTCTATTCAGCCGGCCACAACCACCTGTTCCGCGGCGGCATCTGAGGCCGTCTCGCCGTAGAGCTCCTGGGCCAGCCGGTCGCGATCAAAAGCGCAACCCAGGCGCTCGGCGATCGCCTCCACATCGCGGGCCGCATTGCCGAGGCAGCAGGTGCCACCCGGTGAGGGGGTGACGTTGAACACCAGGCCTGGCCTGGCCGGGATGCTGGCCTCACCCAGCATCAGCTTGCGGTTGAGCTTGTCGATCAGTTGCGGACGCACACCGCCATAGCCCTCAGCGAAGGTGAGATCGCTGAGCTGCATGCCGGGCACAATCTTGCGGGCATCGGCCAGAAACAGGCGCCGACGCAGCCAAGGGACCTCAAACAGCAGATTTTTAAAGATGTAATTGCGGATATCGGCGATGCGGAAGAGCTGCCAGAACACCGCCAGCACGGCCCAGTCGATCCTCAGCACCTGCAGAAACTCCCAGAACGACGCGGGCTTGTAGCGCTCCAGCAGCGGCAGCAACAGGGCCGTAGGCCCGAAGCGGGTCTTGCCGGGGGCCCGCACGTCGGGGTCGCCGTGGATGGCGGCGAAGGGCAGCTTGTCGTTCTGCACCGTGTACACCTTGCCCTGAAGAAGGTCGGGCGTGAAGTAGAAGCTGCCCGCCACCGGCAGGCAGGAATACTCCAGGCCGTACCCCATCCGCTGGGCCATCAGCAGGCTGTGGGCGCCGGCATTCACCACCACATGCCGGGCCCGCACGCTGCGCGGAGCCTCCGCGCCAGCAGTGCAGCCGGGGGTGGGGGCCAGCTCCACCCGATAGCCGCCTGCCTCAGCAGTGATGGTGCCCACGCTGGTGCCGAGCTGCACCGTGAGCCGACGCGCGCTGCCGGCGACAGCCGCCTGGGCCTGGGCCACAAACGAGGCCGAGAGCTCCTCGTAATCCACCGCCGTGTAGGTGCGGCGGATGCCGATCGCCACCAGCTCCTCCGGCCGCAGGGCACCATCTACCAGCCCAACCTGGGGCTCCCACGCGGCAATCTGCTCCTTCTCCAGCAGTTCCATGGACGGGAAGTGGGGCGAAAAGCGCGAAAAGCGCTCCCGCAGGAAGGCGCACTCCCGCTCGCCCACCCCCAACACCATCTTCGGGGTGCGAAACACGCAGCGTTCGCGGGTGGCCGGGTCGAGCAGCTCGGCGTAGTGCACGATCATCTCAGCGGTGCGCTTGACCTTCACCGCCTTCTCGAGGGTGTAGTTGGTCTCGATGTCGCCGCAGTGGATCGTCTGGCTGTTGTTGGTGGCCTTGGAATTCACCCGGGCCAGCTGGTCGTAGCGCTCCACCAACAGGATCCGCTCCACATCGGTGTAGCGGGCCAACTCAAACAGCAGAGCCGTGCCACACACCCCACCGCCCACGATCAACACATCGACTTCTGCCTCCACCTGTGCAGCAGGGGCTGGCTGTGCAGCAGCAGTTGGAGAAGAGAAGGGGGTGGCGCTCACGCGAGACGGCTGGTTCTGAACCCATGCTCGCCGATGGGATGCCGGTGGTGTTTTAAGCTCTCGGGGTGCGGGCGATTAGCACAGCGGTAGCGCACTTCCTTCACACGGAAGGGGTCACTGGTTCGAATCCAGTATCGCCCATTTGACCTGGTGATTCGGGGGCCAAGCCCCCGGGCAAGCCTTTGGCGCGCTCGAATCAGCCGCTTGCGCGCCAGGTTCAACCCGGCAGAATGATCTAGATCTGACTCTGGCTTGGACGATTCGGTGTCGGACTCCCCTGGCCACGAGCCCATCGCGGCCCTGCAGGCTCTAGGACAAGCGCTGCGCCAAGGCCGTGAGGGACAGGGCCTTGCGATCGCCGAACTGGCCCAACGGCTCAACATGGGCCAAGAACAGCTGCAAGCGCTGGAAGATGGCGATGCCGACCGGCTCCCCGAGCCTGTGTTCGTGATTGCCCAGGCCCGCCGGGTGGCCAACACCCTGGCCATCAACGTTGATGGCCCCCTGCAGATCCTTCGGGAGAGCGGAGGCTTCCAAGCCAGGCCAGTGAAGGTGGCCGAACTCGCTCCGCGGGGAGAGGCCCTTGAGACCCGTCGGCCATGGCCCATCCAGGCCATTGGTCGCCTGGCCCTGGCGACGGGATTTGTGGCAGCCCTGGGCGCCGGTGGCACGGCGGGCTGGCAGCAGTGGCAGCGCCTTCAGGCAGCCCGTCCAGCCCAACCAACCACCCTGGCCCCCGCCACACCGGCGGCAACGACTGCGGCCTCCACTCCCAAAGCCAGCACTCGCCAACCCTGGAGCAGCCCCCAGCTGTTGCTGCGCAGCAGCCAGCCCAGCTGGCTGGAGGTCAAGCAGGAAGGTGGCGCGAGCCTGTTCCGGGGCTCCTTCAAAGGCGAGAAGAGCTTCCCCCTGGGTGACGGGCTGAGAGTGCTGGCCGGACGGCCCGACCTGGTCCAAGCCCAGCTGGGCAACGGGCCGGCCAAGCCTTTGGGCAGGATCGATCAGGTGCGCTGGCGGCAGTTCAAGGCTCCGGCACCCTGAGGGCCAGCCCACAGGCCTCCTGCACCACGTCGGCGCAGGATCGAAGGCTCCAGCGCTCCAGACTCAGATCCAGCGGCTGCTCGCCCGGCCCGGCTGCCAGTGGCTCCAGGGCAATGCTCACGGCACCAGTGAGGGACTGCACCTGCAGCGCTCCGATCACCGCAGCGGGGCGACGATCCAGGGCTGCAGCCAGGCGTAGAAGCAGCGCCATCGAGATCACCATGCGGCGCTGGTCGCGGTCTTCGATCAGTTGCCACGACTCATGGCGCTTCTTGGGCAAGCTGCGGCGGTGGTAACGGCCGATGGCCGCGACCATCAGGTGCTCCGCCTCGGAATAGCCCAGCAACTCGCCATGGCGGATCAAATACCAGCTGTGCTTGTGATAAGCCGAAATGTTGATGCTTTTGCCGCAGGTGTGCAGCTGGGCAGCAGCCCAGAGCAACTCCCGACCCGGGCCGTCGTCATGGTGCAACATGCCGCGGGACTGGTCGTAAAGGCTGAGGGCATGGGCCGCCACCCGATCGGCCCTGGCCCGGTCCACGCCGAAGCGCTGGGCCAGATGCAGCACCGTGCGCTCACGAATCGTGCTCTGGAAGGCAAAGCGATCCCCCAGCAGCCCATTGCGCAGCATCCAGTCGACGATCAGCCCCTCCCGCAGGGCCCGGTCGCACACCACCAGCTCCCGCACCTGGAGCATGGCCATGGCGGTCTGCAGGATCAGGGCGCCGGGCACGATGATCTCGGCACGCCGGTCGTTGATGGCGGGCAGGGCACGGCGCTGCTCCGGCGTCATCATCAGCAGCCGGGCTGTGAGCTGATCGATGCGCTCGCGGCTGAGCCGGTAGCCCTGGAGCTTCAGCGGCGGCTTGGGATCCTCCGATGCCGCCAGGGCCGCCAGGGCCATGGCCGTGCCGCTGGTGCCCACCATCAACGGTTGCTCACCGCGCTGCAGGGCCGCTTTCACCTCCGCCACGGCCGGATCGAGGGCGCCCTGGATGTAGGCCTGCAGGAAGGAGCGCCGGTCGGTTGATAGGGGGTCTTGTTGGCAGAAGTCCCGCTGCAGCCGCACCGCGCCGATGCGGGTGCTGCTGAAGCTGCGGGCATCGCGGCCATCGGCCAACACCAGCTCCGTGGAACCGCCGCCGATGTCGATGATCAGGTGGGGCTGGTTGCCAAAGGCCATGCCCGAGAGCACCCCCAGGTAGATCAGCCGGGCCTCCTCGGGGCCACTCACCAGATCCACCTCGAGGCCCAGTTGCTCCTGCAAGGCCAGCAGGAAATCGCGGCCATTGGGGGCCTCGCGCACAGCGCTGGTGGCGGCCGTGACGATCTGCTCCACACCGTGGCTGAGGGCCAAATCGCGGTCGTGACGCAGGGTGCGGAAGGCCCGCTCCATCGCCTCGGCGCTGAGGTCGCCCGTGTGGGCATCGCGCTCACCCAGGCGGGTGGTGGCCTTCTCGGCCAGCACCACCGAGAAACTGCGCAGCTCCGGATCCACCTCCGCCACCAGCAGGTGGATCGAATTGGTGCCGATGTCAATCGCGGCCACCCGGCGCCGGCCGGCTTGCTGAAGGTTGGAGGCCTGAACCATGGGGTTCGGCAGCAGCCGCTGGGGCGTCACTTTGCCACCCGTAGCCGACTCGGCCGGCACAACTAGGGTGCCTCGCAACGGAAATGGGGCATGGCCAACTCCGCAAGCGGCACCAGGCTGGGGGACTGGTTGGAGCTGGTGCGCTGGCACAAGCCGAGTGGGCGCCTGATTTTGTTGATCCCCGCGGGCTGGAGCCTGTGGCTCACCCCCAACGCCCCACCGACGCCGCTGCTGGTGGGGCTGATCGTGCTGGGGGGGCTGGCGGTGAGCGCCGCCGGCTGCATCGCCAACGACCTCTGGGACCGCCGCATCGACCCCCTGGTGGAGCGCACCCGCCACCGCCCCCTGGCGGATGGGCGCGTGAGGGTGCGGGAGGCCGTGGCGCTGCTGCTGCTCGCACTGGTGGTGGCCTTGGCGGTGCTGCTGGTGCTGCTGCTCGGCCTGCCGGCCAGCGGCCGCAGCCTCTGCCTGCTGCTGGCGCTGGCGGCCCTACCGCCGGTGCTGCTCTACCCCTCCGCCCAGCGCTGGTTTGGCTCCCCCCCGCTGGTGCTGG
>JBIPLV010000309.1:0-25484 GCA_044369475.1 Cyanobium sp. | reverse complement strand
TGATCTGGGCGATGTTCGGCAATCTGCCCGTGGGCGCCGTGCAGGCCCCCCACCGCCACCAGTCGGCGGCGGTCGACCTCGTGGTGGACGCGAAGCCGGGCTGCTACACGATGGTGGGCGAGTCGCTGGACGCGGAGGGGCGGATCAAGGACGGCACGCGGGTCGAGTGGCGGACGAACTCCGTGTTCGTGACGCCGCCGGGGCTGTGGCACTCCCACCACAACGAGTCGGGTCATCCGGCCCACATCCTGCCGGTCCAGGATGCCGGCCTCCACTCGTTCCTCCGCACGCTCGACATCCGCTTCACGCGGAAGACGGCGTCGGGAGGCTGCGAGGTCGTCGAACGGGCGGGGTGAGCCGCCGCCGATCGAGCGGACGGCCGGTCGTGGCGACGGCGGTCGAAAGCGGCGTCACGACTCCCACGCCATGCCGGTCGTGGCGCACGCCTCCAGGCGTGCGAATCCGCGTTCCAGAGTATCGGACGTGTCAACAGCGGGAACATCTCGTGCAAGGATCGGACGAATCAGAAAGGTGAGGCCGCATTCGCACGCCTGGAGGCGTGCGCCACATGAGGGCACGGCGGACGAGCACGTACAGGACGCAGCGAATGCGACTCGCAACGCCCGGGGCGTGCAGTACGAGGGGCGGTCGTGCCGCAGGTCCCACGCCATGCGCGTCGGCCTGAGGGATCAACGTCCGAAGAGGCTGATCGGCAGGCGTCCGCCGCCCGTCGTGGGCGTACGGATCGCCGACGTCGTCGGCACGCGTTCGACCCGCGTGCCGGAGATCCGCAGGCCGCGCGAACTCCGCACATCGAACTGCGTGCGGGTCCGCGGATTCGCGGTGAAGGTGGTGCCGGTGATCCGCGTTCCCGTGCAGAAGCCGGTGGCCAGCACCCCGGCTCGCGTCGCTCCCTCGATGCGGTTTCGCTGCGCCGTCGCGGTGCCTCCGATCGTGGCTCGCTGGGCGCCGGTGAGCTGCATGCCCACCTGCACGTTCCGGAAGGTCGAACCTTGCACGGTGGTGCCGCTGACGATGCCACTCACGAGCAGGCCGGTCGCCGAATTGGTCACCGTGAGACCCTGGATCGCGACGTTTTGGGCGCCGTTCACCGTGACCGCCGCACCGGTGAAGTTTGCGAAGGCAAGATTGGTGACCCTGCTGCCGTTGGCCGCGGACCCGATGACGACCCCCTGTGCGAGCGTTCCCCCGCCATCGATCACGATTCCAGCCCCACTGCCCGACAGGGCGATGGCATTGGTGAAGGTGAGCGTCCGACTGAGCGTCACCGGTGCGGTGACGATGATCTCGTAGACCGTTCCCGTCACGGGCAGCGAGTTGACGACGTCGATGGCGCCGAGGAGCGCGTCGCCGCTGGCCACCGAGATCGGCCCCGACGGCACCTGGGCGCCCGACGAGTCGATGATGATGATCGTCTGGGCGTCGATGGTCGAGTTGCGCACCACGAGGCCGAGCGGCGCCCGCAGATCGACCACGTCGCCCGGTGCGGCGATCGGAGCCGCCAACGTCAGATTGCCGGTGAGGGCCTTCAGGGCCACCACCCCGTCGCCCACCGCCGTCGTGCCCGCCGTGATCCCCGGAGCGACGACGGTGAAACCGCCGGCGTTGGTGAACACGACGTTGCCGCCGGCCTGCGGAGCCGAGGCGGAGAACGCCCCCACGCTGTTGCCGGCGTTGTCGAGTGCGATCGAGCCGCTGCCGGCGGCGGCCGACAGGGCGGCGGCCACGATCGGGCCCGTCTGCCGAAGATTTCCCGGAGAGGAGAGCGTGAGGCCGCCGCCCGTCACCGTCGCCGCGGAGACCGGGACGTTCGCCCCGACGCGCAGCTGCGAATCGCCCACCGACGAGAGGGTGACCGCGGACGCCGTGAGGAGGCCCGAAGGACCGAAGGAGACGGGCCCGGATGCCGTCACGGTGATGGTGCCCGATCCACCCGCCTGCACCGCACCCACGATCGTGATCGAGCTTCCGACGATCGAGATGTTTCCGTTCGCCGTGAAGAGGTCCGTCACGGTGATCGGCTGCCCCGGCGTGCCGATCGTGACGTTGCCGCCGAGGTCGTCGATGACGTTGCCGATCGAGTTGTTGGCCGGAATCAGCGTCGCCGGCGTCGCGGTGGAGAGCCGGAGCGTTCCGGCGTTAATCCGGCTCGTGCCGGTCTGCGTCACGGTCCCGGCGGCAGCCTGGAGCGTGATCGTGTCGAGCACCGCCGTGAGATCACCGACGAGCGTGATGCCGCCGGCCAGGGCGGACAGCGCGATGCTGCCGTTGCCGGCCACCGGGGCCTCGGTGCCCGCTACGACGCCGGCGGTGCCGACGGTGAAGCCATTCGCGCCGACCACCGTGAAGCCACCGTTGAACGTGCGTCCGGTGACCACCGGAAACGCGTTGTCGACGCGATCGAGTCGTACCGCCCCGGCCGACGTCGCGGCCGCGTCGAGGGCGACGGTTGCCGTGATGACACCCTGCTGCGTGAGCTCACCGCCGGCGGCGAGTTCGATCGTGCCGCCCGTGACGCCGGCCGGGGCCACGGCGAGCGCGGTCTTCGAACGGAACGCGATGCCCGCCCCCGTGTTCTTCCCCGTGAACGAACCGACGACGTTGTCGGCCGACCGGAGCACGATGTCGTTCACGCCGTTGCCGATCACCGAGAGGAGGCCGGCCGTACGGATCGGGCCGCTCTGCGAGAGCGTGCCCGCCGCGGTGAGCGTGATCGGCTGACCGGTCGTGCTCTCGGCGAGCAGGATCTGCATCGCGCCCGTGTTCCGCAGGCTGATCGCTCCCGGAGCCACGGCACTCGCCGAATCGGTCGCCAGGAGGAGGTCGAGCGTGCCGGCCGTCGCCGTGAGGTCGGCGCTGCCGCCCGTGATGGACGCCGTAGAGGGACTGGTCTGTAGGATCGAGCCACCGGCCACGAGCCGGATCGGGAATCCCGGCGCCGATATCGAGCCGATCGAGATGTCCGAGCCGGCACCGAAGGAGGTGATGCCGACGCCGCCGTTGGAACTCGTCACCGACGTCACGTTGATCGTGCCGTCGGAGGAGAGGGTCGCCCCGTTACGGCTGGTGAGCGACGTCGCGAGGGCGGCGCCCGAGGTGTTGCGAATCTCGATCGACGCGAGCGGCGCCGACGCGGTCACGCTCCCCACGCTCGTGTCGAGTCGGATAAGACCGTCGCTCGCGAGGAGGGTGGTACCGAGCGCCCGCAGGTCGACGGTGCCCACGTCGACGGGCACCTCGTCGATGCTCGTGCCCGAGAGCGCGACCGTGCCGCCCGGCTGCGCGTCGATCCGCCCGACACGGATCTCGCTGCCCGCCGTGACCGTGACCGTGCCGTTGTTCGACTCGAGCGCGCCGTCTGCGGTACCAAGCAGGATCGGAAGCACGTTGCCGTCGGCGTTCTTGTAGGTCTGCGTGACGGTCACGTTCGCGGCGTTGCTGGTGGCCGCACCACGGATCGAAGAGATGTTCGTCCGCACCGTGATGCCGGACAGCGCCTGCACGACGAGCGCGGAGGTGGTGACGAGTCCGGCGGCGGCCGGGTCGGTGGCGGTGATGCTCCCGTTGTCGGCCTTCAGCGTGATCGTCTTGGCGACCGGCGTCGGCACACTGGCACCCGGCACGAGATCGCCGACCTTCGCATCGATCACGAGGTCACCCGAGGTGGCCGCCAGCGTGATCGAGAGGTTCGGCTTGCCACTGAAGTTGCCGGCATTCACCGCTCCGGCGACGGCGAGCGACGGCGCGGAGATCGAGATCGAACCGTCCTTCGTGGAGGCGCCGAGCAGGGTGAGGGCGCCTTGAGCCCGTGACAGGATGAGATCGCCGGGGGCGGTGAGATTGATGCTGACCTTCGAGAACGTATCGAGGACCGCATCGAGCGGCCCGTTGGCCGCCGTCCACGACAGGCTGCCACCGCTGATCGGGGCGATGCCGCCGATGACCGCCCGCCCCGTCGCCCCGGCGCCTCCGCCGCCCACGAACCTCACGTTCGGGGCAACCGCGTAATTTGCGCCGCCGCCTCCGGGCGGCACGGTCACGCCGGTCACCTGTCCGCCTGCGACGGCGGCGGTGGCCTGGGCTCCCGAGCCGTATTCGACGAGGCGGACGACCGGCGCGCCGGAACCATCCTGGTAGCCCGAGCCGGAGTTCGTGACGGTGATGCTCGCGACCCGTCCGGTGGCATCGAGGTTCGCGACGGCCGTCGCCCCGTTGCCCGCGGACCTCAGGGTGACGGTGGTCGTCTGCGGGTTGTAGCCGCTGCCGCCGCTCGAGATGGTGAAGCCGGTCACACGACCGCCGGTAACCACCGCGGTGGCGAGGGCCTGCCGGCCGCTGCCGCTGGTGTCGGTGATCGTCACGCTCGGGGGCGTGACATAGTCCTGGCCGCCGGTGGCGACATTGATCCCGGTGATCTTTCCTGCAGCGTCGACGGTGACCGCACCGGCCACCGCACCTCCGCCACCGGCGACCGGCGTCAGCCGGACTGTGGTCGTGGCGGGGTTGTAGTTCTGGCCGGCCGCCGTCGGCCTGATGCGGGCGACGACATTCGTCAGGCCGACGGACGCGCTCGCCGGTGTGACGACGCCCGGAAGCGTCTCGAAGGTGAGCGCCGGAGCCGACGTATAACCCGCGCCGGGATCGATAATGCGCAGCGACGTGACCGTCGCGTTGAGCGTCGTCGTCAGCGGCGTGGCGCCGACTCCGAACGCATCGACGAATTGCACCTGCGGGGCCGCCGTATAGCTCGTGCCTCCCGAGAGCAGCGTCACCGTCGCGATGGGGCCGCGCACCTGGGCGCGCGCCTGGGCGCCAGCCCCGCCGCCCCCGGTGAAGCCGAGATCGACATCGGCGATGTAACCCGAACCGGCATTGGTCCGCTGGATGCGGGAAACGGTGAAGTTCGTCGAGTTGGTGGCGAGCGACAAAGCACGCCCCGGATTGCCGCGGAGCACGCCGCCGCTGATCGTCACGTTGGCGTTGGTAAGGCTCGTGTAGCCCCAGCCTGGATCGAGAATCGTCACCCCCACGACCTGGCCGTTGGCATCGAGGTCGATCCTGCCCTGTGCCGCCTGCCCGCCGGCGGGCGTCGCAAACGTGATCGTCGGAGCGACGGCGTACAGCGTGGGATTCGGATTCGCGACGGTTGGCGGATCGTAGGTGAGCGCGACCGACGCGGACGTGAGGCCGAGGAACGCCTGCGCCGTGGCCTGGACCCCGCCGGCGAGTACGGGAGCGGGCACGGTGATGGTCGGCACCGCGGCGTACCCCGTGCCGCCCGAGATGACCGGTATCGGATCCTCGATCAGGCTGCCGTTGATCGTCACCAAGGCACTCGCACCAAACCCTCCTCCGCCGACGAAGGCGGCCTGCACGTTGGGCGAGTAGCCGGCACCGACGCCCGTCAGCGTCGAGATCGACTGCACGACACCGGAGATGTCGGCCACGATCGATGCCGTGCGATTCCCCGCGCCGGCCGGCGGAGCGGCAACCGTCACGACGGGGGCACGTGGATACCCCGAGCCTCCGCTCGTGAGGATGAACGTCCCGACGCCGCTCGTCAGGTCGGCTTCAGCCGCCGCCCCCGATCCGGTGCCGGTGGAATCGATGATTTCGACCAGCGGCGCGACGCCATAGTCGGCACCGGGGCTCGAGAGGTTGATGCCCGTGATGCCGCCGGTGGTATTGACCGAGATCGCCCCGGTCGAGGCGCCGTCACCGGCCGAGATCACCACCCGGGGCGGAACGAGGTAGCCAGACCCCTGATTAGACACGACGATCGAAGAGACGCCGCCGATCAGCGCTTGGGCCTGCGCTCCCGAACCCGAGCCACCGCTGAAGACGACCGTCGGCGCGCTCGTGTAGCCCGTGCCCGGATTCGTGACCTGGAGACTCGTCACGGCGCCGTTGGTGATGAACGCCCGCGCGGCCGCATCGCGACCTCCGCCGCCGACGAGCGCGACGGTCGGAGCCGTGACATAGCCCGACCCTCCGGCGGTGACCTGCAACCCAGAAACTTTACTGCCGATGACGGCGACCGCCGCGGCACCGGTTCCCGTGCCTCCCGTGCCGGAGAAGGTGATCGCCGGCGGATTGCTGGAGGAATACCCGCTCCCCTGATTCGTGATCGTCACGCCGGTGATCACGCCGTTCGATACCGTGGCCGTGGCGGTCGCCTGCACGCCGCCCGCGGCTGGCGCGCCGATCGTCACCGTCACCGGGGTGACGTACCCGCTGCCCCCCGCGACGAGCGTGATGCCCGCCACCTGATCGGATCGAGCGACGACGGAACTCGCCGACGCGGCCGTCGCCGCGTCGAACACGACGGTCGGCGGCTGCGTGTAGCCTGACCCCGGGTTGTCCACGATGACCTTGGTGACCGATCCCGGCGTGAGCACGCGTCCGACCGGCGCCGAGAATGCGATGTCTCCCGGCACCGTGACCGCCGCCGACGCCGCCACGACGATGTCGCCCTTCGCACTCGACACCGAGAGTCCGTTCCCGGCACCGCCCACCGCGACCGTGCCGGCAACCCGTACGTCGCCCGACTGGGCGGAGAGACTCATCGGCCCGGCATTCGTCCGTGCCACGCCGACGAGCAGGCCGCCGCCGGCGTCGAGCTGCACCGCACCGGTGGTGCTGACCGTGGCCGATTGCACGTCGAGCAGCCCGAGCGCGGAAATCTTGAGATCGCCCTTCCCGGCGACCGCCGACCGGACGCGGAGGGAGTCGTCGTCGGAGACGGTGATGCTCGTGCCGGCCACCGCCCGGATTTCCACGGCGTTGGACTTCAGCGAGACGGCGCCACCGGCGGTCACATCGAGAAAGTTCGTGTCGAGCCGCGCCTGGCTGTCGATGTCCGTGGCCGCCTCGACGGTGATCGTTTCGTCGATCGCGGACACGACCGCCGCGGACGAGAGCGTGACCTTGCCGGTGCGACTCTTGATCGAGACGGTGCCGACGCCGTTGGCACCGGCGGTGACGTTGCTGCCGACGGTCACCGTGTTGCCCGTCAGCACGATGTTGCCGGCGGACGTCTGAAGCGGCCGGTTCACGGCGAGAGCACCGGCCTCGAGCGCGAGCCCGGCCTCCGTCTCCACGTTCGAGTCGATCGTGATCGTGGAGTTGGCGGCACTGGCCTTCAGTGAAATCTGGCCGCGCGACTTCGGGACCGCCGTGATGCGCAGGTTGCCGACGGTCTGGTCGACCGTCACGCCGATGTCCCGCACGGGACTGTTCGGCGCGCCGGTGCTCACGTTGGTGACACCGTAGTTCGCGGTCCGGACGTCGATCTCGCCGCCGTCGAGGCCGGAATTGAACAGCGTGAGGCTGCCCGTGCCCGAGATCAGACCCGACGGGCCCGTCTGGATATTGACCGGCTGGGACGAGGAATTGGTGTTGAGCGTGACACTGGGCCCGTTGACCGTGCCGTTGATGAGGATGTCGCCGCCTTGTGCACCAAAGCCGGTACCGAACCCGGTCTGACCGACGTACACGCCCAGATTGCCCTCGATCCGTGCTCCGGCGATCAGGCTGAAGTCGCCGTTGCCGACGTAGGCGTTGGTGATCGGACTCGTGACGACGTTTTGAAGATCGACGAGCGCGTTGCCATACAACTGCGTCGCCGAAACCGTGCTCATGGCCGCCCGGACGAGCATCGAGTCGGCGGTCAGGATGTTGTTGTAGGTGACGGGCGCGTTCGCGTAGGGATTCACCGTCGAATCGACTGGACCGTCGATGGTGATCGTCGATGCTCCACTCCCTCCGCCGGAGACGACGCGCAGCGCCAGCGGCAGTGGATCACCGTTCGCGACAAATACACGGGATCCGGTGGCGGCCCGAATGGTCAGCGCGCCGGAACTGAAATTCTCCAGCGTTCCTGCGACATTCCACGCCACACCACCGACGGTGACGCGGCCACCCAAGCTGAACGGCGCGGCGATGTTCTGTGGAATGACCGCGGGCCCGAAGAATCCTGGCCGCGGCGCGATCACGAAGTTGGTGATTGTTCCGAAGCCCGGGTTGTCGGCGATGTCGATGCGGTTCTGCAGGGCCTCGTACCGCAGCCAGAGTTCACCGGTGCCCGTGGCATCGACATCCACGACGTAGTTGAACGACTCGTCGGTCGACGACGTGTTCGATTGGTTGACGCCCCGATAAAAGACCGCGAGCAGTTTCCGCGACTCGAGCGCTTCGGC
This sequence comes from Cyanobium sp., assembly GCA_044369475.1. Classification (GTDB taxonomy): domain Bacteria; phylum Cyanobacteriota; class Cyanobacteriia; order PCC-6307; family Cyanobiaceae; genus Cyanobium_A. The sequence continues at coordinate 17,265 of JBIPLV010000309.1, read as the reverse complement.
GACCGGGGAGAATCGCTGGCGATCCCGCCGCATCGCGTCGCGACGCCGCCTCCGGGTCGACCCTCCGGACGACCGGCCGAAAAGTGCAGAGAACCTGCTGGGCGCGAAGCGTGGACTCATGTCAGGGGGTTCCGCCGAAAGGTCGAAGAAGACCGGAAGGGTGGCATAGGACGGACGCGGGCGAGCCAGCCGGGCCCCTTTCGTGTTGAACGCGATGGCAGTCGGGTCGTTTCGCCCAGTATCGGAGATCCGACGCCGGTGGCCCGACCAAACCGCTCAAACAACGCACAATACGCAGGGTTTGCCCCGCTTGTTCGCCGCTATTCCATCGGACGGGAAGCCCGCCCCTGACGTGGGCTGCCCGCACACTCCTGAATTGTGGGCACTAGCTGCCGGCACTGCAACGAACCGGTCGAAAAATCGCCGTCGTCCGGCGGAAGTCGGTATTTTGCCCGCCTTGCCGGACCCGACCTACCGGCCCGTCGGTTTCAACGCCCGGCCAACGCCGCGAGCGTCGCGGAGGAGGGCAGTCGTGTCGCAGTGGACGGGGCCCGCTCGATGACGGTGCCGCTGATCCGCAGGCCCCGTGAGCTGCGGACGTCGAACCGCACGCGGGTGGGAGGTGCCGCCGTGAACGCCGTGCCGATCACCTGGGTGCCGGTGCAGAAGCCGCGAGCGGAAATACCGGCCCTCGTGGCGCCCGAGATCGTGTTCCGCTGGTCCACCGAGCGGCCCCCGATCGTCGCCCGCTGCGCGCCGGAGAGCCGCATGCCGTACGAGTTGAGGCTCAGCGTGTTGCCTTGGATCGTCGTGCCGTCGAGGCTGCCGGTCAGGAACAAGCCGGTGCCGGAACCGCTCACCGTGACGCCGCTGACCGTCACGTTCCTCGAGTTGTTGAGCGTGATGGCGTTGCCGGTGAACCCGGCGAATGCCAGGTTGGTCACGCGGCTGCCGCCGGCGCCGGAGTTCAGCACCACGCCGTCGGCGGCACTGCCCGAGCCGCTGAGCGTGAAGCCGGGGCCGCTGAGCGCGACGGGCCGAGTGAACGTGAGGGGCTGCGACAGCGTCAGGTCCGCCCCCACGGTGATCTGGTAGATCGCACCGGAAATCGCCGGCAGCGAGTTGATCGCCGCGACCGCCTGATTGAGGTCGGCGGTCGTCGTCACGCCGCCCCCCACGTCGATCACCGGGTTGGCGGGATTGAGCAGCACGGTCGGGGCCACCAGCCGGCCGCCGTTGACGAGGATGACGGTGCCGTCGACGTCGCGGAGGTCGATCTGCGTCGTGCTCTGGAGCACCGGGAAGGGGCTCGTCGGCGGGCCGATGACCACGTCCCCGGGCGACGCGACCGCGAGGTTGCCCTGCGCGACCACCCGGGCGATCGACAGGCCGGCATCCGCCACGATCGACAGTGAGGAAGCGTTCTCCATCGAGAGCGTGGCGTTGCCGATGCTCGTCTGGAGCGTGGACACCGCATTCGCCGTATTGCCGAGCGTGACGGCCGTCGCGGACGGCGCGGTGATGTCGAGGACGGCGGCCGAGGCCGGACCACCGGGCTGGGTGATGGTGCCGGCGGGGGCCTGCAGAGTGACGACGCCGCTCGTGGCGTTCGCCGTCACGCCCGCGATGGCGATGTCGCCCGTGGCCGCCGAGACCGTGATGCCGCCGGTGACGGATCGCAGGTTCGACAACGTGATCGCACCGGTGTTCGACAGCAGGACGTCACCCGCGGCCGTCCCGCCGACCGAAAGCACGGCGAGGTCAAGGTCGATGCCGCCCGTGCCGGCGTCGAGCGTGGCTTTGGCGGCGACCACGTCGACGGCCGTATCGAGGTCGGTGATGCTCGACGCCGCGTTGATGGTGACCGTTCCGGTCGCGCTGTTGGCCGTGACGATCCCGACGGCGATGGCACCGGCGGTCGTGGCGAGCGATACGTTGCCGTTCACGGCCGACACGCCCGAGGCCGTCATGAGCCCGCCGGACGTGACCGCGACGCTGCCCGCCGACGAGACGACGCTCGCGAGGGTGATCGCATCGACGTCGGACAGGTCGATCGCACCGGCCGCGGTGGCGGTGACGGTGCCGACCGCGAGGTCGGCCGAGATTCCGCCCGTGCCGGCCGTCAGGACGGCGACCGACGCGGTCACGTCCGTGTCCGTATCGGCGTCCGTGATGCCGCCCGCGGCGGCGAGCGTGACCGTTCCGGTCGCGATCGGTGCCGCCACCGCGGCGACGACGATGTTGCCCGAGGCGGTCGTGACCGACACGTTGCCGCCGGTGGAGCTCACTCCGGCCAGCGTGAGGCCGTCGGTGTCGGTCAGCAAGACAACCCCGGACGCCGTCGCCGACACGCTCCCGACCGCGAGGTCGAGCGCGATCGAACCTGAGGCGGCGGTGAGGGCCGCGACCGCCGCGGTCACGTCGACCGCCGCGTCGTCGTTGGTGATTCCGCCGGCGGCGGTGATCGTGACGACACCGGACGCCGTGGCTGCCGAGATGGCGCCGACGGCGATGCTGCCGGAGGTCGTCACGAGCGACACGCCGCCCGTCGGGGCCGAGACGCTCGTGGCCGTCATCTGGCCACCGGCCGTCACGCTCACGCTGCCGCCGGCCGAGACCACGCTCGAGAGCGTGAAGGCGTCCACATCGGAGATGACGATCGCACCGGCGGCGGAGGCCGTGACGGAGCCAACAGCGAGATCGACGGCGATGCCGCCACCTGCCGTGAGCGAGGCAGCCGATGCGATGAGGTCGGTTCCGGCCACGCCGTTGGTGATGCTGCCACCGGCGACGATCGTGACCGTGCCGCCCACCGCCGACACGCCCGAGACCGCGACGCTGCCGACCTCGGAGATGGAGATGTTTCCGGCGGCCGACAGGGCGACGCTGCCGACATCGGTGCGCAGATCGATCGCGCCTGAGGATGCCGTCGCGACGAGTGATACGGGCGTGGTGACGTTGACCACCGTGGCGGCGGTCGTCGTGGAGATCGCCGTCGCCGCCGACAGGGTGACGGCGCCGCCGGCCGGATCGGCCACGACGACGCGGCCATTCTGCACGAACGAGATGCCGCCCGTGCCGGCGGTGATGACGACGGTGCTGCCCCCACCACCGGCCTGCACCAGGCCGGAGATGCGCACGTCATCCCCGACGATCTCGATGTTGCCGGCGACGGTCGTCACCTCGGCGATCCGCAGTGTGCCCGAGAACGTGCCGGCCTGCGGGATGCGGACGGAACCCGCGGACGTCACGTTGATGCCGAGGCTGTCCACTTGGTTGTTCGGCTGGAACGAGGCCGACTGGGCCTGCCAGACGAGTTCGTCGGCCGTGATCACGCTGCCCACGTTCTGCGTGATCGTGCCGGCCGGGGCCCGCAGCGTGACGCGGTCGTCGAGCGCGGTGAGGTTGCCGGCGAGCACGAGATTGCCCGTCGAGGCGGTGAGTTCGATGCTGCCGTCGCCGGCACCCGCCGCACCCGCCGTGACGCTGCCGGCGGTGAAGCCGTTGGCGTCGGTGAAGCGGAAGTCGCCGCTCGAGGTGAAGCCGGAGACCGTCGCCACGTCGTTGGCGGCCTGGAGCACGACGCCGCCGGACGTCGTCGACGCGGAGAGCGCCGACGCGACGATCGCGCCGGTCTGCGTGATGCCGGTGGACGCGGTGAGCGACACGGCCTGGCCGGCCGCGGTGATGCCCGCGATCGCGAGCGCCCCGACATCGGTGATCGTGAGTCCGCCGGCCGCCACCGTGGCCGCGAGCGACGCGACGTCGAGCTTGAGGCTCGTGGCACCGCCGGCGTTGACCGCGAGGCTGCCACCCGCCGACACGGTCGTCTGCGAGCCGAGATTCGACGCGGAGAGCGTCGTGCCAGCGGTCAGGGCGACCGTGCCCGTGGCGTCGGCATTGACGATGCGGCCCGCGCTTTGGAAGAGCAGCGACCCGCTCGCGGTGATCGATCCGGCCCTCCCCACGCCGCCGACCGAAACGAGGCCTTCGATCACGACGTTCGAGCCGACGATCGAGACGTTGCCATCGGCGGTGCTCGCGGAGGCCACCGTGATGGCCTGGCCAGCCGTGCCGAGCGAGAGGGCCCCCGGGCCGGTCAGGTTCGCTCCGATCACGTTGAAGACGACACTCGTGAACGTGGGGGCCGAGAGCGCCGTCCACTCGAGCACGTTGGCCGTGATCGTGCCGGCCGTCTGGGTGATCGTGCCTGCCGGGGCTGCGAGCGAGATCCGGTCGTCGAGGGCCGTCAGGCTGCCCGCAATCCCGAGGTTGCCGGTGGTCGCCGTGAGGAAGATGTCGCCGTTGCCCGGTCCAGCCGTGCCGGCCGTGATCCCCGCCGTGCCCACGGTGAAGGCGTCGGCATCGACGAAGGTGAATGTGCCGGAGGTCGTGCTGCCGGTGAGCGTCGTCACGTTGTTGGCGACGTTGCCGAGCGTCACCGTGCCGGCGGCGGTCGCGATGACCGACAGCGTCGGTGCGACGATGGCACCCGTCTGGGAGATCGAACCGCCCGCCTTGATCGACGCGCCGGTGGCCGTGACGCCGGTGATTACGAGGGCATCGGTCTGGGCGACGTCCACGGTGCCCGTCGTGGCGGTCGCCAACAGCTCGTTGACTGTGAGCTCGAGCGGGTCACTCGCCGCACCGATCGAGCCGGTGGTCGAGGTGAGCACGGCCCTGAAGCCCGTGATGTCGACGGCGGTGTCGTTGTCGGTGATCGACTGGGCGGCCGAGAGCGTGACGACGCCGGACGTCGTGCCGGCCGTGATCGCGCCGACGGCGATGCCGGCCGTGGAACTCGTCAGTGACACGCTGCCACCGGCACTCGGAGCGTTGACGACGAGCGCGGAGATCAGGCCGGCCGCCGTGACCGACACGCTCCCGCTCGTCGACTGTACGCGGGCGAAGTCGGCGGGCACCCCGCTGCCCGTCTCGCCGAGCGTGATGGCGTCGGTCTCGGTGATCGTCACCGCGCCTCCGGCCGTCGCACCGAGCGTGCCCACGGTCGTCCGGAGCGCGGCGCTGCCGACGGCCCTCACGCGGGCACCGGTCGCGGCGACCACCCCGGCAAGCGAGCCCTGGCCGACGTCCGCGCTGCTGTCGAGCGTGACCACGCCGATCGGTGCCGAGATGTCGCCGACCGACAGGCTGCTGCCGGTGCCGGTGGTCGTGAGCGACACGTTGTTGAGCGTCGAGGTGGCCGTGACCACCTGCATCGCCGATGCCGCGCTGATGCTCACGTCGTTCCGCGCCGCGGCGGCGTTGACGGTCAGTTGGGCCGTGCCGAGGTTATCGACCGTCACGGTCGACAGCGGTGCGGAGGCGGAGAGCGTCTGCACGTTCGTATCGACATCGACGCGGCCCGATGTGCTCGACAAGGTCGCGGAGGCCGCGACGATCTCGGGCGACGTGGTCGAGGCGACGGCCTCGACGAGGTTGACGGCGGCGTCCAGCGCGACCGAGCCGTTCAAGCCCGCGTCGACCCGCTGCACGGAAAGGCTGCCGGCCAGGTTCGTCACGGAGACCGCGCCGTTGGTGGCGAAGAGCGTCTGGCCAGTGCCCGTGCCGGTGCCGAGCGTGATCGCGTCGCTCTCCGTGATCGTGAGCGCTGCACCATCGCCGGAGACGCCGCCACGCACGGTGTCGACGGCGGTGCGCAGCGTCACGCCGGTGAGGGCCGAGATGACAAGGTTCTGGGTGGTCACGATGCCCGCGTTCGTGCCGTCGATCGAGCCGGAGTCGGCCTCGAGCGTGACCGTCGCCGGAGCCGTCACGGCCGCCTGAATCGCGAGGTCGCCGCCGAGCGCCTCGAGCGAGACGGTTTCCGTCCGCGACGTGTTGAAGTCGCCTGCGACGACCGAGCCGGTCACCGTCAGGGACTGCGCGGCGATCGAGATCGAGCCGTCCTTGGTCCGGGCACCTTCGAGGACGAGGTCACCGGAGGACCGCGTGACATTGAGGTTGCCCGCACCGGTCAGGACGATGTTCGCCACGGCGAACTGGTCGAGCAGGGCGTCGAGCGGCTGCTCGAGCGCCGTCCAGCTGAGCCGGGCCGCCGAGAGCTGCGCGACGCTGCCGACGGTCGCGGTCGCAGCCGCGCCCGTACCGCCGCCGCCTGAGAACTGCACCACCGGTGGCACGGCGTAATTCACGCCCGGTGCCGTCACCGTCACGGAACCGACAGCCGTGCCCGAGAGCGACGAGGTGGCCAACGCCGCCGAGCCGAAGGGAACGAGCGTCACGGTCGGGACCGTGCTCGTGGAATAGCCCGAGCCGTTGTCGGTGATCTTGATGCTCGTCACCTGGCCGTTCGTGAGATTCGCGACGGCCGTCGCGCCCGACCCGATCGGGTCGAGTGACACCTCGGTCGTGTCGGGGTTGTACCCGACACCCGAGCTGGTCATCGTGATGCCGGTGACGACGTTCGAGGTCGAGGCGGTGGCATTCGCGCCGCTCCCGCTGCCGCCGCCCGAGAACGACACAGTCGGTGTGGAGGTGAATCCCGAGCCGGGATTCGTGATCGTGATCCCCGTCACGAAGCCCCCAGAGAAGGTGGCGATCGCCGTCGCGCCCGTGCCGCCGCCTCCCGAGATCGTGACCGTCGGCGCCGACGTGTAGCCAGAGCCAGCGTTCGTCAGCGCGATCGACGTCACGCCCTGCGAGATCGAGGCCGTCGCGGCGGCACCGAAGCCCGAGCCGCTGCGGTCGACGATCGTCACACGCGGAGCGGCGACGTAGCCGGCTCCCGGCGTCGCCACGTTCACGGCCGTGACGCCGCCGACGCCGTTCACCGAGATGGCGCGGCCCGACGCACCCGACCCGGTCGCCACCGGAGTGATCTGGATCTGCGTGGTGGCCGGGTTGTACGCGCTGCCCGCGTTGGTGACCGAGATCCCGGTCACGACCCCCGAGATGCTCGGAGTGATCGCGGCACCCGTGCCTCCGCCGGTGTTGCCGAACGCGATCGTCGGCGCCGAGGAACTTTGGTAGCCGGAGCCCGGCTTGACCACCTGGTAGCCGACGATCGTGTAATTCGTGTCGTTGAACGTGATGGCTCCACCGGAACCACTGCCCCCGACGACGCGAGTCGGACGATTCGTATAGCCGCTGCCGGCGCGGAACACCGAGAGCGTCGCCAGAGGACTGGTCAGGGCGGTGGGGGGAACGGGCGCCGCCGCGGTCGCACCGGTGCCGCCGCCGCCGGAGAAGAGAATGATTGGACGGGCCGTGTAGCCGGTCCCAGGGTTGGTGATCGTCACGGCGGTGACGACGCCGGAACCATTGATCGTCGCGGTGGCCGTGGCGCCCGTGCCGCCGCCGCCCGCGATCGTTACGGTCGGAGCGGTTGTGTAGCCCGTGCCACCGGCCGTGACCGTGAGCGGCGTCCCGATGGCCGCGAGGCCGAAGTCGACTTGCAGCACGCCGCCGGTACCGCCGACGTGGCCAAGACGCATGGCCGTCGTGTAGCTCGTGCCGCCCGCAGCGACCGCGAGGCCGGTGACCGTGCCGCCGGTCGACACGGCGGACACTGTCGCCTGCAGACCGGTCGCCCCCAGAGCCACGTCGTTCAGGTAGAGGACGTCGCCCACCGAGTAGTCGGCACCGCCATCCAGCACCTGCAGGGAGGTCACGATACCCTGCCCAAGGACGGCCGTTGCCGCCGCACCCGTGCCATCGCCCGCGATCGTCACCGTCGGGGCGGATGTGTAGCCCGAACCCGGATTCGTGATCGTGATCCCGATCACCGCCCCGCCAGAGATCGTGGCGGTCGCGGTCGCCTGCACCCCGCCACCGCTTGGAGCGCTGATCGTGACGGTCGCGGTCGTGTAACCGGTTCCCGGAGCGCCGACGCTGACCGACGACACACCTCCGTTGACGATGCCCGTGACCGCGACGTGTGCTCCCGTGCCCGCGAGGACCGTGAGGAGGTCGCCGCTGCGGTAGTTCGTGCCAGCCGATGCCGCCCCGATCGACGCGTTCGTGAGGCCGAGCAGCGGCAGGCCGGTCGCGCCTGTCCCAGTGGCTCCGGAGAACGTCACCGTCGTCGTCGCGTCGTAGCCGGTGCCGCCCGCTGTGACGATGCCGCCGGAGACGCCGCCGGAGATCGTGGCCGTGGCCGTCGCGCCGAAGCCCGATCCGCTCGTGTCGGTGATCACGACGGTGGGTGCGGCGTTGTACGAACCACCTGGTTGCGAGAGATTGATGCCCGTGATGCTGCCGGTGGCATCGACCTTCACGGCAGCCGTCGTCCCGCCGTCTCCCGACGAGATCACGACGGTCGGGGGCACCTGGTACCCGCTGCCCTGAACGGTCGTATTGATCGCGGTGAGGCCGTCGATCGACGCCTCGGCCGTCGCGCCCGAGCCGCCTCCGCCCACGAACGAGATCGTCGGGGGTAGCGTGTAGTTCGCACCGCCGCTGGTGATGTTGACTCCCACCACCACCCCGTTCTGCAGGATGGAGGTGGCCGCGGCACCGGCGCCGCCGGTGCCGGCATTGCCGAAGACCACCGCCGGCGCCGACACGTAGCCGCTGCCGCCCTGCGTCACGCGGACGAAGGTCACCTGCTGCGAGCCGACGACCGGTGTCACGGTTGCCCCGGAACCCGCGTTGAACGACACGGTCGGTGCGGACGAGTAGCCCGTCCCCGCGGACGTGACCGAGACCGACGAGATCGTGCCCGGCGTGAGCACGCGGCCGGCCGGGGCGTTGAAGACGAGCTGGTCGGCGACCGTGAACGTCGACGACGGGCTCATGACGATGTTGCCCGTCGTCGCGTTGAGCGTGAAGTCCTTGCTGGTGCCGTTGACGAAGACGTCGCCAAGGGCCTCGATGTCGCCGCTGGACGCCGTGAGCACGACATTGCCGTTCTGCGTGCTCAGGTCACGGGCAAGAAGACCGCCCGCCGTCGTCGTGGCCGTGATGTCGCCGGTCCCGGCGGTCGCCACGTCGACGAGATCGAGCACCCCGCCGGCCGTGATGGTGATCGCTCCCGCCGCCTTGGTCGCGATGCTTTCGATCACGACGCCGTCTGTCTCGTCGATCGTGATCGCACCGCCGGCCTGGGCCGTGATCGTGGCGACCGCCGTATTCACGTCGATGGCACCGCCCGCCGTCAGCGACAGGCCGTCGGCCGTGAGCGTCGCCTGGCTCGTGATCCCGCCGGTGGCGGAAAACCGCATCGTGTCCCCGGGCGCCTGGACGACCGCGGCGCTGGTGACGTTGATGGCGCCGGTAGTGGCCGTGACGACGAGATCGCCGATCCCCGAACGGCCCGCCGTGACGTTCGAGTTGAGCGTGACCGTCCCGCCCGTGAGCGTGATGTCGCCGCTGGCCGTCGATAGGGGACGGCCGATGTTGAGCGTCGGCGCCGTGAGGGCGAGCGCCCCGATCGTGTCGACGTTGGAGTTGATGATGACGTCGCCGTCCGCCGCCGTCGCGCGGAGATCGATCTTGCCGCGCGACGCCGGCAGGGCATTGAGCGTGAGGTCGCCCGAGGTCTGGCGGATCTGGATGCCGATGTCCGCCGTCTGGTTGCTGGCGCTGCCGGCATAGATGTTGTGCTGCGTGAAGCCCCGCGTCTCGACGTTGATCACACCGCCGTCGGCGCCGGCGTTGTTGAGCGTGATGCTCTGGGCGCCCTGGATGTATCCGGTCGAGCCCGTGCGGATGATGCGGGGATCGACGGAATAGGTCTGCAGGACGACGGTCCCTCCCGAGTTGATGGTGCCGTCGATGAGGATGTCGCCGCCGTTGGCGCCGTACCCGTAGCTGGTGTAGGCGGAGTTTGCGGTGGGGGGCACGCCGCCGCCGGTCACCACGTTCACCGCCCCCTGGATCGACGCACCGGCGATGAGCTCGAAATTGCCGTCCGCGACGCGGGCATTGAGGCCGCCGGTGATCGCATTTTCGATGCGGATGAGGTCCGTCGCGCGATAGTCATTGGTGTAGCGAGGCGCAAGGGCCGCCTGGATCCTGATTTGCGACCCCAGGAACGTGTAGCCGGCGTTGGCGTTCGGCAGGTATTCCGCGGGCGAGGCCGCGTTGTACGTCTCCTGGGCGGATGAATTGATGATGATCGTGCTCGTGCCGACCGCCTGGCTGAAGTCCACCTCGAGCGAGAGCGGCATCGAATCGCCGACGTGCAGGACGAACGTCGGGTTGACCGTCCCGGCCCGTGCCGCCACGCGAACCTTCGAGAGGTAGAACGTCTCGGTCGTAGGCGGCGTCACGTTGTACGACGCGGCGAAACTGTTGGTGTTGACGAGTCGGGCCGGACCCACCGCGCCCGTGGCGCCGACCGGGGGCAGCGAGGTGCCGTTGTTCGTGCCGGAAGGCACGACGCCCGGGACCGCGAGCGTCTGGAGCGCGTTGAAGGCCGTGTCGTACGCGAACTCGAGATATCCCGTGTTGTACACGTTCCGCATGTACATCACGGCGTTGTCGCCGGGATCGCTCTGGAAAACCTCGAAGTTGTATTGGTAGGCCTGGGACCTCGGGTTGACATCCACGTCCGTGTGCGTGAACCCGAGATACTGGAAGGCGAGCATCTGCCGCGGTTCGAGCTGCTCGGCGGACGTGATCGCGTGGCGACGTCCGTGGCGCGATGCCGCGCGCGAGCGGACGGCCCGTCCGCTCCGCTTGCCGAAGAGGGTGGAGAGCCGGCTGGGAATGCTGCGCGAGCGCATGGGGGGCCTTCCGCGGTCGAGAGGTGGAATCACCGGCATGGCCCTGAGCGCGCAGCAGTATCGTGCCGCAGCCGGATGTCCATACCGATCGTACGGCGAACCTGCCCCTCTGGTTCACCCGAGGGTGTCAAGGTGGGCAAAATCCACCGCAGACAACCCTAACCCCTATCCAAACCGAATCTGCCGCCGACTGCAAGAAAACGGCCCGCCCGACTTGGGCAAACCGGACGGGTCGCATGGTTTGCCGGGAAAAACCGGGTTATGCCGTGGTGCCGGCAGGCGCCCGGCTGTCGTGTGGGTCCTACCAGCGTCCTTCGACGCCGAGCGTCACGCCCTGCACGATGGCCGTGCCGACCGTCGAGAGGGTGCCTGCCGGTGGGACGTCGCCCTGGGCGATGCTCTGGCCGCTGAGTTGGTTGGTCGGCTGGGCTAGGCCCGTCAGCCACAGGCCGAGGTAGCCGAAGCGGAAGTCCCAGTTCTCACAAATCGGCATCACGCCCGTCATGCCCACCTCCCCCACGAACGAGCAGGAGGCCGGCCAGTCGTTCACCGTCACCTGCGAGACGAACGGGGCGATGCCCTCGTTGAACTGGACGTAGCGGGAGGTCTGGCCGGCATTGTTGGCGTAGGCACCCGCCTTCACGACGCCTTCGACCCGAAATCCATGCCGCGTCCGCAGGAGCAGCGAGTCGAAGCCGATCTGGCCTCCCCAGAGGTTGTTGACCGTGCTGGTCGAATAGATGTCGGCGCCGAACGTGGGCGGATCTTCGGTGGCCCCGAACGTGTCGACGATCAGCGACTTCTCGTACCACTGGAACCAGCGGAAGCCATACAGGAACTGAGTGGACTCGCAGAGCCCCACGCGGCGGTTGATCTCGCCGGACATGATCGACCCGACCAGTTGGCCTCCGACGCGGTCGAGCGCCCGGATCGGCGCGGGAAAGTCGACTCCGTCGAGTCCGGGCGGGGCCGTCAGATACGCCCCTGGGACGAACGGCCGCTCGATCTGGGAGAAGAACTGCCCGCCGTAGAGGTAGCCGAACTCGAGGATGTTGCCGCACGCATCCTGCCGGAAGAGCTGCAGCCGGCCGCCGCCCGCCGCCGGGCTCTCGAGCTGCGATGCGTCGAGGGCGATCGCCGAAAAACCGGCGACCTCCGGATTGGTGGTGTAGAGCGGCCGGGTTTGCGGGGCGTTCCGCCAGAGGATCAGCGCGTCGGCCCGGCCGGTCCAGCAGGTGTCCTTGCAGTGGTTGTGGAGCCGTCCGGCGAGCCGTTGAGCCAGGCCGACGGGCTCGCACATCGCGTTGAACCAGGGACGGCCGTGATGGCCCGTCATGCAGTGCGGGCAGCCGGGCATGCAGTCGGGGCCGCAGGCGTGCACGCCGTCGTGGACGAGGATGCCGTCGTCTCCGTACACGGGACCCTCCGACATGAGGCCTTCGGAGCCCGGCAACCTGTCCGGGTAGCCCGCCGCGCCACCGCCGGCGGGGCCGGACTCCTCGATCACGACACCGCCGTCACCCAGGCCCTCGAAGGTGCCGCCATCGACCACCCGCGGCGTCACCGACTCGACCGGAGCGGAGTCGGGGATGATCACGCCGTTTTCCGACACGATCGCCGGCTCGCCCTGACGGACGACGACCGATCGCATGGCCCGCCCTGTCCAGGCCTGCTGGGCCTGTTGGGCGTAGGCATCACCCTGGGGGTCGAGCGCCGACGCGATCGTCGCGAGCGCGAGGAGCGTGGGAAGTCCGGCCGCCGTTCGGAAGCCGCGGGTGCGGGCCGCCATTGTCGATCCCTCCGTGGAAGATGTCGCTGCGACCGGTGGAATCGGTCGTGACGATCGTCCGGCGGGAGGGTTCTGCCGCGGGTTCCGGTCGTGGAAAATGGGCGAACACTGCCGCCTCAAGGCAGGCCAGACCCGCGGCAGGTGCGGCGAGATGGCGAATCAGCGGAGGCTGGCGAAAGCCATCAGCCGCGCGTTGACCCGGGGGCCGACGCTCTGCCCTCGGCCCCAGTAGAAGAGCGTCGACTTCGTCATCGGGGCCCCGTTCGCCACCGCCTTGATGCTGCCGTCTCCGACCACCTCGAGCGTGTAGATGCCTCGGGGGGTGGTTCGGCGGGGCGGCAGGATCAGCGTGTAGGTCGTGCCGCTGCCAGTGACGCTGGCGCCCCGCAGCGAGACGCTCCGACCGTTGAGGAGGAGTCGGAAGGAGTTGACCGTGACGCCGGTCACGGGCGTCGTGAAGGTGACCGGCACTCTCGCCACCGGCAGCCGCACGGCCTGAACCAGGGCGGGGTCGGTGCTCAGGTTGGCGACGGGCAGCGTCTTGATGGCTCCGTCGACCTGGATGGCGTGCCGGGCGGCGAGTCCGTCCGTCGTGGGAGGCAACGCGGTGCCGGTAAGCGGGTTTCCAGCGAGATCCTGCAGCGTGCCCGTGGGCGCGATGCCGACGACGTCGAGATCCGCGGCGACCTCCCCGGGCTGGATCGTGTAGGTGCCCGCGAGCGACGTACCGCCCGTCGCCGTCAGCGACACGACCGCGCCGGTGTTGAGTGTGACATTCAGCGTGCCGCCCGGCTGCACGGACTCGGAGAGCGACGCGAGGATCGCGACCGATTCGCCGATGGCGTAGGTGCGGTTCGCCGACGTGGTCGCGAAGCCCGTGACGACCGGGGCGAGCGTGTCGATCGCGATCGGTGGCGAGAGGGCGGCGGCGGGATTCGGATTGCCGGCCAGGTCGGTGAAGCCGCCCGGCGGGACGAGGACGGCGCCCGGCACGGTCGAATCGGCCGCGGGGGTGAACGTCACCGTATAGCTGCTGCCCGATCCGGTGAAGTTGGAGAGCGTGCCGCCCGTGGCCGAGAGGTCGTCGATGCCAAACGTCGCCGAGGGCTCGCTGAGCGTGAAGGAAATGATCGCCGTCTGTCCCGCGTTGAGTGATGCGGTGCTCGAGGCGATCGTGATGAACGCCGGGGCGACCGTGTCGACCGCGATCGGCTGGGTGAGCGATCCGGCGACGCTCGGGTTGCCGAAGGCGTCGGTGAACGCCCCCGGTCCGACCGCGATCGTGCCGGGCGCGGTCGAATTGGCCGCGGGGGTGAACGTGGCGGTGTACATCGTGCCCGAACCGCTGAACGCGGAGAGTGCCCCGCCGCCGACGGTGACGCTGCCGGGGCCGAACGTGGTGGAACTCTCGCTGAGCGTGAACGTGATCGTGGCGGTCTGGCCGCCGCGCAGGGCCGTCGCGGAACTCGCGATCGCGATCGTCGGCAGCACCGTGTCGACGGCGAGCGCGGGCGTGAGGGCACCCGAAGCGTTGGGGTTGCCGAAGGCGTCGGTGAAGGCGCCGGCGGCCACCGCGATCGTGCCGGGGGCGGTCGAACCGACCTCCGGCGTGAACACCGCCGTGTAGGTCGTGCCCGATCCTGAGAAGCTGGAGAGCGAGCCTCCGGTCACGGAGACGTCGCCAGCCGCGAACGTGGTGGATGCCTCGCTGAGCGTGAACGTGACCGCGGCCGTCTGGCCGGCCCGCACGGCCGTGGGCGACACGGAGATAAAGACGGCCGGTGAAACGGTGTCGATGTCGATCGGGAGGGGAAGCGAGCCGAGGACGTTCGCGTTGCCGAAGGCGTCGGTGAAGCTGCCGCCGGCGACCGACACGTTGCCCGCCACGGTGGAGGCGGCGAACGGCACGAATGTCGCGGTGTACGCGTTGCCAGAGCCGGTGAAGTCGGTGAGGGAACCGCCCGTCACGGAGACGTCACTCGCCACGAAGTCGGCGGCGGCCTCGCTGAGCGTGAACGTCAGAATCGCCGTTTGGCCCACGCGGAGCGTCGGCGTCGAACTCGCGATGGCGATCGTGGGGGGCAGGGTGTCGATCGCGATCGACGTGGTGGCGCCGGCCGAGTTCGCGTTGCCCGCGATGTCGGTGAACGTGTTGGCCGCGACCGAGATCGTGCCAGCGGCCGTCGAATCGGGTGTCGGCGTGAACGTGGCGGTGTAGCTGGCACCGGAACCTGTAATCGGCGAGAGCGTGCCGCCCGAGAACGTGACGGAGCCGTTTCCGAACGTCGTCGACGGTTCGCTGAGCGTGAACGTGATCACGGCCGTCTGGCCCGCACGGAGTGTCGGCGTGCTGGAGGTGATCGCGATGGTCGGTGCGATCGTGTCGACCGTGACGTTCACCTGGCTGGGAGCGGCGGACTGCACGTTGCCGGCGGCGTCGGTCTGGGTCGCGGCGACCGTGACGACGCCGTCGCCGAGCTGACCCACTTCCGTGGCCGAGAGAACGACGGCCTGCGCCGCCCCCGTGCCGGTCAGCGGCTTGGTGATGGTCGTCGCTGCTCGGGTGAGCGTCACCACGATCGCGGCACCGGCCTCACCGGTGACCGTGACGATGCCGCCGGATTGCGTGGCCTCGGCGAGCGTGGCACCATCCGCCGCGCCATTCCCGAACGCGAGCGCGGGGGCGGAGGGAACCGTCGCGTCGAGCGTGAAGGGGAGGGACGTCGTGGCGGTGGCCTGCACGTTGCCGGCGGCATCGGTCTGAGACGCCGTGACGGTGACCGGTCCGTCTCCGAGCGTGGCGAGGTCGCCGCTCGAGAGCACGACAGCCTGGTTCGAGCCGGTGCCGGTGAGGCTGAGCGGAACGCTGCCATTCGTCCCGGTCAGCAGCACCGAGATCGTCGCACCGGCTTCGCCCGCGACGGTGACGACGCCGCCTGACTGCAGGGCCTCGCCGCGGGAAACAGGCGAGGTGACACCCGCCCCCAGGGCCAGGCCGACGGCCAGCGGGGCCGTCGCATCGAGCGTGAACTGGAGCGACGCGGGAGCCGATACCTGAGGATTGCCGGCAGGATCGGTCTGCGTGGCCGTCGCCGTGATGGTGCCGTCGCCGAGGGTCGCAAGCTCGCCGAGCGTGAGTGCGACGGCCTGGGAAGCACCGGTGGCGGTCACCGTTCGCGTCACCACGTTGGTGCCGCGGGTGAACTGGACGACCACCAGGTTGCCGACATCCCCGGACACCACCACGAGCCCCGCGACCTGCGTGGCCTCGACCGCCGACACGGAGCCAACGATTCCCGGCCCGAGCGCGAGCGTCGCCGCGCCGGACGGAGGCGTGGTGTCGAGCGTGAATTGGAGGGATGACGCGCCGACTGTTTGCGGATTGCCGGCGAGATCGGTCTGCGTCGCCGTGACGGTGACGAGGCCGTCGCCAAGCGTCGTCAGATCGGTCGGCGTCAGAGCGACCGGCTGTGCGGCCCCCGTGCCGGTGATCGGGGTCTTGGTCACGGAGCCGTTCACACCGGTGAACACGACTGTGATCACGCTTCCCAATTCTCCGGCAACGGTGACAGGTTGCTGCGCCTCCGCGGCCGACACGGGATTCGTGGCGTTCAGGGCGAGCGCGGGAGCACCAGGCACCGTCTGGTCGACGATGAACTGCTGGGTGTTGGAACGCACCTGGCTCGTGTTGCCGACCGGGAAGGTCTGACGCACCCGGATCGCACCGATCGCGTACGTGCCCGGCTGCAGCGTGAAACTCGTTCCAGTCCCGGTCGTGAACGAATTGCCACCATCGGTCGAGAACTCCCACGTGCCTCCCGACTGCAGGTCACCGACGTTCACGGTGCCGTTGGATGTGACGAAGTCCGAGTTCGACGACCCGGTGTCGAAGGCCAGCGCGATCGTGGGTGTATCCAGCGGAGTCACAGAGATCGGAGTCGAGAAGGCCCCGATCCCGAAGACCGTTTCCGGTGCGGTCGGGGCGATGCCCGAATCGTTCACCGCCGCCACGCGGAACTGGTAGGTCGTGCCGTTTGTCAGACCGGTCACCGTGTGCGACACCGCCGTCGCCGCAAGTTGAGCGGATCGAGTCCAGGTCGCACCGCCGTCGGCGCTGTGTTCGACGAAGAACCCGGTGAGCGTGGCTCCCATCGGGGCGGCCGGCGCCGTCCACTGGAGGGCCACTTCATTGTCGCCCACGGTGCCCTGCACGCCCGTCGGGGCACCAGGCACGTCCACCAGCGCGATCGTGAACGCGGTCGTGCCGGCGCCGGCGACGTCGTTGTTGAGCAGGCGATTGCCTGCCAGGTCGCGGAGGCCGGTCGAGGCCGAGTTGTCCACGGTGATCCTGTACTCGCCGAGCGGGAACACCGACGGTGACTGGAAGACGACGGTCTTCGTGTTCTCGAGATACTGGAACACGTACTGCGAACCCGCGGTCATCGTGCTGAACGTCCCGCTGCCGGCGAGCGGGCGGAATTCCACGACGAAGGCGGTGGTCGTCACGGTCGTGTCGTCGATCCCGATCCCGTCGTCCGCGAGTTGGAGCACCAGCTCGGTGAGGCCGCGGGCCGGTGCCCGTTCGAGGCGGATCACGTTGGCCGCCGGCAGCCGGTCGTCGGTGGCATTGTCGAGCGGCGTCACGACCGACGCCGTCGGCTGGACGAAGTCGGCCCGCTCGATGGCGCCACGGTCCTTGAACACGTTGAGGCCGAGGCCGGGCGCACCACCCGCCACGGACGGGTCGTCGAGCCGCAGCTGGCCGTAGAGGTCGAGTGACGGCGC
>JBIPLV010000337.1:0-8241 GCA_044369475.1 Cyanobium sp. | reverse complement strand
CCGCGGCTGGTGCCGTTGTCGACCACCTCGAAGCGGAACAGGCCATTGCCGTTGGCTTGGGCTGTGGCGGTGAACTGCAGGCTCTGCAGCTGGGCCAGGGTGATGGCTTGCCCAGCGGTGAGGGTGGTGGCACCGGCCTGGAGGGTGCCCAGCGTTGCAGCTGGCACCTCCAGAACCCGGTAGGTGAGCACCTGGCCGGCCTCATCGGCACCGCCGCCGGGGCCGTAGGTGAGGCCGCCCAGAGCGAGGCTGGTGCTGCCCGAATCCTCGATCACATACAGATCATTCAGCTGGCCGGCGGTGCGCACCGGCGCATCGTTGATCGGGGCGACCGTGAAACTGTTGCTGCCGGGCACCACACCGCCGTTGCCGTCGTTCACCTGGTAGGTGAGGTTCACCGTGCCGTTGAAGTCCTGGGTGGGGGTGAACGTCCAGCTGCTGTTGGTGTTGAGCTGCAGGGTGCCGTTGGTGGCCGCCAGGTTCTGCACCCGCAGCACATCGGTGGCGTCGGCGTCGCTATAGCCGGCCAGCAACTGTTGCTCGGTCACGGTGTAGCCCAGGTCTTCGCCGCCGGCTTGGGTGAACTGGGTGCGTTGGGCCTGATTGAAGAGGGGCACATCGTTGCGGCCCGTCAGCGTGATCACCACGGTCTGGCTGCTCAGGGCAGGCTCGTCACCCGAGCCGCCGCCGCTGATGCCGCTGTCATCGCGCACATCGATGCGGTAGGTGACGGTGACGCTCTGGCCGGCCGCCAGGTATTGGGTCAGGGCGTTGTCGAGGTCGAAGGCCCAGTTGATCGTGCCGCTGTGGGCCGCCGCCCCCACACCGCTGCCCGTGATCGTGAAGGTGCTGCTGAGGTCCTGCAGCGCCGCCTCGAGGTCGTTGGACACACTGGCGCCGGTGGAGGCCACGGCCGCGACGAAAGCATGGTTGACGCTGGAGCTGTCGGTGAAATCCCGGTCGCTGAAGCTGATGCTGCCGCTGTCCTGCAGGCGGCCTGCCGCCAGCGAGTTGGTGGCATCCTCGATCAGGGCGGCGTTGGCCTTCTGCACGCTGATGGTGGGGCCATCGTTGCTGCCATCGAGTACCACGGTGAGCACCGCCTTGCCGGTGGTGTAGCCATCGCTCACGGTGTAGTTGAAGCTTTCGCTCAGGCTTTCGCCCACCGCCAACTCCTGCACGGCGGTGTTGCTGTTGTCGAGGTGGTAGGCGTAGCTGCCGTTGCTGAACACGATCAGGCTGCCGTAGCTGCCCACCAGAGCATTGCTGGCATAGCGGCTTAAGGCATCGCCGGTGCCTGGTGGCACCACCGTGAACGTCTGGGTGCTGCCGTTGATGGCAGCACCCAGTTGGTTGGCGGTTGCCCCCTGCTGGAACAGCTCCGCTTGCACAGCCACGGCATCACGCACCGTTGGGTTGATCGTGAGCTTGAAGCCGGGGCTCTGCAGGTAGTCGTTCAGCCGTTGCCAGGTGCCCGCCAGGGTGATCACGGCGCTGTTGTCGCCGCCCACGATCGTGATACCGGCGCTTTCGCCCGCTTCAAAGCGGCCGAGGGTCGAGTTCATGGTCAGCCTGGCCAACACGGGTGTATTGCCGGTGCCAGGGTTGCTGAAGGCCAGGCCCGCCAGGGTGGGGCGCACGCTGCCAAGGCCGCCGCTTCCTTCCACAGCGCCCAGGCGGATTTCGCTGACACTGAGTGGATCGCCCTCGAGGTCGGGGTCGTTGGCCACCAGGTTGCCGCTGGCGATGGCGTTGAGGCCACCGTCTTCCTTCACGCTGGCGGCATCATTCACCCCCTGTGGCGGTGAGTTGGCGCGAATGAGGAGCACCACATCCTGGGAGCTCACGCCGCCATTGCCGTCGTTGATGCTCACGCGGTAGGTGAGTTCAACGGTTTCACCCGAGCGCAGGAAGGCGGTGGCCGGCGCAGACGTTTCAAACACCCATGTGACGGCACCGTTGTTGGTGTTGCCCGCTTGTGCGTGCACTTCAAATGACTTGTTGTTCGCTAATCGACCTGCTTGCAAAGCATCGATCGTTAATTGCTGATCCAGGAAGCCATCGCGGATGTTGTCAGCCCAACGGCCAGCTGAAAATTCAGTCGTATCGGCGCGTCTGAATACGGCGCTCACATACGTGAAGCCTGGTTGCGGACGATCCGTGAGGTCCACATCGCGGAAACGGATGGTGCCGGTTTCGCCGTAATCGCCGTTGAATTGGGCCAGGCCCAGGTTGATCTCACCGCGGGCGGGGCCCTGGGCTTCCTGGCCATAGCTGTCGACAATCGCAGTCTGCGGTTGATCGGTGACCCCACGGATGGTCACCACCACGTCCTGGGTGCGGCGGTTCAGCTCATCACTTCCATTGGCGCTGCTGAAACCGCTGTCGTCGGTAACGGTGATGCGGTAAGTGGCGCTGATCGTCTCGCCGGCGGCCAGGTATTGGGTCAGGGCGTTGTCGAGTGCAAACTGCCAATCCACGCGCCCATAGGCCGCGCTGCTGTTCACCCCATCACCGCTGATGGTGAAGGTGTTGGCCAGGTCGCGCAGGGCGGCATCGAGGCCTGCAGACAGGCTTGCCCCTGCCGATGGGCTGGCGCTGACAAAGGCATAGCTCACCCGGGAGAAATCGCTCAGGTCGGCATCGTCGAAGTTGATGGCGCCTTGATCGCGGAGTTGGTTGCTACTGCCAGCGGCGGGGGTGTCTTCCACCACAAGCCCTGTCACATCCAGCACGGCAATGCGGGGTGTGTCATTCGTGCCGGTGATGGTGACACGCACGGTGGAGGTGTCAAACGTTCCTTCTCCGGTGGTGGCGGCTGAGTTGTCGGTGGTGTTGATCGTGTAGGTGAGCTCGAGGCTGTCTCCCGATGCGAGGAAGTCGAAGGCTTGGTCGCCACTGCTTCCTGAATGGAACGTCCACGTGAATGCCGAGCCGCTCGGGGGATTGGCTGAGAGCGCTCCTGTCGACTCGCCAACGGAAGAGAGGGTCAGCATCGACCTCAAGTCGGCATTGCTGATGGGCACCTGACTGGATGGGAACGAACCACCAGTGATGGCCACTGAATTCGCAGTTCGTTGTGAGGGGCTGGAGGTGATCCGGATGTTGCGAACGGAACCGTTGAAACCCTCCCCATGGGCGTGTTGTGCACGCCCGATCCAGATCTCTTTGTTGCTTGGGTTGAGGATGCCTGAATTAACCTGGGCCGAGCCTTTGAGGATGTTGTTGGCGTACACATCAACGATGCCGCCGCTTTGTGTTGTGGTGTAGGCGATCCGAACAGGAATAAACTGACCGTTTGTCGTTGTGCCCCCGAAAAGATCAGGGCTTCCACCATTCACGCCTTTCAGGTAGAGACCATCTCCTCGCAGAGTTCGAATCAGAACCCCGTCGGTGTACAGACCATAGGAAAATAGCGTGTTGAGATCTCCCCCAACAGTTCCGTCCATCTTGTATTCAGCTTCAAACGTCCAGTTCTGTCCCAGGTCGATGTTGATGACATATGGATTGCTGCCATTGCTGCTTAAGGCGTAGGTGCTATTGGTGAGGTAATTGCTTGTCACCGTCGCTGCATCACCTGCGGCAACCGTGTCCGTGAGGTCGATGTCCGTGACGGTCATCGACCCAGACGCGCTGATCTGGGTGCTGGTTTCCGTGACAGCAGCGGTGTCATTGCCATTGCTGATCTGCGGTGTTTCGTTGGTTCCGGTAATGGTGACGGCCACCGTTGTGGTTGTGGCTGCAGATGCATCCGAGCCGCTGGCACCGCTGTTGTCCGTCAGGGTGAGTGTGTAAGTGAGGGTGAGGGTCTCGCCCTCGCGCAGGAAGTCGAACGCTTCGTCGGCGGAAGACCCTGAGGTAAAGGTCCACTGGAAGGTGGAGCCACCCCCGCTCGAGTTGGCGGCCATGGGGGTGTTGGCCGCTGGGTTGCTCAGCACCAACATGTTTTTCAACGCCTGATGGTTGTTGGCGCTCAGGGCACTGGGAAGGGTGCTGCCGGAATTGGCGAAGGTCCCGCTGAGTGCCACCGATGTCACGGCGGCAGTCACGGTGTCTTTGGTGTCGATGTCAGTGACAGTGATCGACCCATCGGTGCTCAGGATGCGTGCGTCCTGGCTGTCCACCTCAAATCCGGTCTGCAGATTGAAGTGAGCGCCCCCTTGGGTTTGCCCATTCGGGCTGGAGGCCTGAAGCACCAGGGCAACCCAACCCTGTTGGGACATGGCCCCGATCTCAACCGACTGGCTGGTGCTGCCCGTTTGTGCTGTGACTGCCGTTTGGTAGGAGCCGGGCGGGGACCCAGTTTTTGTCTGCAGCAGGCTGCCATTGGCAAGGGTGCTATACGCCGTTCCGTCAAACTTGACAATCTTCCAGTTCCAGGTGATCTCAGCACCGTTCGCCTGGGTGGATCCAAGCCCCTGGAAATTAACGTGGGCAGTTTTGAGCGTGGTGTTGAGGTCTGGCCTCAGTTGAATCATGGAGACCAGGTTGTTGGCCGCACCTTCTGTCGTGATGCCGATCGAATCGCGCGAGCTTGGGTAGTTGGGGTCGACCGCATTCGATGCATTAAAGGATGCGTCGTAGTTGCCATAAGCATTATTGGTTCCACCAAACAGGCTTGAAAGGTTGAGGTCGCTCAGGCCAGTGGAGGCATTGATATCAAACCCGCTGGCTGCCAAGTAGTGCGCGGTGATCCCCCCGGTGTGGGCGGTGTTGATCCCCGGGCCAGTGGGCTGCAGATCTCGGGCCCTAAGCCGCGATCCGGCGATGGGGGGATCGGTTTCGGTGAGGGCCGCCGTGTCGCCGCCGCCGCTGATGCGTGGGGTGTCATTGGTGCCGGTGATCGTGATGATTACGGGCTTGCTCCCGCTCAGGGGAGTGCTGTCGTCATCCGCGGCAGTCACCGTGTAGGTGAGCACCAGGGTTTCACCCTTTCTCAGGTAGTTGAAGGCGGTGTCTTTGGTTGAGCTGATGTTGGAATTGAATGTCCAGGCGAGGCTGTCGCGCTGTTCCGTGGCGTCGAGGATGGGGTTGGTGGTGAGCGAGAACATCGAGAGCAGCTCAGCATCGCTGGGGGCCGCTGGGTCATTGCGGTCTGAGGTGCCTGATACAACCAGCGTGCTGGAGACATTGACGATGTCGGTACGGTCCACATCGGAAACCGTGAGGCTGCCGGAGCTGGAGAGGGTGGTGTCGCTTTCGTTGAAGGCCGCACTATCCCGCTGGGGGCTGGTGGCGAGCGACGTGAGTTCTGCTGTGCTGAGGGCCGTTTTGAAAATTTGAATATCCTGGACTAACGCATCGATGTAGCCGATGTTTTCAGCTTGCCCCACCGTGATGGGTGCGTTGATGACCGCCGGGATTGGGCTTGCGTTGGTCACACTGCCAAGCGATACCCCGTTGATGAAGAACTGGTAATTGGAGCCGGTTTTGGTCACGGCAAAGTTATTCCACTGCTGGGTTGTAACCGGCGCTTTGTTCGGGGATGTGAAGAAAATCTGTGGCCCGCCGTTGTAATTGATGTGGAAGCCGAGGCTTCCATCAGAAAGGTAAGAGAACAGCCACTTGTTTTGATCTCCGCCGCCCTGGTCGTGGCCAATCAGTAGATTGCCGCCATTCCAGAAGGGCCTGTTGTTGATGGCCTGGAAATTGACCCGGATGGATAGTGTGAAATCACTGCTGCTCAAATCCCAATCGGGATCGTTCGCAATGGACAGGTATTGGCCACTGGCGCTGCTGAGTGAGAAGGCTTGCTGATCGAATTGTCCGGCGGCGTAGCTGGCGCCGTTCATTAGTGAGGCATTCGCCCCTTGGATCAATTCGGTTGGAGAGCCATTCCCCGGCCAATGGGCGGTCAAGTTTCGCGTCAGAGGCTCGCCTGTCACAATGGGCTGGTCGTTGGTGCCCGTTACCGTGATCGTGAGGCTCTTGTCGGTGTAGGCGCCAGAGCGATCGGTGATGCGGAGGCTGTAGTTGAGGTTCAACTGCTCGCCATTGGCCAAGTAGTTGAAGGCTTCGCCGCCACTGGTGAATGCCCAGGTGAGGGGTTTCTGGATATCCCCACTGCTGAGAATGGCACTTGGCGACATTGGAGAGATGGAAAGCATCGCCAGCAGCTGGGCATTGCTGGGTACCAAGCCGGTGGTGACGCCGCTGGTGGTGATCGACTGAACCGCCACCTTGGCTGCATTGGAGATGTCGATGTTGGTGGCGGTGAGCGTTCCAGCGGCGCTCAGGCCAGCATTGGTTTCGATGAGTGCGGCGCTGTCACTGTCGCCGCTTGCGACAATCAGCCTCGAGGGATCGTTGGCACCGGTGATCGTCACGGTCACGTCTTGGGTGGCCGTGGCATTGGCGTTGTCCGTCAAGGTCACCGTGAAGGTGGCCGTCACCGTTTCGTTCAGGCCCAGGAAGTCAATGTCCTTTTCCTGGATGCTGTAGGTCCAGTTCATCGTGCCTTCGTTGGTGTTGCCGCTTGCGGCCGCCACGGAGAAGGCGTCATAGAAGGCCTGTTCCTGTGCGCTGCTCAAGCTGAACACCGTTGCGCCATCAGCTCGTTTTGCTACCAGGTTTGTGTTGCTCTTGCTCGGGGTGGGGCGGTTGGATAGATCAAGATCGGCAAAGGTGAGGCTGCCGCTATCCACGAGCGCCGTCGCGGAGCCCTGACGGTTAGGGGTTTCCGTGATGGTCCCGGTGATGTCAAAACTGGTGCCGGTGCCACCTCCGAAGGCAGCGCTGTAATGCGCTTGGATCTGGGTTGCTGTTAGCGCACCTTGATAAATGGCAAATTCATCAATCAATCCGTCAAATTCGCGGGTAAGGCTGGGGCCCCAGACCCCAATCGTGCCTGTCGTTAGTGCAACGGGTTGTTGGCCAATCGTCGCCGAGCTCACATAGGCACCATTCAAGTAGAAATGTACATTGTTGGTGGCAAGTGTTGAGTCGTAGGTTGTAACCAGGTGCGACCATTGATTGGTTGGGACTGCAAGGCCATAGCTATCGTTGCTTGTGCCTGTGTTGATTGAGAATTCAAGGTTTGATCCACCGCTGACAAACTGCCAGTGCAGGCCACCCGTTGACCAATTGTCGGTGTTGTAAATGGTGTCAAAGGTTGTGATTGTTCTGGGGTTCACCCAGGCTTCCATCGTGATGGCGCTGAATGTGCCAAGTGCAGGCACAGAGACATGGTCGTCGGTGGTTCCGTCGTCAAAGTTGGCGGCTTTGCCCAGGGATTGGAATCCCTGGTTGTTGAGTGAGATGGTGTTGCCGTAGGTGCCATGCTTGGCATTACCAGAAGAATCGTCAGCTTGCGAACCACTTGCACCACTTGCGTCCTCGAACCTGTAGTAGACCAATGGCTGATCAGCAAGGATGATGTCGCTATAGGAGTGGGTGAAGTGGGGGGCGTCGTTGGTGCCTTGAATGGTGATTGTCACCACCGAGTCTTTGAACTCTCCGGCCGAATCAGTGACGCGGAGCGTGTAGCTAAGGGCTAGAGATTCACCGGCCGCAAGGTAATCAAAGGCTTCCGAACCCGAATTGAAGCTCCAGGAGAGCTGATCGCTGGTTTCGCTGCTATTGAGGATGTTGGTTGGAGCAGCTGGGCTGATGGTGAGCATCGCCAGCAGCTGGGCGTCGGTGGAGCTCAGCCCGTTGGTGGTGCCTGCTGTGGCCACGGAGAGCGTGGCTACGGAGGCGGTGTTGGTGAGGTCAACGTCAGAGACGGTGAGGCTGCCGCCTGCAGTGAGGCCACTGTTGGTTTCGGTGAGGGCAGCGGTGTCAGCGTTGCCGGCGGCAACGCTGATCAACGGCGCATCATTGGTGCCGGTGAGAGTGAGAGTGAGCGTGGTTTGGTTGACGCCACCGCGACCATCGGAGATGCGGTAGGAGAAAGAGTCGGTGAGTGTTTCGCCAATGGCGAGTGCTTGAACGGCAGAGAGTGAGTTGTCAACGGTGTAGGTGTAGGAGCCGTCTGCACCGATGGCGATGGTGCCGTAGGAGCCGTTGATGGATGTGGCGTTTGAGGAGCTGGTGGAGCCGGCCGTGACGGCTGTGTAGGTTCCGGAGGTACCGCCCGTTTTGCCACCGACAACGGAGAGAGTGTCAGCGTCAGCGTCAGTGTCTGCTGTACCGCCGGAGATGACGTTTCCTGTGGCGGTGGTGGTGTCTGTGGTGGCAACGCCTTCTGCAACGGAGGCGGTGTCGGCATTGACGACAGGGAGGCGATTGATGTTGATGGCG
>JBIPLV010000092.1:0-8338 GCA_044369475.1 Cyanobium sp. | reverse complement strand
AAACAGGGCGCCGACCGAGCGGATGTCGTGGGCAAAAATCCCCCCGAGCTGGTCGTTGCGCACCCGGCCGATGAAGCCGGCCCGCCCGCCCAGCTGAGCCACCCCGGCAAGGGTGTTGGCGGCTGAGCCCCCGGAGGTTTCCAGGCCTGGCCCCACGCTGGCGTAGAGCGTTTCGGCTTGGTGCTCATCCACGAGGGCCATGGTGCCCTTGGTGAGCTCGAAGTTGTCGAGCAGGTCGTCGTCGGCCTGCACCAGCACGTCCACGATGGCGTTGCCGATGCCGACAACGTCGAAATTTTTGCTCATCAGACGCTCAGTAGGGCTCGCTTGGGACCGTGGATGGGGTCTTCCACCACGATGGTCTGGTCGCGGTTGGCGCCCAGGGAGACGATCGCAATCGGCACTTCCATCAGGTCGGCCAAAAAGCGCAGATAGCTCATCGCCGTAGCCGGCAGCTCCTCGAGGCTGCGGCAGTCGGCGGTGGAGGTCTGCCAACCCGGCAGGGTCTCATAAATGGGCTGGCAGCGGGCGAAGTCTTCCGAGCTGCTCGGGAAGTACTCAATCCGTTCGCCGTCGAGCTCGTAGGCGACGCACACCTGAATCTCATCGAGCTCATCGAGCACGTCGAGTTTGGTGATGGCCAAACAGTCGAGACCATTCACCTCCACGGCGTAGCGGCCAATCACGCCGTCAAACCAACCACAGCGCCGGCGCCGACCGGTGGTGGTGCCGAATTCGCCGCCGCGGTCGCAGAGGTGATCGTTGAGGCTGCCTTCGAGCTCGGTGGGGAAGGGACCCTCACCCACCCGGGTGGTGTAAGCCTTGGCCACGCCGATCACCCGGTCGATCAAGGTGGGGCCCACCCCGGCACCGATGCAAGCGCCGCCACTCACAGGGTTGGACGAGGTGACGTAGGGATAGGTGCCGTGGTCGAGGTCAAGCAGGGTTCCCTGGGCACCCTCGAACAGGATGTTCTTGCGGGCCCGGGCGGCCTGGTGGATGGTGCGCGTGCAGTCGACAACGTGGGGGGCCAGGCGCTGGCCGTAGGCCACGTATTCGGCCACCACCTCCTCGAACACAAGCGGTTCGAGCCCGTAGAGCTTCACCAGAATCTCGTTCTTCTCGGCCAGCGGCCCGGCCAGCCGGTCGCGCAAGCGGCTCTCGTCAAGGATGTCAAGGATGCGGATGCCGTTGCGCTCCGATTTATCGGCGTAGGTGGGGCCGATGCCCCGGCCGGTGGTGCCGATTCGGCGATCGCCGCGGCGCTGCTCCATCGCCTGGTCCAGCAGGCGGTGGTAGGGCATGGTCACGTGGGCTGTCGACGCCAGCTTTAGACCGCTGATATCAATGCCGAACGCGGCGAGCATGTCGAGCTCGCCCAACATCACCTTCGGATCCACCACCGTGCCGGACCCGATCAGGCAGATGGTGTCGGGATAGAGGATGCCAGAGGGGATGAGGTGCAGCTTCAGCACCCTGTCGTCGACGACGATGGTGTGGCCGGCGTTGACCCCGCCTTGGTAGCGCACCACAACATCGGCGGAGCGGCTGAGAAGATCCGTGATCTTGCCCTTCCCCTCGTCGCCCCACTGTGCACCGATGACGACAACGTTGGCCAAGGACACAGCGGCCCGCAGCCGCTTCAAAGCACAAGGCGAGAGCCTCTCAGATCGCGGTGCCGTTCGTCAAAGTCGGAACGGCACCGTCCGCTGTCCAGGCAGCGGGACCCATGGGCTCAAGCCCCTCGGACGACATTGGTTTCGGCCTTTTTCAGCTCTTTGCTGATGCGCTCCTTGAGAGTTTCAGGCAGCGGCCGATTCGGGTAGTTGGTGTAGTGGCCGGCCAGGGAGTTGAGGGCGGTCTGCATGGTGGTGAAGGAGCCGAGGCCGTTCACCGCGCTGCGGGGGCGGTAGCGGGCCATGTAGCCGTTAATCAGGCTGCGGGCTTCGGTTTCAGCTTCCGCGCGGCCGGGATCCTCCGACCCCAGGCTGATGGTGGCCAGAAGGCTGTCGGCAACCGCCACGGTGTCGTCGACGTAATTGCCTGTGAGGCCGCCACTGGCGGGGCTGCAGGCCGTCAGGGTCAGGCTCAGGCAGAGCACCAAGGCGATCGCCAGCCGCGAGATCAGCAGCCTCAGCCGCTGGCTGAAGGGGGCGACGAGCACAGCGGCCATGGGTGGAATGCAAGTGCTTTGATCCTAGAAGCCGCCTTGGAGAAGACCCTGGCGCTGGTTCTCCAGGCTGGGCAGCAAGGCCGCGAGCAGCTCGCTGGCGGGCAGCTCTCGCTTGTCGCCACTGGAGCGTTCCACCAGCTCCACCATGCCGGCTGAGGCGCCGCGGCCCACCACAACCCGCCAGGGTATGCCGATCAGATCAGCATCCTTGAACTTCACCCCAGCCCGCTCGCCGCGGTCATCCAGCAGAACGTCCACCTCGGCCTGCTGCAGCTGGTCGTAGAGCTGTTCACCGAGGTTGGCTTGGTCTGGGTCGGCTACGTTCGCCACCACCAGCATCACCTCAAACGGAGCGATCGATACGGGCCAGCAGATGCCGTTGCCATCGTGGTGCTGCTCCACTGCCGCCTGGGCCAGCCGCGAGACCCCGATGCCGTAACAGCCCATCCACAGGGCTTCCTCAACGCCGGCTTCGTTGGTGAAGCGGGCCTCGAGGGCTTCCGAGTATTTGCGGCCGAGCTGGAAGATGTGGCCCACTTCGATGCCACGGCTGGCCTCCAGCTGCTGGCTGGGATCGTGCTGGCAGCGATCTCCAGGCTGGGCGGCCCGCAGGTCCACGCTCTCGGGAGCGGGGCAGAGCGATCCCCAGGCAGCCCCTACAAGGTGGGTGTCCATCGTGTTGGCCCCACACACAAAGGCTTCGAGCGCGGAGGCGGTGGCGTCGGCAAGCCGCAGGAAGCGCGGCGCCCAGCTGAGGGCGCCGGACAGGGCGCCATCGCTGAGCTGGGGCCCCATGAAGCCGAAGGGGATGGGCTCCAGTCCTTCCTTGGCGGCTGCTTCGGCGCTGAGGGGGCTGATGTCGAGCAAGGCGCCGTGCTCGGCGGAGCTTCGGGACGTCACCGCATTGGCCAGCTTGACGTCATTGAGCTGTTGATCCCCCCGCAGGCTCACCAACAGGGGTTGCTGGTGGCCGTCTTCGAAGCGGGCCAACAGCAGCAGCACCTTCACCGTCTGGGTGGGATCGAAACCATGGGCGGAGCAGAGGTCTTCGATGCTGCTCTGCCCAGGGGTCGTGAGGGGTTCACCCTGTCCACCGGCGCGCACTCCGCCCTGCAGGGCCACCGCTTCAGGTGCCAACGACACGGCCCGTTCCTGGTTGGCGGCGTAGCGCCCGTCGCCGCTGGCCAGGATCAAGTCCTCGCCAGCCTCGGCGGTGACCATGAACTCCTGGCTTGCGGATCCGCCGATGGCACCGCTATCGGCTTCCACGGCCACGGCTCGGAGACCACAGCGAGCAAAGATGCGGCGGTAGGCCTGGTCCATCGCCGCGTAGCTCTGCCGCAGGGAGTCTTCGTCGGCATGAAAGGAATAGGCATCCTTCATGATGAATTCCCGTCCGCGCATGAGCCCGAAACGAGGACGGATCTCATCGCGGAATTTGCTCTGAATTTGATAAAGATTCACGGGCAACTGCCGGTAGGAGCGCAAGAGGTCTCCGGCCAGTGCTGTGATCACCTCTTCATGGGTGGGCCCCAAACCGAGCTCTCGGCCCTGGCGATCCTCGAGGTGAAACATGATCCCCTCGCCAGCGGTGTAGCCGGCCCAGCGGCCACTGCGCTGCCATAGCTCTGCTGGCTGCAGCTGGGGCAGCAGGGTTTCGAGGGCACCGGTCCGATCCATCTCCTGGCGCACAACCCGGGACACCTTCTGGAGCACCCGCCACATCATCGGCAGGTACGCATAAATCCCGGAGGCCACCCGGCGGATGTACCCCGCCCGCAGCAACAGCTTGTGGGAAGGGATCTCGGCCTCGGCCGGATCATCGCGAAGCGTCACCAGCATCAGGCGGGAGACGCGCATGGCCGCAGATTTCAGGGGATCGCGGAACCTATCACCGACCCCGGCTCAGGGACGCAGTCGTCAGGGTGACCATCGCTGCAGCGGAGCTCCGAAGCCCCTGCTAACGTCTGCGCCCAATCCCATTTGTCCTAGGTCCGTCTCATGTCTCTCCACCCCGGTGCCGCTCATGCAATGGGGTTGGGGGCATCGGGCTTCGCTCAGAAGGTGGCAATACCGCTGGAGGAGGCCGCTTCGGTCGGATCTGGGGAGGTGGGGTCGGAAGCCAGCGAAGGGTTGATCGGTATTGATGAGGTTCAGAGGGCCCTCAACCGCTCGCGCGCTTCGGTCTACCGCTACACCAACACCGATCCGCGCAATCTCAACCCCCCGTTCAATCCGCGCAAGCTGAATCCGGAATACCGCAGCGATCAGAAGGATCCGCTGATGTTCCACCCCAACGAGGTGGCTCGCTTCGCCCGGGACGTCTTGCGGATCAAGGAGGTCACGGTGGAGGTGCTCAACTCCCCCTCCACGGCCACCCAGCAGTTGCTCGGTGCCATCCTCGAGGAGTTGCGAGTCATCCGCACCCGTCTCGATCACTTCGACGGGCGTCCGGCCGACCTCAGTGCCCGCCGCGATCAGCACGATCAGGGTGCCCGCCCCGCCGCCTGAACAACACCGGCCGCCTGGCGGAAACAGTGCCAGAATTGCTGAAGTCTTTTGTGTCGTTAATGGTGGGTGAGGTGCTTGCACCTTCCACAGCCCCATGGATCGTGTTTCCCGAGAATCCCCGTCGACCCCCAGGCCCATCATCGGCAGGCCCGACTGCCCCACGCCGATCCAGTTGGCCAGTCAAGAGCCCTTGGGCGACGATGCGGATGACCCTTACAGTTCGGGGCCAAAAGCCCTGCCGCTGCTTTTTGGCAGCCTGATTGCCTTGACCACAGCCGTCGTGCCCCTGACCACGGTGGTGACCGGCAGATCGGTAACTCCCATCCCGCCGAGTTTCGATGGATCTGCGCCATCTGCCGGCATCCCCGGCGCCTGGGCTGGTGAACCTGGTGGTGGAAATCCCCGCCGGCAGCCGCAATAAATACGAATACAACGAGCATGCCGGGGTGATGGCCCTCGATCGGGTGTTGCACTCGTCGGTGCGCTACCCGTTTGATTACGGCTTCGTTCCCAATACCCTCGCTGAGGATGGTGCCCCCCTCGACGCCATGGTGATCATGGAGGAGCCCACTTTTGCGGGCTGTCTGATTCGCGCCCGGCCGATCGGCATCCTCGACATGGTCGACTCCGGTGCCCACGACGGCAAGGTGCTTTGTGTGCCGGAGGCCGGCTTCCGGCACAAGGAGATCCGCTCGATTCGTCAGATCGCGCCCAACCAGCTAGAGGAGGTGGCGGAGTTTTTCCGCACGTACAAAAACATGGAGGGTCGGGTCACCGAGATCACCGGTTGGCTGGATGTGGAGGCGGTGCCGGCCCTGCTGCAGAGCTGTATCGAGGCCGCTAAGGCCAGCTGACTGACCCTGGCCTCAGGGACGGCGCTGCAGCAGGAAGCCCTCGTAGCCAAGAGCCTGGAAGATCCGGGCTGGGTCGCTGAAGCCGGCCGCGTTCACCAGCGCGGTGAGCCGGGCCGCGCCGATGGGGTGGAGCCCCTGGGTGAGGGGCTCCAGGTCGTGCTGCTCCGCCTCCAACCCGCTGGCGCGCTGAAAGCCCAACCAGGCCGCGTCCACCTGGGTTTGTAGAGGGGAGCGTTCCGGCGCCATCAGATCCACCAGCACCAGCTGGCCGCCCGGCTCCAGGCTGCGGGCTAGGGCCGTGAGGAAGGCCAGCTTGGTGCCGTCATCCGGCAAAGACTGCAACACCAGCACCGACAAGGCCCCGGCAAAGCAGGCATCCGCCTGGAGCTCCTCCACCGTGGTTTGACGCCACTGAATGCCCTCGCTCCCTAGGCGCTTCTGGGCCGCGGCGAGCATCTCTGCGGAGGGATCAATGGCGGTCAGCTGCCAGTCGGGTCGCTGGGCCCGGGCTTCCACCAGTTCAGCCCCCGTTCCGCAGCCTGCCACCAGCACACCGGCACCGCTGCGGCTGGCCAGCGGTGAAGCCGCCAGCAGAGCCACCGCCAAGCGGGCCAGGCTGGCGTATCCCGGGATCAGCTGCTGCACGATCAGGTCGTAGCCGAAGGGAGCTGACAAGGCTTGAAGACGTGGGCTCTGATGCTAGGCATCGGGGCGGGCGTGGCTTAAGTTGGGCGGCGCACTTTGCCCCAGCTCGACCGTGCCCACCATCCGTTTTGAACAGGAAGGCCAGCAGGTCGGTTGCATCGAGGGGGCCAATCTGCGCAAGGCCGCTCTGGATGCGGGCATCAACCCCTACAAGGGTCTCAACAACGTCAACAACTGCGGTGGCCTCGGCCAGTGCGGCACCTGTGTGATGGAGGTGGTGGAGGGCATGCAAAACCTCTCGCCCCGCAGCGACGTGGAAGAGGTGTACCTGTCAGATCGCCCCGCCAACTTCCGCCTCAGCTGCCGCACCACCGTCAACGGCGACGTCACCGTGCGCACCCGGCCCACCAACGCCGTGGGCAAAGGCTCCAACAGCCTGGTTGGGGCGCTGAAGTCCTTGATTGGCAGGGGCTAGGCCGCTGAAGCTCTACAGCTACTCGCGTTGCAGCACTTGCCGTAAGGCCATTGCTTGGTTGTCCGCCCGACAGCTGCAGCCTGAGATCCTCGACATCAGCGAGCAGCCCCCAAGCCCCGCGGAGTTGGAGCTGGCCTTGGCGCAACTGGGGCGCCAGCGCCTGTTCAACACCAGTGGCCAGAGTTACCGCGCCCTTGGAGCGGCTGCCGTGCAAGCCCTCGACGATCAGGCGGCCCTCGCCGCTCTCGCTGCTGATGGCAAGTTGATCAAGCGGCCCTTTTTGATCACCGACGCCGGCCACATCCTCACCGGCTTCAAGGAGCCGGAGTGGGCAGCGTTTCTGGACGTCCAGGCTCAGGGTTAGGGCCCTGCTCGTCTTCGGGCTTGACCGGGGCGGTGATCAATTGGTCGAGCTCCTGGATCAGAGCCTCGATGCCGGCCCGGTTGATCTGGCTGAGGTAGGTGCCCTTGGCGCCATCGATCAGGGCGCAGAGGAGCTCTTGGGAACGCTCCAGGGCGGGCCCGCTCTCCAGGGCGGCCGCCAGTTCTTCCCAGAAGCGGTCGATGAAGCGCTGCAGCAGATCCAGCTGAACATCGTCGCGGCGGGAGAGCCGGTTGCCGGTGCTGCGGGAGAGCTCCAGCAGGCTCTCGACCATGCCCGAAGCCAGCTGGCGACTGATGCCGGTTTCCACCTGCAGCAGGGGCTGCAATTGACGCAGCGGCGGTGGCACCACGGTGCGATCCAGGCTCTGGCGCAGGCTGTAGCCCAGCAGCCCCTGCAGCTCCGGGGCCAGCCGGGGGGCCACCTGGCTGAGCAGCAGCGGCGCCCAGATGCGCACCAACTCCACCAGCGCCCGCTCGTCGCTGCTGCTGGCCACGCTCTGGTGGCTGCGCAGCGCCCGCAGCCGCTGGGGCCAGCGCCGTGAGCGGATCAAGCCCTGGGTGCCATCAAGGATCTGCAGCGACAGCACCTCGAACAGCTCCACCGCCAGCAGCGCCACCACACCGCGGCTGACCACGGCCCGCAGCGGCTCGAAGTTGACCAACCCAGACGTCTGCAGCCGCTCCAGCACCGGCACCACCCGCAACCAGCGCCAGAAGGGCAGCAGCAGGGGCAGGTCGCTCCAGCGCCGCAACAGGGCATCGCCCCAGCTCAGCCCCGGCAACCGCCGCCGCAGTCGGATCAGCCGCAGCAGGATGTCAAGGGCGAAGACGCTCTGGAACAGCAGCAGGTCGATGCGCCAGAAATGGTCGGTGGGGCGGCCGTTCTCATCGATGGACCGCCAGTAGTTGGTGGCCACCAGCGGCAGAATCTGGTCGCTCCAGAAGCGGCGCTCCTGGCTCCAGCCCCGGCTCTGGATCCAGGCCGGATCCAGCAGCACGGCGGAGGCTTGGCGGGCGGAGTCCCGGTCGGCCCGCTGCCGCAGGCGGTTTTTGATCTTCTCGAGCGTGCCGGAGGCCTCCGAAGCCAGGAAGGGGTTGCTGTCGATCAGCTGGGCGGTGAGCTGGGCCTGACGGTTCAACAGGGTGACCTGGCTCGCCTGGGGGGCTTGGCCGGCGGGCAGGGCCAGCAGGGCCGCATCCAACTGGCGGTACTGCTCGAGGTAGGCCTGGGTTTCCCGGTGGGGTTCGATGCCCTTGATCGGATCCACCAGCGGTGTGAGATCCGGGATCACCGTC